>NZ_JBQCCV010000022.1:0-5066 GCF_051961875.1 Intrasporangium sp. | reverse complement strand
GCGAGCGCAGCCGCCTTCGCCAGCCGCAGCCACTGGTGAGCGAGGACGCGGCGTCGGAGGGTGGGTAGTGGATTGGTATGACTCCGACCGACCCCGCATCGGCCCCGAGTGAGGAGAAGCCCGAGGACCCACCGCCGCCGCCACTCCCCCGCCGGCTGGTCGCCGAGGCCGTGGGCGCGTGGCTGCTGACGGCGGTCTCGATCGCGCCGGACGTGCTCACCGCGTCGCTCGGCATCCCGGTCCCGGACGCCGTCAAGGCCGTCACCCCCGGCATGACGGTCGCGCTCGTCATCTACGGCCTCGGCGACGTGAGCGGCGCCCACATCAACCCGGCGGTCACGACCGCCTTCGCCCTCCGCCGCGCCTTCCCCTGGAGCCGGGTGCCTGCCTACGTCGCAGCCCAGCTCGTCGGTGCGGTCCTCGCCGCGTGGCTGTTCCGGCTGCGCTTCGGCACGGCCGGCTCGCTGGGGACCAGCAAGCCCCATGTCGACGCCGGGCTGGCCGTCGCGACCGAGGTCATCCTCACGGCCGTCCTTGTCTGTGTCATCCTCAACGTCTCCACCCGGGAGAGCCTGGTCGGGCCCGGCGCTGCACTGCCGGTCGGGATCGCGATCGCCCTCAACGGCCTGATCGCCGGACATCTCACCGGCGCCTCGATGAACCCAGCCCGGTCCCTCGGCCCCGTCTTCGTGAGCGGCGAGTGGCACGCAGCCTGGATCTATGTCGTCGGGCCGCTCCTCGGCGCCGCCCTCGCGAGCCTCATCACGTATGTCGTCCGTGGCGCCTACTCGGCAGAGGAGCAGAAGGCTGCGAAGGGCCGGTCCTGACGTGGCGGCGGCCGCCCGTCCTCGAGCGGTCCGCCACCCCATCGGCCCGACCGATCCGCCACGCATCGGCTTGAGCCGCCGCCGCCTCGCCGGCCGACGACCCTCGACGACCCTCAGGCCCTGGCCCGGAAGATCCACGACCGCATCGCCACGAACCGCCCGGCCGTGGACAGCACGTTGGCCACTGCGACGACGACCGTCTGGGTGAGCGTCGAGGCCCCGGGCACCACCGCGCCGAGCACGCCAAGCGCGGCCGTGGTCGCGGTCCAGGTGATCGCGAAGATGAGGAGGGCCTGGCCGTGGTGCGTCACCAGCCGGTGCCGCCCGACGACCCCGAACGTCCACCACCGGTTCGCCCCGGTGTTGCAGACGGTCGCGATGACGAGCGCGACCCCGTTGGCGAGCTGGCTGCCAAGACCGGCCGTCTCCAGGCCCGCGAAGAGGCCCAGGTGCAGGACGGTCGAGAGGATGCCGACGCCGGCGAAGCGGATCACCTGTCGGCGCAACCCTCCCGGAGCGCCGGCATCGCTGGTCGTCGCCACCACCGGCAGCTGCTGCGAGGTGGTCATGACAGCGGCTGCGTCAGGTCGTAGAACGTCTGGCCGCCGATCTGCACGGGCGTGAAGTGTTCCTGCACCCACGAGGCGATCTGCTGGGCTGCGCCGCTGCCGCTTGTCTGCCCGCCCGGGCCACCACCGAAGCCACCGGCTCCGCCGATGCCTCCCCCACCGAAGCCGCCACCGAAGCCGCCGCGTCTGCCGAAGCCGCTGTCCCGGCCGCTCCCGGCGAAGTAGTGGATCCGTCCCGAGGCGACGTACTGCTCGAACTGCGCCAGGGTCGGCGACGGGTCTGAGCCGTTGAACCCGCCGATGGGCATCACGGGCAGTCCACTGCCGAGCTGGAGCCCGGCCGCGGTCTGCGACCCAACCGCCGCGGCCACCCACCTGTACTGGTCAGCGTTCTGGCTCAGTGCCGCGACGACCGCGGTGCTGGGGGCACTCGCATCGAGCAGGCCACCGGCGCCGCCGCGACCACCGAAGCCTCCCGGCCCGCGTCCGAAACCGGCTGCGCCCGCCGTCGCGGTCGGGCCGGCCACCACGATCGAACCGGTGTGGCCGACGCTCGCGGTCGAGAGGCTGTATGCCGCCGGGCCGGCGAGCGCCGCCACCAGCCCTGCCGCCGCGATGACCGGAACCGCCCTGTGGTCCAGCCAGTTGACGGCCAGCAGCAGCAGGGCCGCCGACATCCCGAGCACGAGGACGAGGAACCGGAGGCCCTCGCCGTAGGCCGTCGTCCCGGACAGGAGGATGAAGCCCCATACGGACGCGGCGGCCAGGGCGACCGCGAGGGTCACCGAACCGACCGACTCGTGGCGGTGGCGCCACACATGGACGCCTCCGATGCCGACCAGCGCGCCGATCGCCGGGGCCAGGGCCACCGTGTAGTACTGGTGGAAGATGCCCGCCATGAACGAGAAGACGAGCATGGTCACGAGCAACCAGCCACCCCAGACGACATAGGCGGCGCGGACGCGGTGGGTCCGCGGCGCACGGCGGAGCAGCCACAGCCCGACCGCGAGCAGCACGAGCGCGCTGGGGATGAGCCACGAGATCTGGTCACCGATGCCAGGGCCGAACATGCGCTGTAGGCCCGTCTCGCCCCAGCCGTTGCCGCCGCCGACCGAGCCGGTCTCGTCGCCGGTCAACCGGCCGAACCCGTTGTGGCCGAAGGTGACCTGGAGGAAGGAGTTCGTCTGGCTTCCACCGATGTAGGGACGCATGCTCGCCGGGACGAGCTCGACGAGGGCCACCCACCAGCCCGTGGAGACGAGGATCGCCCCGACAGCCATGAGCGAGTGGACGATTCGTCGCCGCACCGTTGTCGGCGCAGCGATGAGATAGGCGATGCCCAGGGCCGGCACGACGAGGAACACCTGCAGGGCCTTGGTCAGGAAGCCGAACCCGACGAACACGCCCGCGAGCACGAGCCAGCGTGCCGACGCAGCCTCGATCGCTCGGAGGGTCGCCCACGCCGCGAGTGCCATGAGCAGCGTCAGCAGCGCATCGGGGTTGTTGAAGCGGAACATCAGCGTCGCGACCGGCGTCAGCGCGACGACCGCACCGGCGATCAGCCCGGCGGCCGGGCCGGAGTAGCGCCGCACGGAGGCGTGCACAACCGCGACGGTGCCGACTCCCATCAGCGCCTGCGGCAGCAGGATCGCGAAGGAGCTGAGCCCCAGGGCCCGCACGGACAGTGCCATGACCCACAGCGAGGCCGGCGGCTTGTCGACGGTGATCGAGTTACCCGCGTCCGAGCTACCGAAGAGGAACGCCTCCCAGTTGGTGCTGCCGGCCTGGACCGCGGCGGAGTAGAACGAGTTGGCCCAGCCGCTGGCCGTGAGGTCCCAGGTGTAGAGCACGAGCGTGGCCAGCAGCAGCAGCCACAGCGTGGGTCGCGCCCAGCGAGGGTCGTCCTCCGGCCCCTGCCAGGCTCGGACGAGCCACTCTCGCCGCGCTGCGGAACCACGTCGGGCGCCGGTCCGGTCAGTCGTCGCGCCGCTGCGCTCCAGAGTCGTTGTCACGCGCCCACATTCGCGAGCGCCGCTGTGCCATCCCTGTGACATGACTTTGCCGGGTTGATGAGAAGTGGCCACCCATGGGAGCAGGGCGTATGCCGCGGAGCCGGCTCAGCGACATACCTCGCGGTGGGGACGGCTCAGCAGGCGGGCAGCAAGACCGCGAAGGTCGTGTCGCCGGGACGGCTGTCCAGCTCGACCCGCCCACCGTGGGCGCGCGCCACGGCGGCCACGATGGACAGCCCGAGGCCCGTGCTGCCACCGGCCCTGTTGCGTGCGTCGTCGCCGCGCGCGAAGCGCTGGAAGACGTTCGGCTGCAGCGCTTTTGGCACGCCTGGGCCGTTGTCGTGGACGGCGATCCGGACCCGGTCGCCCTCTCGGCGCACCGACGTCGTCACCATCGTGCCCGGAGGCGTATGAGTGCGGGCGTTGGCGAGGAGGTTGGCGAGCACCTGGTGCAGCCGAGGCTCGTCCCCGGGGACGCAGACCGGCTCGGGCGGCAGGTCGAGGGAGAACGAGTGGTCCGGCGCGGCGGCGTGCGCGTCGCTCACCGCGTTGACGGCGAGCATGGACAGGTCCACCTCGTCACGGTCGAGGGGCCGCCCGGCATCGAGCCGCGCGAGCAGGAGCAGGTCGCTGACGAGGCCGGCCATCCTGTCGGCCTCGCTGCCGATCCGACTGAGGGCGTGGCGGACCGCCTGGGGCACCGGCTCGCGCTCCCGCTGCGACAGCTCGGCGTAGCCCATGATCGAGGCGAGCGGTGTGCGCAGCTCGTGACTCGCGTCCGCGACGAACTGGCGCACACGCTGCTCGCTCTGGTGCCTCGCCGTGAGCGCCTCGTCGACGTGCTCGAGCATCTCGTTGAATGCCGCACCGACCTGGCCCACTTCGGTGTGGGTGTCGGTGTCCTCCGGGGGCACCCGTTCGCCGAGCGCGACCTGGCCCTCGGCGAGGTTGAGCTCCGAGACCCGGCTCGCGGTGGCAGCGACCCGACGGAGGGGCGCGAGGCTTCGACGGACGATCCACGTGCCGACCCCACCGGCGACGAGGATCCCGCCGGCGCCGCAGATGATCGCGATGAGGACCATCCGGTGCACGGTCTCCTCCAGGGGACCGGTCGGCAGTCCGACGACCATGGTGACCGGGACGCCGGTGTTGCCCACCCGTACCAGCGCGCGAGTCGCCATGAGGCGGTAGGTGCCCACGTCGCCCCCCAAATCGAGGGTGGTGCCTTCGCGCCCGATCCCCGCCTGGTTTATCTCGCCCAGCTGGGTCGAGGTCAGGGCGACCCTGTCGTTGTCGCGGGTCGTCGCAAAGCCGGAGTTGACGGAGCCGATGAAGGCCAGCAGTCCCTCGTTGCCGGGCCCCCGATGGCCGTCGTCGCCGTCACCGGGTGTGAACGGCAGCTGCCCCCGCGGGCCGCCCGCCTGCGCGATGGCGGTCGCCAGCTGGTCGTCGACCTGCGAGGTGAGGTAGCGGTCGAGGGCGAAGATGGTGAAGCCGCCCGTGAGCAGCGTGACGACGGTGATGAGGGCGAGCGTCGCGGCGACCAGCTTGGCCAGCAGGGTCCACCGGGACAGCGGCCGGACCTGGGGAAGCCCGTCACGGAAGCGCTGCCACCGCGAGCGCCGGTCCGCGTCCGGTTCGGGCGTCGGGGGCTGCTC
>NZ_JBQCCV010000021.1:0-11910 GCF_051961875.1 Intrasporangium sp. | reverse complement strand
ACCGGTCCTCGCCGACTGGTACCGGGCGGCCGACCTCGTGGTCATGCCGAGCCACTCGGAGTCCTTCGGGCTCGTCGCCATCGAGGCCGAGGCCTGCGGCACGCCGGTCGTGGCCGCGGCCGTCGGTGGCCTGCCGACTGCGGTTGGCGACGGGGGCGTCCTCGTCCCGACCCACCAGCCCGAGCAGTGGGCTGACGCGGTGGGCGCGCTCCTCGATGACCCTGCACGCCGGAAGGACTTGTCCCGCAAGGCGGTCCAGCATGCGGCCGGCTTCGGGTGGGACGCGACGACGGACCGCCTTCTCGAGGTCTACCGTCGAGCCATCGATGACCACACGCATTCCCCGATCGGCGAGGGGCAGGGCCTCGCCGGCGTCCCCACGGCGGTGATCCCGTGAGCCAGACCCCGACCCCCGAGGGGGCGACCACCGCCAACCCAGAAGTGGCGGCGGCCGGCGCCGCCGGCGCCGCGGCGCGAGCGGGAACCCGCACAGCGGCATACCTCCGGTCGGTCGAGCTCGAGTGGGAGCCGGGCGCGCGGGACGGCGAGTACGTCGTGACGCTCCCCGGTGAGCAGAAGCTGCGGACAGTGGTCTCGCTCGTGGTCGGCGAGGCCACGACCAGCGTGATGGCTTTCGTCATCCGCAATCCCGACGAGAACCACGAGGCGTTCTACCGCTACCTGCTGCGGAAGAACCTGCGACTGACCGGCATCGCGTATGCCGTCGACGGGGATGGCGACGTATACGTGCGTGGCGAGCTGCCGACGGAGGCCGTCGACGACGACCGGCTCGACCGGCTCTTCGGCGTCATCCTCGCCGCCGCGGACCAGACCTTCAACGAGCTGCTGACGATCGGGTTCCTCACCTCGATGAAGAAGGAGTGGGCCTGGCGCATCTCCCGCGGCGAGTCGACGCGCAACCTCGAGGCGTTCCGCCACCTGTTGGAGGACGGCCCAAGGCCTGAGGATCGACCGAGCGCCAGCGAGGGAGGACCGGAGGGCCGGTTCGGGCCGTCCGACCGTCGGCTCGAGGACGGCTCAAAGCCTTGAGGATCGACCGAGCGCCAGCGAGGGAGGACCGGAGGGCCGGTTCGGGCCGTCCGACCATCGGCTCGATGGCGGCGCGGAGGGGCCCGCCGGCGGGTGAGTGCGCCTCGCTAGGCTGGCCGCCATGACGTACACGCTCGTGCTGCTCCGCCACGGTGAGAGCGACTGGAACGCCAAGAACCTCTTCACCGGCTGGGTCGACGTCGACCTCAGCCCGAAAGGGCGCGCCGAGGCCGTCCGCGGCGGCGAGCTGATGGTCGCCGAGGGCATCGTTCCGGACATCGTGCACACGTCGCTGCTGCGTCGCGCGATCACGACCGCGAACATCTCCCTCGACGTGGCCGACCGGCACTGGATCCCGGTCAAGCGCGACTGGCGGCTCAACGAGCGGCACTACGGCGCCCTGCAGGGGAAGAACAAGAAGGAGATCCTCGATCAGTTCGGCGAGGAGCAGTTCCTGCAGTGGCGGCGTTCGTATGACGTGCCGCCGCCCCCGATCGACTCGGACGACCCGTACGCCCAGACCGGTGAGCCGCGCTATGCCGGGCTCGGCGAGGCGATGCCGCGCGCCGAGTGCCTCAAGGACGTCGTCACCCGGCTGGTTCCCTACTGGGAGAACGAGATCCAGAACGACCTCGCCGACGGCCTCACCGTCCTCGTCGCCGCCCACGGCAACTCGCTGCGTGCCCTCGTCAAGATGCTCGACGAGATCTCCGACGAGGACATCGCCGGCCTCAACATCCCGACCGGTATGCCGCTCGTCTACGAGCTCGACGACTCGTTCCGGCCGCTGGTGCGCGGCGGTCGCTACCTCGACCCCGACGCCGCCCGGGCTGCCGCGGAGGCCGTCGCGAACCAGGGCCGCTGACGCCTCGCGCGGCTGCGCCCGGGCCTCAGCCCGGGGGGTCGGCGGGGACGCGCCGGGTCCGTCGGCCCGGCTCGCTCCGGGCATCGCGGGCTTCCGTCCACTTCGTGCGCTGAGTTCGCCGGCAGCGTCGCCCGCGCTGAGTCGCTCGCCCGGCCCGCCGACCCCGGCGCTCCATTGGCCGTCAGCGTCCGGCCCCCGGGATCCAGCGGCTCGTGCCGGGGAGCCCAGGGCCGAGTGAGTCAGGCCTGGGTGAGGGAGTCGAGGTCCGCGGCGTCCTCGTCCTCTTCGTGGTCGACGCTCGGTGCGTACTCACCGGTGACGAGGTAGATGACACGCCGGGCGACGGAGACGGCGTGGTCGGCGAAGCGCTCGTAGTAGCGGCCGACGAGGGTCAGGTCGAGGACCTGGAGGCGGGTCAGCGCGCTGCGCTCGTCGAGCAGCACCTGGAAGAGCTCGCGGTGGAGCTCGTCCATGGCGTCGTCGTCCTTCTCGAGCCGGGCGGCCCCGTTGACGTCGTTGCCCGCGATGACGCTGCCGCAGGAGGCGACGATGCGACCGGCGACCTGGCCCATTCGCAGGATGTGCGAGCGCAGCTCGGCCGGGACCGCCGAGTCGGGGACGCGCAGGCGCGCGACCTTCGCGACGTGCCGGGCGAGGTCGCCCATCCGCTCGAGGTCGGTGCTCATCTGCATCGCCGTCACGATCGTGCGCAGGTCCGTGGCCACGGGCTGCTGCCGGGCGAGCAGGTCGACGGCGGTCTCGTCGAGCTGCACCCGGATCTCGTCGAGGTGACGGTCGGCCTCGATGACGGACTCGGCGAGGTGGACGTCGGCGTCGAGCAGCGCCGTCGTGGCCCGAGAGATCGCCGAGCCGGCGAGCCGGGTCATCTCGACGAGCTGGTCGGTGATGGTGTCGAGGTCCTCATGGAACTGGTCGCGCATGCGTTGTCCTGTCCTGCTGGTGGTGCGATTCGAGCAGACGCTCTCATCCTCATGTGAACCATTCGCGGCACACAAGTGAACACTCGGTGGCATTGCACCGAGGCGCACCGCCGGTGGCCGGGAGCACGCTCCGACGTGCGTACCCTGAGGGCGTGGACACCATGGCAGCCGCCACTCTCGGCGGCATCGTCGGGCTCGCCCTGGGCGGGGTCGCGACGTTTGCCATGCGATGGTCCGACCGGTCCGATGCGGCTCAGGACGAGCCCCGGCCCGAGACGCCGCTGCCGCCCGGTGCCGCGGAGGTGCTCGCCGTGCTCGGCTCGAGTGCCATCGTCCTCGACACCTCCGACCGGGTCGTCAACAACTCGCCGGCGGCCGTCGCCCACGGCCTCGTCCGTGGTGCGGAGCTCGTCCATCCCGAGCTGCTCGAGATGGCCCGGCGAGCCCGCCGCGACGGAGTCATCCGCGAGAAAGAGTTCGAGCTGCGCAAGGGACCGCTCGGCGCCGCCACCACCGTCGTCGGAGCCCGGGTCGCGCCCCTCGGCGGCGACCATGTGCTGCTTCTCGTGGAGGACCGCTCCCGGGCCCGTCGCGTCGAGGAGATCCGACGCGACTTCCTCGCCAACGTGAGCCACGAGCTGAAGACGCCGGTCGGCGGAATCTCGCTGCTCGCCGAGGCGATCCTCGATGCCCACGACGACCCCGCCGTCGTCAAGCGCTTCGCGCAGCGGATCGGAGGCGAGTCCGAGCGGCTCACCCGGCTCGTTCGCGAGATCGTCGACCTGTCCCGCCTCACCGGCGAGGACGTCATCAAGGACCCCGTGCTCGTCGACGTCGGCGCCTGCGCGGTCGAGGCGGTCGACGCGTCCGAGGTCCTTGCCGAGGAGCGCGGCATCGAGCTGCGCACCGAGATCGGCGAGGGGTGTCTCGTGTGGGGTGAGGCCGACCTCGTCACGACGGCGATCGGCAACCTGGTCGGTAACGCGATCGCCTACTCCGAGTCCGGCACCAGGGTGAGCGTCAGGGTGCAGACAACGGAGGACCTCGTCGACGTCGCCGTCACGGACCAGGGCGTCGGGATCGACGCCGACGAGCACGAGCGCATCTTCGAGCGGTTCTACCGCGTCGACACGGCCAGGTCCCGCGCCACCGGCGGCACGGGCCTCGGCCTCGCCATCGTCAAGCACGTGGCCGAGAACCACGGCGGCCAGGTGTGCGTCTGGTCCGAGCCCGGCCGCGGCTCCACCTTCACCATCCGGATGCCCCTCGCGGCGCAGGAGGCGGGCCGACCCACGCCGGAGGCCGCCGCGACCGCCCGGTCGACCCCGCCCGCTCCTCCCGAACTGTCCACGCCCGCCTGATCCCGATCCCGAGATCCCACACCCGAGGTCTGCCGAGTGAGACGCATCCTGATCGTCGAGGACGAGGAGTCCTTCTCCGACCCGCTGTCGTACCTGCTCAAGAAGGAGGGCTACGACGTGGCGGTCGCGGACACCGGGCCCGCGGCCCTGTCGGAGTTCGAGCAGAACGGCGCCGACCTGGTCCTGCTCGACCTCATGCTGCCCGGGCTCTCTGGCATCGACGTCTGCCGCCAGCTGCGCCAGCGCTCGACCGTCCCCGTCATCATGCTCACCGCGAAGGACAGCGAGATCGACAAGGTGGTCGGGCTCGAGCTCGGCGCCGACGACTACGTCACCAAGCCGTACTCCAGCCGGGAGCTGCTGGCCCGAATCAAGGCGGTGCTGCGGCGCCTGGCCGAGCCGGAGGAGCTGCTGCCCTCCACCATGGAGGCCGGCCCTGTCCGGATGGACGTGGAGCGGCACACCGTGACGGTCCGCGGGGAGCCGGTGGCCCTGCCGCTCAAGGAGTTCGAGCTGCTCGAGATGCTGCTGCGCAACTCGGGCCGGGTGCTGACGCGGATGCAGCTCATCGACCGGGTCTGGGGCAGCGACTACGTCGGTGACACCAAGACCCTCGACGTCCACGTCAAGCGGCTGCGTTCGAAGGTCGAGCAGGACCCGAGCAACCCGGTCCACATCGTCACGGTGCGGGGGCTCGGCTACAAGCTCGAGGGCTGACCGGATCCGCGGAAAGCGAGCCCACGCGCTGCGGAGGGTGCCCTCCGGATCGCGTTGACCGGCATACCCGTGATGTGCGAGAGGGTCCCTCGGCGGAGGGACCCTCTCGGCGCGACTGCGGAAGCGTCAGCTGCTCGGCGCGGGCGCCGGCGTGACCGTCGAGTAGTAGCCCGCGCTGTCCACGACCGGCACGTTGAGCAGCGTGGTGCCGGCGGCGTTGCTCGTCACCGAGACGGGAAGGAGCGCACCCGCCTTGGCGGTGATGCCGCTCAGCTGGAGGCCCTGCTTGGAGAGGTCGACCTGCTCGTAGGGCTGCAGGCGCACCTCGCTGCCGGAGCCGGCGCTGCCGCCCTGCTGCTGGGGCGCGAACTGGACGGTGACCGGCTGGCTGCCCTCATTGACGAGGCCACCGGAGACCACCGCGTCACCCGAGCCGCTCACGACGAGCACGAGGTCGCGGATGGCGACGTCGCCCACGTTGGCCTGGATGCCGTCGGCCGGCGCGTACGGGTAGTCCGTCGCCGTGGGGGAAAACACCTGGCAGCCGGCCGTTCCGACGGTGACGACGGCGGCCGCCGCGAGGGCCGTCAGGGTGCGGCGCACGGGGGTCTGGGGCAGGAGTCGACGCTTCACGCGCGCAAGCCTACCGGCGGGCGGATCGGCGACGGAGGCCGACGTGGCACTCGGGCGGGTCCGCAACGGGACCGCCGGGCGCGGCACGGTGGCACAGGCCGCCCCGGAGCGGGGGCGGAAGCAGGGACGAAGGAACGCGCGGGTGCCCGCGTGAAGCATGGAAGGCCCGCCTCTGTCAAGGCATCGGAGTCGGGCGCCCGTCCGACGAGCATGCCTCTGACCTGCGGATATGTCGGTTCCTGAGATCGCGATGTGAACGGCTTCGTGATAATCTTGAGGTCGCGAAAGGGGAAAACAGCACATGGCGTTCAAGGTCGGCGAGACGGTCGTGTACCCCCACCATGGGGCCGCACTGATCGAGGAAATCAACACCCGCACGATCAAGGGAGAGGACAAGCTCTACCTCAAGCTCAAGGTCGCCCAAGGCGATCTGACGATCGAAGTACCTGCCGAGAACTGCGACCTCGTCGGCGTCCGCGACGTGGTCGGCCAAGAGGGCCTTGACCGGGTCTTCGAGGTTCTCCGGGCCCCGCACACCGAGGAGCCCACCAACTGGTCCCGTCGCTACAAGGCCAACCTCGAGAAGCTCGCCTCCGGCGACGTCATCAAGGTGGCCGAGGTCGTGCGTGACCTGTGGCGTCGCGACCAGGACCGTGGCCTGTCCGCTGGTGAGAAGCGCATGCTCGCCAAGGCACGCCAGATCCTCGTCTCCGAGCTCGCGCTCGCGGAGAAGACCGACGAGGACAAGGCCGAGTCGATCCTCGACGAGGTGCTCGCGTCCTGATGGCGTCGGCGGACGTCGGTCTCGTCATCGTCGCCGCCGGGTCCGGGACTCGACTTGGGGCTGACGCCCCGAAGGCTTTCGTGCCCCTCGCGGGTGTGCCCATCCTGGGGCACGCCCTGCGGGGGGCGCTGTCGTGTCCGGACCTGGGTGAGGTCGTCGTCGTGGCCCCGCCAGCGTGGCTGGGTGCCGCCGAGGAGGTATGCCGCGCAGCGGGCTCCTCGTCGCGCCTGACCGTCGTGCCCGGCGGGACCGAGCGGGGCGACTCCGTCGCGGCGGGGCTGGCCGCGCTCTCGGAGGCGGTGCGGGTCGTCCTCGTCCACGACGCCGCGCGGTGCCTGACCCCTCCCGGAGTCTTCGCCCGGGTGGTCGAGGCGGTGCGCGGCGGCGCGGCCGCCGCCGTGCCCGGCATCGCCGTCGTCGACACCATCAAGCAGGTCGACGGGTGCGGCCGGGTCGTCGCGACACCCGACCGCTCGCGGCTGCGCGCGGTACAGACGCCCCAGGGGTTCTCCCGGGAGGTGCTCGAGCGGGCGCACGCCGTCACGAGCGATGCCACCGACGATGCCGCGCTCGTCGAGCGGCTCGGTGAGGCCGTGCTCGTCGTCGAGGGTGACGAGCGGGCCCTGAAGGTCACGACCCGCGAGGACCTCGACCGGGCGGCCCGTATCCTCGCAGGGTGACCGACAACCTCGTTGCCCTCGTGACCGGAGGCGGCACCGGCATCGGTGCCGCCGTCGCCAAGCGGCTTGCGGCCGATGGCTTCGACGTCGTCGTCGCCGGGCGCAGGCGAGAGCCGCTGGAGCGGACGGTCGACGAGGTCGGCGCGCAGGCCCGCGTCGTCGTGATGGACGTCGCCGACCCCGACAGCGTCCGGGCGGGCATCGGTTCGCTCGACCGGCTCGATGTCCTCGTCAACAACGCCGGCGGGGCGCTCGGCACGAGCCGGATCGAGGACGGGGACCCGGCGGAATGGCAGCAGATGTTCGCCTCCAACGTGCTCGGCACGATGCAGGTGACCCAGGCTGCGCTGCCGCTGCTGCGCCGGTCGGCGCGAGCGACGATCGTGGACGTCTCGTCCGTGGCCGGCCAGTCGGTCTATGAGGGCGGCGGCGGGTACACCTCCGCGAAGCACGGCACCTCGGTCATCAGCGAGACACTGCGCCTCGAGCTGAACGGCGAGAACATCCGTGTCATCGACATCCGCCCCGGGATGGTCCACACCGAGGAGTTCTCCCTGACCCGGCTCCACCGCGACCAGGCTGCCGCCGACAAGGTCTACGAGGGAGTCGACCATCCCCTGACCGCCGACGACGTCGCCGAGTGCGTCGGGTTCGCGGTCGGCCTGCCGCAGCATGTCAACATCGACACGATGGTCATCAAGCCGGTGGCCCAGGCGGCCTCGCACAAGGTGCACCGCGGCCCGATCGACTGGAAAACCGCGTGAACCCCCTACCCCGGGTCGGCGTCGGTGTCGACGTCCACGCCTTCGCGCCCGAGGGCTCGGACCGCGAGCTGTGGATCGCCGGGCTGCTGTGGCCGGGGGAGCGCGGCCTCGATGGCCACTCCGACGCCGACGTCGCAGCCCACGCGGCATGTGACGCGCTCTTCTCCGCCGCTGGGATCGGGGACCTGGGCGCCCACTTCGGCACCGACCGACCCGAGCTTGCAGGTGCCTCGGGCGCCGTGCTTCTCGCGGCCGCAGCCCGCCTCGTGCGCGACGCCGGCTATGAGATCGGCAGCATCGCAATACAGGTGATCGGGAACCGGCCCAAGGTCGGCACCCGACGTGAGGAGGCGCAGGCCACCCTCGCGGAGGCAGCCGCGGCGCCCGTCTCGGTCAGCGGCACGACCACCGACGGGCTCGGCCTCACAGGCCGGGGCGAGGGCATCGCCGCCATCGCGACCGCCCTCGTCGTCCCGCGCCCCCTGTGAACCGCTGCCGCGGAAACCAGGTCGACACTGTCGGATCGACCCTGCAGGGTGAGGACCATGACCTCGCGCATCTCACACACGTCGGTCGACTGCCGTAACGCCTACGAGCTGTCCGAGTGGTGGAAGCAGGTGCTCGGTTATGAGGACATCCCCGACGACCCCAACGAGCCCGGCCACGAGGAGTGCATGATCCGCTCGGGCCCGGCCGGCCACCACGTCCTGTTCATCGAGGTTCCCGAAGCGAAGGTCGGCAAGAACCGGATCCACTTCGACCTGCGTCCCACCGATGCGACCCAGGAGGAGGAATACCAGCGGCTCGTCGGCCTGGGCGCGACCCTCGTGGCCGACCACCGTGGCATCTACGGCCCCGGCACCGGGTGGTACATCGTGGCCGATCCCGAGGGCAACGAGTTCTGCATCCTCAGGAGTGACCCCGAACGCTCCGCTCAATGAGGACCCGGCGCCGCGAGGAGGGCCGTCGGTCACGGAGCGAAGCGACACCGGCCAGCCTCTGCAGCGCCGCCATGTGCCCACAGAACGCGTGCCGCCCGTCCTCGGTCAGGCCGACGATCGTCGCGGTCCGGGCACCCGCCCGCTCCTTGCGGACCTCGAGGTAGCCGGCGGCCTCGAGCGCCTTGAGGTGCTTCGAGAGCGCCGAGTCGGTCAGGCCGGTCTCCTCGCGGACGGTCGCGAACCTCGCCTCCACGACGGGTGCGAGCAGTCCACAGATCTGCAGGCGGCTCGGCTCGTGGACGAGCTCGTCGAAGAGGGGCTTGGGCACGCCCCGATCCTACGTGCGTGGCCGCTCGTACTTTCCTCCGGGGAAACCGCAGCGGCGCGCCGCTGACCAGCGGAAACGCCAGTCAGCGGCATACCGGCACCTTGCGTCGGCACGCGTCCGCGGCTTGGGTGGGACCACCGCACGTACCGAAGGAGGATGGGTCATGTCGCAGACCGTCAAGGGAGTCATCAGCCGGAGCAAGGGGGCCGACGTCGAGGTCGTCGACATCGTCGTGCCCGACCCCGGGCCCGGCGAGGCCGTCGTGAAGATCCAGGCGTGCGGGGTGTGCCACACGGACCTGCACTACAAGGAGGGCGGGATCAACGACGAATTCCCCTTCCTGCTCGGCCACGAGGCGGCCGGCATCGTCGAGTCGGTCGGGTCGGACGTCACCGACGTCAAGCCGGGCGACTTCGTCATCCTCAACTGGCGCGCGGTCTGCGGCCAGTGCCGCGCGTGTGCGAAGGGCCAGCCGCAGTACTGCTTCGCGACCCACAACGCCAAGCAGAAGATGACCCTGACCGACGGCACCGAGCTGAGCCCCGCGCTCGGGATCGGCGCCTTCATCGAGAAGACCCTCGTCGCCGCGGGACAGTGCACCAAGGTCGACGAGGCAGACCCGGCGGCGGTCGGGCTCCTCGGCTGCGGGGTCATGGCCGGCTTCGGCGCTGCGGTCAACACCGGCGAGGTCAAGCGCGGCGAGTCTGTCGCCGTCATCGGGTGTGGCGGTGTCGGCGACGCAGCCATCGCCGGTGCCGCCATCGCCGGCGCGACGACGATCATCGCGGTCGACATCGACGAGGCGAAGCTCGAGCAGGCGAAGCACTTCGGCGCGACGCACACCGTCAACTCGAGCAAGACCGACCCCGTCGAGGCGATCCGCGGGCTGACCGGCGGGCACGGCGCGGACGTCGTCGTCGAGGCCGTCGGCCGCCCCGAGACCTACGAGCAGGCCTTCTACGCAAGGGATCTGGCCGGGCGGGTCGTGCTTGTCGGCGTCCCCACGCCCGACAAGCAGGTGACCCTGCCGATGATCGAGATCTTCGGCCGCGGCGGTGCCCTCAAGTCCAGCTGGTACGGCGACTGCCTCCCCAGCCGCGACTTCCCGATGCACGTCGACCTCTACAAGCAGGGTCGCTTCGACCTCGACGCCTTCGTCTCGGAGCGGATCGGGCTCGGCGACATCGAGGCTGCGTTCGACAAGATGGGCCGCGGCGAGGTCCTCCGCTCGGTGGTGGAGCTGTGAGCGCGGACGACGCCCGCATCGAGCGGGTCGGCAGCGTCTCACCGCAGGGCGTCCGGGTCGACCACACCGTCACGAGCGGCACCTTCAGCCTCGACGGCGGCACGTGGGACGTCGACAACAACGTGTGGGTCGTCGGCAACGACGAGGAATGCGTCGTCATCGACGCACCGCACGAGGTCGGGCCCATCCTGGCGGCGGTCGGCGACCGGCGGCTCCTCGCGATCCTGCTCACCCACGCCCACGACGACCACGTCACGGTCGTGCCGGAGCTCCTCCAGGCGCACCCGGAGGCCGTGGTCGCGCTGCACCCCGACGACAAGGTCCTCTGGGACCAGTCGCACCCGGACCTGCAGCCGACCCGCGACCTGCACGAGGGGGACACCGTCGAGGTCGGCGACGTGACCCTGCAGGTGCTCCACACGCCGGGCCACGCCCCGGGCGCCTGCTGCTTCTACGCGCCGGCGTTGGGGGTCGTCTTCACGGGCGACACGCTCTTCCAGGGCGGCCCGGGCGCGACCGGCCGGTCGTACTCCCATTTCGGCACGATCATCGACTCTATCACGACGAAGCTCTTCCCCCTCCCGCCCGAGACGGTCGTCCACACCGGGCACGGCGACTCGACGACGATCGGTGCCGAGTCGCCGTCACTCGACGAGTGGATCGCAAGAGGCCACTGAGCCCCCAGTGAGCATCGCAGCGAGGAACGAGCGAGGAGCGGAGCGAGAGGCGCTCAGGGGTCAGAAGGCAGGCCACTGACCGCCTCGGGCACCTACGAGCGGGAGCCAGCTGGGCGGCATACCTCACGGGTATGCCGCCCAGCCACGTCGCGAGGACGGGCGGGCTCCCGCGCGCCACTAGACTCACGCGGGTGAGTCTCCAACTGTTCGACACCGCCGACCGCGAGCTGCGCGTGTTCACGCCGCGCGAAGAGGGCAAGGTCGGCATGTACATCTGTGGGCTCACGACCCAGGGCGCGCCGCACATCGGGCACATCCGCTTCGCCGTCGCGTTCGACGTGCTGCGGCGCTGGCTCGAGAACGGGCACGGCTACCAGGTGACCCTCTTGCGCAACGTCACCGACATCGACGACAAGGTCCTGCGCAAGGCGGCCGAGGCCGGCGAGGAGTGGTGGGCCCTCACCTACCGCAACGAACGGCTCACGACCCAGGCCCTCGAGGCGCTCGGGGTGCTGCCCGCGACCTACGAGCCGCGCGCGACCGGGCACATCACCGACATGGTGACCCTCATGGAGACCCTCGTCGAGAAGGGCCACGCCTACGCGGCCCCGGACGGCTCGGGTGACGTCTACTTCGACGTCCGATCGTGGCCGGACTACGGCTCGCTGTCGCACCAGAGCCTCGACGACATGGCGAGCGCCGACGACGCCGACCCGCGCGGCAAGCGCGACCCGCGGGACTTCGCGCTGTGGAAGGGCCGCAAGCCCGAGGAGCCCGAAAGCGCCTCGTGGCCCACGCCCTTCGGGGCGGGCCGCCCGGGCTGGCACCTCGAGTGCTCCGCGATGGCCCGCCGTTACCTCGGCGACGAGTTCGACATCCACGGCGGCGGCATCGACCTGCGCTTCCCGCACCACGAGAACGAG
>NZ_JBQCCV010000020.1:0-47321 GCF_051961875.1 Intrasporangium sp. | reverse complement strand
CCCTGGGGCGTGAGCTCGACCTCGAGCTCTCCGTGCAGGTACTGCCGCTCGAACTCCTTGTTCTCCCCGACGTAGCTGGCGACCATGCGCCGGATCCGCTTGTCCTTGAGCAGGATCCCGAGGCCCCAGTCATCGACGCCGCAGTTGTTCGAGATCGCCTCGAGCTGGTCGACGCCGGCGTCGTGAATGGCCTGGATCAGCACGCTCGGGATCCCGCAGAGGCCGAACCCGCCGACCGCCATCGACGCGCCGCTGGCGATGCCCTCGATGGCCTCCTGGGCAGTGGTGACGACTTTGTCCATGGGCCGGACACTACCGCTCGTCGGTGGCGCCGCGGGGGTGGCCCCGCCCCACAAGGCCGCCGGATCAGTGGCACACGGACACGTATGCGCCGCCTGGCCTTCGTCGTGTCAGTGGTATGCCCGACCGCACCGTCCAGAGCGGGGAAGGTCGCCCCTCGTGAGGTGCCCTTCCCGGCCGACGCCAGGCGGGCGGCACACACAAAGGCAGGAAACGACATCAGTGTCATTTTGAGTGGCCCGAGAATTACAAGTTTGTAGTTATCGGGACGGACTTGTTAATTCTGTGACAAGAGTGCATAAATGAGGCGGACGATCACGTTTGGGGAAAGCAGGGGACATGGTGACGCGACGGCGACGACTCGGGGCGGTGCTCGTCATTCCGACGCTCGGCATCCCCCTCACTGCCGCCCGAGCGGACGCCTACACGCCGCCATCCCCGCCGACGAAGCAGCTGCCCTCGGCCCTCGACGTCGCGGTGCCGTACCAGGGCCAGACCCTCTGCGACCCCGTGGCCCGTACGGGCGTCCTCGCGTTCGCCCAGCTGATGACCTCGCACTACGGGATGGGCAACACCGGACTCATCGAGCGCACCTGCGGCAGCGACGTCTCGGAGCACTACGACGGCCGAGCGTGGGACTGGATGCTCAACGTCAACAACGTGCAGCAGGAGGCCGTTGCCCAGTCGGTCCTGAACTGGCTGACCGGGCCTGACGCCCAAGGCCGTCCCGGCGGCATGGCGCGGCGCTTCGGGATCATGTACATCATCCACAACAAGAAGATCTGGCGTTCGTACGACACCGGCCGGGCGGACGCGCCATACGGTTGGGGACCGTACTCCGGCGCCTCTCCGCACACTGACCACATCCACTTCAGCTTCACCTACGACGGGGCGGCCAAGCGCACGTCGTGGTGGACGGGCGTCGCGACGACCTCATACCTGACCTCTCTCCCCCCGGCCACGCCCTCGGGGACGGTGACGCTCCCCGCTCCCACGGCCCCATACCTCACGCTGAGCTACGACACAACCTCCGACGCGGTCAGCCGGCTGCAGACGGCGCTCGGCGGCCTGCCGGTCACGGGGTGGTACGGGCCCCAGACGACGGCCCGGGTCAAGGCCTACCAGACCTTCATCGGCGTGCCCGTCACCGGAACCGCCGACGTGCGGACCCAGGAGCGGCTCTTCTCCTACGGCTGGAGCGCGGCCGCGCGCCTGCCTCGGCCGCACACGCCGAGCCCGCAGTCAGCCCAGCCGGTCGCCCCGAAGGCGGCGGCAGCCCCCCAGCTCGCGGCTCCGAAGTCGATGGCCGTTCCGCCGCCCGCGGCTCCGAAGTCGATGGCCGTTCCGCCGCCCGCGGCTCCCAAGTCGATGGCTGTCGAGCCGCCCGCGGCTCCGAAGCCGACAGCCACTCGGACGCCGGCGCCGGAGACGACGTACTCGACGTTGAAGTACGGCATGACCTCGGAGTCGGTCCGCCGACTGCAGGCGGCACTCGGAAATCTCCCCACGACGGCCTGGTACGGCCCGATGACGACCGCCCGGGTCAAGGCGTTCCAGAAGTTCGCCGGCCTGCCCGTCACGGGCGTCGCAGACGCCGCCACCCAACGGCGGCTCTTCGGGGCCGGCTGGGCGACCAAGGGGGCGGCGCAGAGCTACCCCACGCTCCGCTACGGCATGACATCCGAGTCCGTGCGGAAGCTGCAGGCAGCGCTGGGTGCGCTGCCGACAACGGCGTGGTTCGGCACCATGACGGAGGCCAGGGTGAAGCAGTACCAGAAGTTCGTCGGGCTCAAGATCACCGGCGTCGCAGATGCACAGACCCAGCAGGCCCTCTTCACGAAGGGCTGGAGCACGGCCGCGGCCGTCGCCTACATGGAGCCCGAGGTGCCGGACGTGCCGGCCTCCCGGGCGTTCGCGGTCCTCCGGACCCCGACCATGACCCCGGCCGTCGCGACCGTCTCGACGACGACGGCGTACACGCCATACAAGGACGTCGTGCTCGCCCTGGGAGCCCGCGGGGCGGCGGTGCGGTTCCTCCAGCGCGCGCTCGGGGGCCTCGCCGTCGACGGGGTCTTCGGGACCATGACCCAGCGGGCGGTGACGGCGCTCCAGGTCGCCGAGGTGATGGCGGCGACGGGCGTCGTGACCCCTGAGGTCTGGGACGTGCTCGAGCAGCGCGACTTCCCCTTCGCCGCGAACCGCGCCACCGTCCTCCGTCCGGGGGACACCGGTCCAGCGGTGGCAGAGGTCCAGCGCGTGCTCGGGGTGCCGGTCACCGGCACGTATGACGCTGCCACCCGCGACGCCGTGAAGGCGGCCCAGGCGCGGGGAGGCCTTGCGAGCACGGGGGTGGTCGCCTCGCGGACGTGGTCCCTCTTCGACCGGCTCTCGGCCTGACCTCTCGCACGGCGCTCACACACTCAGGGGGCGCACAGGCGGCCCACTGAAAAGCTCCAGCACGGTCACAGCCGGAAGCAGGACGCTGGGTAGCGTCAGCGGTCCCTTTAAAAGAGGTCCCCATGGAGCTCACTGATCCCGGCGTGGTCGTCATCATCGCGGTCATCGCGCTGGCGATGTTCGTCTTCGTCGTCCTGGGTCGTCCACGTCCGCGGCACCGGCCGCTGCGTCTCGTCACCCGCACGGTCCAGGTGCTGCTGCTCAACGCCCTCGTCGTCCTGCTCTCCTTCACGGTGCTCAACGACCAGTACGTCTTCTATGCAACCTGGGCGGACCTGTTCGGGTCCACGGCCCCGGAGGTGCAGACCCACCACGGCGGCTCGATCCAGCAGGCACTGCGCGCCCGGACGCGAGGACCGGGGCTCCAGGCAGTGGGACCCGGGGCAAGCGGGCAGTACGCCCTACCCCAACCCGGAGCGCGGCTGCAGTCCTACCAGGTGCAGGACCCGACATCCGGGAGGGTCGGGCAGGTGCTGGTCTACCTTCCGCTCGGCTACCAGCCCAACGCGTCGAAGCGCTATCCGGTCGTCGTCGGCCTGCACGGCTATCCCGGGGAACCGCAGAGCTGGGTCAACGGGAACTTCCTGGCTGTCGCGGACCAGCTGACCGCCGAGCACCGTCTCGCCCCCACGATCTTCGTGATCCCCCTGATCGACCTGCCGGCCAACGTCGACACGGAGTGCGTCAATGGGCCCCCCGGTTACCCCCAGGCCGAGACCTGGCTCAGCCGGGTGGTGCCGCAGTGGGCGGTCCAGCACCTGCGGGTCCAGACCGGCCGCACCTCATGGGCGACCATGGGTCTCTCCTACGGCGGCTGGTGCTCCGCGATGCTGACCATGCGCCATCCCGACGTCTTCGGGGCTGGCATCGTCATGGAGGGCTACTTCAAACCCGACTTCGGGGTCCACTACAAGCCCCTCACCGCGACCCAGCTGGGGCCGTACGACCTCACCCGACTCGCGGCCAGCGCGCCCCCGCCGGTCGCGCTGTGGGTGTTCGCCTCGCGGCAGGACCACCTGGCCTACCCGACAACCTCGCGGTTCCTCCTCGCAGCGAAACCACCGCTGTCGATCACCTCGGTCATCGTCCCCGAGGGCGGGCACCGTCCCGCCGTGTTCGAGCCGTACAGCGGCAAGGCGCTGGCCTGGCTCGCCCAGACGCTGCCCGGGTTCCGGCCCTGACCGGGGAGTGATCCGACCGCACGGCCGACTGGGTCAGTTCTACGGTCGGTGGTCCGCGGTCACGCCTTCGGCGGCGGCCCGCGCGGCGGCATCAGGAGGCGTCCCGCGTGACAGGACGACCGAACCGTCGGCGGTCCACGCCGCCAGCACCGCCGGGAGCACCTCCGGTAGGGCACCGGCGACGGCCACGCGGGGACGCTCGCCCCAGGCGCGCTCCGGGGCGACGAGGTTGCCATACGTGGTCGAGAGCCCGTCGCCGACCAGTGCCAGGTCACCTGCCTCCGGAGCGGCGAGCGGTGCGAAGACGTCGCCGTGGGTCGACAGCTCCCGCGCCTCGTCCACCGCCCCGGGCGCGAGGCCGGCACCCGGGTGGGACCGAGCCAGCGCGGCCAGGGCGACGAGCACTACGTCGCCGCCGTGTGACGCCGCCCTCTCCGGGTCGTCCGTGACGAGCACGTCCGCCTCGCGGGCCTCCTCGCCGGTCACGACCGTCGCCCCGACTGCCCACGTCGCCATGGCCCAGTACAGCGATCGCCAGTGAGCGGGCAGGTCGAGGCCGACGGTGGTCCCGGGCTCGGCGGCGACGTCGTCCTGCAGGAGGTTGCCGGCCTTGGCGACCCAGTTCGCTAGGACCCGGGCAGACAGCTCGATGCGTTCGCCGTGCGTCGGTCCGGGCTCGTCGTCGTACCAGGTCAGCCGGGGCCGCCCCGGGTCGGCCGCCACCATCCGGTCCAAGATCTCGAGGGGGGTGAGCACGGCCCGAGCCTACGGCCGTCGGCGGTCACTGGTGGATGTTGGTCCCCGCGGGCGGCGTCGTGAGCGGCTGGTCGTCCTTGAGTGCCCGGAAGAGCGCCTTGGCCTGATCGGTGTTCCACTTGACGGCCACACCCGCGTTGCGGGTGGGCAGCGACATGGTCTCGATCGGGACAGTGAGGGAGAGCCCCTCGTCGTTGCTGACGCTGCGCATCGCCTGCAGGATGCGGACCGCGTCCATCATGCCTGTGCCCTCGCCCACGTTGATTCCAGAGGCAACGCCATCCGCGAATCCCTTGTAACGCCAGGGGATGAGGACGGTAGCCGGTGTCGCCGCCTTCTTCATCACGGCCGCCAGGAACTGGCGCTGCCGGTTCGCCCGGCCGATGTCACCGAGCGGGTCCTCGTAGCGGCTCCGCACGTAGCCGAGCGCGTCCTTGCCGCCGAGGACCTGGCAGCCCTTCTTGAGGTCGATGCCCGCCTTCTTGTCCTTCATGTTGCGCGGGACGCAGATGTTGACGCCGTCGAGGGCGTCGACCATGTTGGCGAACCCACCGAGCCCGATCTCGAGGTAGCCGTCCACATGGATGCCCGTCACCTGCTCGACGGTCTGGGTCAGCAGCTTCGCGCCGCCGAACGAGAAGGCGGCGTTGATCTTGTTGCTGCCGTAGCCGGGGATCGGCACGTAGGAGTCGCGAGGGATCGAGACCAGGACCGGCTTGCCCCCGCTCTCGGAGACGTGCACAAGCATGATCGTGTCGGTGCGCTTGCCCTCGGCGTTGCCGGTCGCGTACTCCTTGCGCTGTGCCTTCGTCAGCCCCTCGCGGCTGTCCGAGCCGACCAACAGGTAGTTGTAGCCGGTCGTGTCCGTCGGCCGCGAGCCGCCCGGGATGTTGTCGACGCGGGCGACGTTGTTCCACGCGTTGAAGGGCACCCAGACCATGAACGCGAGCCAGGCGAGGATGAGGAGCACCGCGACGAGCAGGATGGCGCGGCCCTTGCGCACGCGCCTGCGCCTGGGCGGCCCAGGGGGAGGGGTATGGCCCTCACCGGGCCCGCCGTCGCCGGCGAGCCGTCGCTCCGCACGAGGACGTTGCCGCCGCGTGTCGACGACGTAGGTGTCGTCGTCGGCGTTGCTCGTCGACCTCTCGTCCCGCACCTCCCCGGCCCGTGAGGCGCCGCCCGGCTGGCGCTGCCGCGATCGCCGGGTGTCGACGACATACGCGTCGTCCTCCCAGGCGTCCTGCTCAGGGCGGTGCGGGTCGCTCGGCATCAAAGGGTCTCCGGGTCGGTCACTGGAGGGGGACTCGGCCGGTCGAGAGTATCGGGCACATCCACGCCGTCGGGACCGCCACGCCCACGACGGGGCCGGCTCGCGGGGAGCGGAGCCTCGTCGAGAGCCATGCGGCGGGCGAGCCGGGTGTATCGGATCTCCATGGCACGGAAGCGCTTGAAGGTCGTCACGACGAAACCGAAGAAGGCGACGACGAGGGCGTAGAGAATGAGGTCCGCACCGCGCCCGACGCCGAGGAACCGGGCCAGCCTGGTCCAGGTCTGGCTGGGGTCGATGATCGAATAGACGGCGAGCGCGGCGAGGACGACGAGACCGAGGCGCCGCAGGGCCTGTGCCCTCTGCCCGTAGGAGATGAGCAGGCGCCAGGCGATGGCGAGCGTCAGGACGATGAGGACGACCTGGATGCCGAACTGTCTCATCGCCAGATCAGCTCCGCCAGGATGTTGACCGCGTTCCAGAGCGACTGGCCCTTGGACTTGGAGTAATCGGTGTAGAGGATGTGGACCGGCTCCTCTGCGTAGCGGACGGTCCGGCCGGCGAGGTTCATCGACCCGATCTGGGCGACGATCTCAGAGGCGTGGGCCATCCGGTTCTGGGTGATGTTGATGCGTTCGACGACCGGGCGGCTGAGGGCTCGCAGGCCGTTGTGGGCGTCGGTGAGCTCGGTGCTCGTCGTCAGGTTCGTCCACGCAACGGCGGCCCGGAGCACGATGCGCTTGAGCGCGCCGGCCTCGTTCCGGTCGTCGAGGAAGCGCGAGCCGAACACGACGTCCACATCGCCCTGACGGATCCGTCCGAGCATCGCCTCGACGTCGCTCACCTGGTGCTGACCGTCCGCATCGAAGGTGACGACATAGCGCATCGAGGGGTCCTGCAGCGCATACTCGAAGCCGGTCTGGAGTGCGGCGCCCTGGCCAAGGTTTACCGGGTGTCGCACGACGACCGCCCCCGCTGCCTCGGCGCGGCCGGCCGACTCGTCGCGCGACCCATCGTCGACGCACACGATGTTGGGGAAGGTCGTGACAGCCGCGCTCACCACGTCGCCGATCACCTCGGCCTCGTTGTAGAGCGGCACCACGAGCCACACGTCGTCCATGTTCATCAGGGGTAAGCCTAGAGCGACCAGGCAAGCGGACCGTGCGTGCAGGCCGTGACAGGCAGGGCAAAGGCCGGATCGGCACTAGAGTCGGGGATCATGACGAGCGGGCGCGGATGCGACATCGGTGAGGGCTCGGCCTCATGACCCGAGGGCCGATCGTCACCGCGATACGTGTCGCGGTCGCGGTCCTCACGCTCGGCGCGGTCGTGTACGCGGTGGTGACGAACTGGGCGGACGTGTCGGTCCACCTCGGCCAGATCTCGGCAGGCACCTTCCTCCTCTCGACCCTCGCGGCGCTCGTCGGCACGTGGCTGACGATGCTGGGCTGGAGGGTCCTGCTCGCCGACCTCGGCTCGCCGCTGCATCTCGCCCCGGCGAGCGGCGTCTACTTCGTGGGCATGCTCGGCAAGTACCTTCCCGGGTCGCTCTGGTCGGTTCTCGTGCAGGCCGACATCGCGAGCAGCCTGAGGGTGCCGAGGCGCCGCACGGCCGTCGCGGCCCTGCTCGCCCTCGGCTTCTCGCTGCTGACCGGAGTCGCCGTAGGGCTGCCGGCCGCGTCATACCTCATCCGCCGTCAGGCGGACGGCTTCGACTGGTGGACCCTGTTCGCCCTGCCGGTGGTCGTCGTCCTCCTCGTACCGCGGATCCTCAACCGTCTGATCGGGGCGGCGCTGCGGCTGCTGCGCCGGGAACCGCTGGAGCACGACCTCTCCGGGCGGGCGGTGCTGAGCGCCGTTCTGCTCTTCGGCCTCGTCTGGGCCACCTTCGGCCTGCACACCCTGCTCCTCGCGCGCGCGGTGGCAGGTCCCGACGTCCACCCGCACCTGGGCGTGGCGACCATGACCGGGTATGCCCTCTCCGTCTCGCTCGGCATGCTGACCGTGATCCTGCCGGCCGGGCTCGGAGCCCGCGAGGGCCTGCTCACGCTGATCCTCGCGACCGCGATCCCGTTGTCGGCAGCCGGGACGGTGGCCATCGTCTCGCGGTTCATCGTGACGATCGTCGATGTCGCGTGCGCGCTGTTCGGGTGGCTCTACGCCCGGCGCCACCACCTGCTCGTCGACCGACGAGCGGAAGGGCTCGCGCCGCGGGCGTGAGGGGTCAGATCTCCTCGAGGACGAAGACGGGGATCAGCCGGTCGGTCTTCTCCTGGTAGCTCGCGTAGGGAGGGAACGCGTCCACTGATCGCGTCCACCACTCGTCCCGTTCGGTGCCGCTCACCTCGCGGACGTGATAGCGCATCGACATGTCGCCGTCCTGGAGCGTCACCTCGGGGTGGGCCCGGAGGTTGTGCACCCAGAGCGGGTGCTTGGGGCTCCCGCCCTGGCTTCCCACCAGCGCGTATCGGCCCGCATGCTCGACCCGCATGAGGGGAACCTTGCGCAGAGCGCCGGAACGGGCGCCCTGCATGGAGACGACCACGATCGGCCGGCCCTGCATGAGCACACCGTCGGTCGTCCCGGCTTGCTCGACCTGGTCGACCTGCTCCCTGACGAAGGAGCGCGGGCTGGGGACGTAGTTAGCGGGATTCATGACAGGGGCAACAAGGCCCACGGTGGCCCCATTCCACGGCACAGGCGACGACGGGGGAGACTGGCCCCATGACAGCTGGCCGGGTCCGCGTGTGGCGCGCCGATCGGCCCATCAACCTGCAGGCGCAGCTGATGCCGTTCCGTCGAGGATCCGGCGACCCGACGTCGTGGAGCGGAGGAGCGGCCGGCTTCGCCAGGGCAGCGCAGACGCCGGACGGTGCCGGCACGATCCATCTCGTATGCCGCTCGCCGGAGTCCGTGGTCGAGGCGCGCGCGTGGGGGCCCGGCGCCGGGTGGCTGCTCGACTCGGTGCCCGACCTGCTCGGTGCGGCGGACGACCCGAGCGGTTTCCGCCCCTGCCATCCGCCGGTCCGGGATGCGTGGCGGCGGTTCGCGCACTGGCGCGTGCCCCGCTCGCGGCTCGTGCTCGACGCGCTCGTGCCGGCGATCATCGAACAGAAGGTCACCGGGCACGAGGCGTTCGCCGGCTACCGGCGGCTCGTCCGGCGCTTCGGCGAACCGGCTCCGGGCCCCTTCGGTGACCGCCTCTTCGCACCGCCGACGGGCCGGGGCTGGGCCACCATCCCGTCCTGGGAGTTCCTTCGCGCCTCGGTCGACCCGGCGCGGTCCCGGGCGGTCGTGGGCGCCGCGAAGGTTGCTGGGCGCCTGGAGGAGGTGGTCGACCTGCCACCTCTCGAGGCACGGCGGCGGCTGGTGACGGTGCCGGGAGTCGGGGTGTGGACGGCCGCGGAGGCGGCCCAGCGCGCCCTCGGGGACGCGGACGCCGTGAGCTTCGGGGACTTCCATGTGGCCAAGGACATCGGCTGGGCGCTGCTCGGGCGGCCCGTCCATGACGAGGCGCTCGCCGAGCTGCTCGAGCCCTACCGGGGCCACCGGTTCCGCGTACAGCAGCTGCTCGAGCTCGTAGGCCACCACCGGCCCCGGCGGGGTCCCCGGATGGCGCCCCGTGGCCATCTACCGGTCGGGGCGGCCGGCCGCGGTTGACCGGCAGGGGGTTTTGGTTGGCCCCGGCCCGCGGTTGACCCGCAGGCTGCGCTCATGCGGTTGGCGGTTTACTGCGGTTGACCGGCCGGCGCTGGGCTCATCAGGCCCGAGGTCTCGGTCCCGAGAGCCGGGCTGGGGCACGCGCTGTCGACTCCGAGCCCGCCCTTGGGGGAGTGGGCGTCGCGACCTGGACCGCTGTGGCAATGCCCTCGGCCACCAGGACGCCCCGGCCGGGTGCCCGCACGGACTGGGGCTCCACCCGAGCGTGCAGCAGGTCGCCGTCGGTGGGGCCGCTCGGACAGAGGATCACCCCAGTGCCCGCCCTGCCGACCTCCGGCACGAGTCCGCGGAACGCGGTGGCGCCGCGCCGGGTGTCGAGAGCCGCCGCGACCAGCCCACCCGAGTGCTCGACGAGCCGCGTCGCCTCGATCACGGCGGTCTCCATCGGTGTGCCGTCGAGGCAGTCGCAGTCGTCGACGAGCATCGCGAGATCGCCGTGCTGCCGGCGGAGGGCGATGAACCGGTCGCATTCATCGGGGCGGAGGAGGTGAAGGCCCGAGCGGGGCGGCAGCCCGGTGAGCGGCGAGCGACGCGGGGCGATGGCGGCCACTTCGTGCCCCGCCGCGAGCAGCTGGGTCATCAGCGTCTGGAGCAGCGTGGACTTGCCGGTTCGGGGCCGTCCCAGGACGAGCATCCTTCTCTCGTCCCTCGTGAGATCGAAGCCGACCGGGACGTGGTCGTCGCCGCCGACACCGACCACGAGACGCCCCGGCGTCGTGGGCAACTGTTCGATGGAGACGCGTTCGGGGAGCGGCAGCAAACGCCAGGGTAGGTCGCTGGCCGGAGAAGGGCCGTGCCGGCGTTCCACTGCATCGGCGACGTCGCGCGCCAGCGCGGCATGGTCCGCTCCTCGGTCGTCACCCGGCAGACTGAACTGGACCTCTGCCTCGTCGTGGACGTCGAGCGCCCGTCCAGGCGGCCGGCGCCGGCTCGCGACGGCGGGGCTGATGCCGGCGAGGGTCAGGTCGATGGGGTCGGGCATGTCGAGCAGGAGACGACACTGGAGGAGGCTGCCGAGCCGGCCGGAGGCGACCGCGCGGCCACCGGTCACGATGACGACGATCCCTCTCGAGAGTCCGTCGCGGACCAGTGCCAGGAGTCGCTCGCAGGTGTCCCCCTGGTCGAGCTCCTCGAGGGCGCCGGTGATCGTCTCCCAGCCGTCGATGAGCAGGACGGTGAGCCGCTCCGGGTGGGGCTGCATCTCCGTGAGCCGGCGGACCGCACGCCGGAGTCGCTGGGCGTCGTCGATCCCGGTGATCGACCCGCACTGCGGCAGGGGTGCCAGGCAGTCGAGGGAGCCGGGATTGCCCTGAAGCGCGTGCAGGTGCAGCGCGGCCGGCGTGAACCGCTCGGCTAGCCGGAGCGCGACGGTCACGACTGATGTCGTCCGGCCGCTGCGCGCACCACCGCCGATGCCGAGGTGGCCGTCACGAGCGGGATCCCACGTGAGCACGGTCTGCCGCTGCTCGGAAGGGCGGTCAACCAGTCCTATGGGCACGCCCGGGTCCATCGGCGAGTCGGGATGGAGCCGGTCGTCGGACGCGGCCAGGAGACCGGGCAGGGGCGGGAGCCAGGGCGACGGAGGCCGGCTCCGGCCCGCCAGGCGGGTTGCCTCCGTCAAGGTTGCGGCGACGCGCCGCAGTGTGGTGTCGCCGGAGGGGTGGGGCTCGTCCGTGCTGGACTCGGGGAGCGGCTCGAGCCAGTGGCGCCACTGGACCGCATGGACGAGCGGCGGGAGGCGGCGTGCACCGTTCCGTGCTGCTGAGGGGACACCTCCGGCGTGGGCCACCTGGACGGGTACGAGGCGGCGCGAGCCGGTCCGCAGGTAGGCCCGACCCGGCAACCGGTCGGGGATGCGCGCCGCGTCCGGTGCCTCGATGACATCGTCGCTGTCCGCCCGGTCGCGGACTCGAAGGGCGATCCGCAGGGAGATGTTCGCCCTCATGTCCGCGGAGATGATGCCGGCCGGGCGCTGGGTCGCCAGGACGAGATGGACCCCGAGCGACCGTCCGACGGCGGCGAGCCGGACCAGCCCCCCGATGAAGTCGGGCAGGTCCTCCGCCAGCACCTTGAACTCGTCGACGACGAGAACGAGGCGTGCCAAGGGCTCGTGGCTGTCACCGACCGCACGCCGGTAGTCGTCGAAGCTCTTGGCCCCTACATTGGCGAGGAGCCGCTCACGTCGCTTCAGCTCGGCGCCGAGGGAGGTGAGCGCCCGTGCTGTGAGGTGCTCATCGAGGTCGGTCACGATCCCGAGGACGTGTGGCAGGTCGGCGCAGTCCCGGAAGGCCGATCCACCCTTGTAGTCGACCAAGACGAAGGTGAGCTCGTGCGGCGGCAGGTGCACGGCCAGGCTCGCCACCAGGGTCTGAAGCAGCTCGGACTTGCCGGCGCCCGTCGTGCCGCCGACCAACACGTGGGGACCGTCCCGGACGAGGTCGACGAGCACGGCGCCGTCGTCGCCCGCCCCGAGGACGGCGATCGGGCGACGACCCGTCCCGGCCCAGGACCACGCGATGTCGCCGGCGTCCAGCGGGTCACCACACGTACCGCCGAGCCGGTGCGCCTCGACGAAGTCGATCCGGTCGGGGAGGGCGGGACCTTCCTCGAGCGGGGTCGCGTCCTCAAGTGGGGCGAGCGCCCGCGCGACACCCTCGGCCCAGGTTCGGCCGGGGAGATCCGGGACGAAGGTCGCGGAGGTTCCATCCGACAGGTCGAGACGTGCTTCAGCTCGCTGGGCTGCACCGAGGACGACTCGGGCCGTCGACTCGACGGGCAGCCGAGTCACGTCCCGGTCGAGACAGATGAAGTGGATCCGGGCGCCCGGGCCGTCCCTCAGCAGTTCCGCGACCCCGGGAACCCGTCGTATTCGCTCGGCCCCGTCGAGGACGACGACGAGGTCCGGCCGGGCCTCGGCAGGTGCCGCGGACTCCTTTCGGCAGGCCAGGAGATGCGCCAGCTCCGATACGCGGCGGGGCACCGAGCCGTCGTGGCCCAGGTCGCCGATCGCCGCCAGGCTGGTAGAGGTGAGCGGCGCGAGGTGGGGGAGAAGAGTAGTCCACCCCCACGCGTCGCCCCCGACCGAGTCGGTGGTGAGGACGACGAGGCGCACATCGCGGGGCGAGTGCCACGCGCACAGCTGGGTGATGAGACCGCGGGCCATAGCGAGGCAGCGATCTCTGGGCCCCGTGAGCCCGAGGACACCGACCTCGGTCAGGCGCACGACGACGGTACGTCGAGCGAGGGGAGCTCGGGACGGTCGGCCGGGTCGCCTGCCACTCTTGTCCGGGGTTCTCGTGCGCCCACGCCCAGACGCAGAGCCAGGTGGTCCCGGTCAACCGGGCGACGTTCCCAGAGCCGGGCGTCGAGGGCGCCGACGACCGCGGCCACCAACGCGAGGTCCGGAGCCTCCGCATGGCGCTCGGTGTGCTCGCGCTCCAGGGCGACCCGGAGCGCGCTCTCGGCCCGCTGCAACTCACGGGCGTGCTCGATGAGCCGACGACGGTGAGAGACACGGCCCTGCCTGCGATCGCTCCACCACTGCCCCAGAAGCATCCCCGGCGTGAGCAGGGCGAACAGCATCATGACGGGGGAGCGCAGGACGACCGACAGCAGCGCCGAGAGCAGCATCGGCACGAGGGCAGCGATCATGGGGAGCCGGTTGCGCTCCGGCTTGGCCGGTCGCCGGGGGAACTCGATCTCGGAGATGGACGGCTGGGTCATGAACCGCGGTGGCCGGTGGACATGGCGGATGCCCTCACTCACTGTCGATGCGCCGGGCACCATCGGCACGACTCGGTGCGTGAGCGTCGTCGACCCGACCCGCAGGCGGCTGCCCGGCAGGAATGGTCTCGGCTCGCAGCCGACGGGCACGGCGTCCATGCTCGAGCCGTTCGTGGGGGAGAGGTCACGCGCGGCGACGCCGGTCGAGCTGACGGACAGTTCGAGGTGGTGACGCGAGACCGTGCCGTCCTCGAGCCGGACGGCGCAGCCGCCGCTCCTCCCCACGACGTGGAGGCCGCGCCCGAGCCGGACCACGCCACCCGCCCCCGGCCCACCGACCACCTCGAGTCGGACGACCGCCTCCGTGGGGAGCGGCATACCTGGGGTGCTGGGTCGGGCGAGCGTGAGGACGGCTCCACGCAGCAGAGGCGGCTCGCCGAGGAGCAGCGACGGCTCGAGCAACCGCCCCTCTGCCCGGAAGCCGAGGTGCTCGTCCGTGCAGCCGATACATCGGCGCAGGTCGTCGGCGACGTCGCCGAGTGTGGTGCGCGCATCAGTCTCCAGGAGAACGTCCTGGCAGCGGGGCCCGTCCCCTTGGGGGTCGACGACAGTCACCAGCAGGCGCACGGGCGCTCCTTCCTCTCCTGCAGACATCGCAGCAGACTTCATTCGCAGCAGCTTGTCGTTTTCCACACCCTGATGCGCGTGCTGAGTCCCAAATGAGCCTTGTCCACAGGGTTGGCGGCTGCTCGGTGCTTCTGCGTCACATTGGCGCTAGTTTCGACGCGCGCCTCCCGCCGTTCCGGGGCAGGATGGCGTCCGGCAGCGTTTTCGCAGGGGGGTCCCATGTCGACATACGAAGCCGTCGCCCAGATCGAGGGGGACGTCCGTGAACTGATACGCAGGTCGGGCATCGACCCCGGACGGGACCACGTCGAGATCCGTCAGCTCGTCGTCGAGGCCGTCCAGGAGTACGACGAGCGGTCCCTCCACGGCGGCCTGCCGGTCCTCGGTGACCCGGGCGACGCGGTGCGCTCCATCCTCTCGGTCGTCGCCGGCTACGGCCCGCTGCAGCAGTACTTCGACGACCCGACCGTCGAGGAGATCTGGATCAACGAACCCTCGCGTGTGTTCGTGGCCAGGGGTGGGACCGCGGAGCTGACGCCCACCATCCTCACGGCCGACGACGTCCGCGACCTCGTCGAGCGGATGCTGAAGAGCAGTGGCCGCAGGGTCGACCTTTCGTCACCCTTCGTCGACGCAACCCTCTCGGACGGGTCCCGGCTGCACGTCGTCATCCCGGACATCAGCCGGGAGCACTGGCAGGTCAACATCCGCAAGTTCGTCGTCAAGGCGGACCACCTCGATGACCTCGTTCGCCTCGGCACCCTGACCAAGCCGGCAGCCACCTTCCTCGAGGCGGCCGTGGCGAGCGGGCTCAACATCCTCGTCGCCGGCGGTACGCAGGCGGGCAAGACGACCCTGCTCAACTGCCTCTCCGCTGCGATCCCACCCCGGGACCGTGTCGTGACCTGCGAGGAGGTCTTCGAGCTGCGCATCCCGCTCCGCGACGTGGCCGCCATGCAGTGCCGCCAGCCGAGTCTGGAGGGTACCGGTGAGGTGCCGCTGCGCCGCCTGGTCAAGGAGGCCCTGCGCATGCGGCCCTCCCGCATCATCGTCGGCGAGGTGCGTCAGGAGGAGAGCCTCGACCTGCTCATCGCCCTCAACAGCGGCGTGCCGGGGATGTGCACCATCCACGCGAACAGCGCTCGCGAGGCCGTGACGAAGATGTGCACATTGCCCCTCCTCGCCGGTGACAACGTGTCGAGCCGGTTCGTCGTGCCGACGGTCGCGGCCTCCGTCGACATCGTCATCCATGTGGCGCTCGAGCGGGACGGGAGCCGACGCGTCCGGGAGATCGTCGCTGTGCCCGGTCGCGCCGAGGGCGATGTCATCGAGACCGCGGACCTGTTCGTGACCCGCGGTGACCGGCTGGAGCGTGCCGACGGCTTCCCGCCGCACCGGGCGGCGTTCGAGCGGGCGGGCTATGACCTCGCCTCCCTCCTCGTCCACGGAGACCGCTGATGTCTCCGCTCGCCGTGGGCATCGTCTTCGGTCTCGGTGTCTTCTGCATCTACTGGTCCTTCTGGCCGAAGGAGGAGCGGCCCCCGCGGGCGCGCGACGGCGGCTTCCTCGCCGACCTGCGCGACCACCTGACGCAGGCCGGCTATCCGTCCGTGACTCCGGGCAACCTCGTCGTCGGCTCGCTCGTCCTGTTCGTCCTCGTATTCCTCGGCGTCATGCTCTTCGTGGGCGTTGTCCCGATCGCCCTCTGCTTCGCGCTGATGGCCGGGCTTGCGCCGGTCACCCTGGTCCGGTCCCGTGCCCGGGCCCGCCGCAGCAAGCTGCGCGACCTGTGGCCGGACGCGGTCGACAACATCACGTCCGGGATCCGCGCCGGGCTCGCTCTCCCGGAGGCGCTGGCCCAGCTGGCCCTCCGCGGTCCCGAGGAGCTGCGCCCCGCCTTCGCCGCGTTCGCCGAGGACTACCGCACGACCGGACGCTTCCATGACTGCCTCGACCGGCTGAAGGACCGGCTTCGTGATCCAGTCGCGGACCGACTCGTCGAGTCCCTCCGCATCGCCCGTGAGGTCGGTGGCAGCGAGCTCGGCACCCTCTTGCGCACCCTCTCGTCCTTCCTGCGTGAGGACGCGCGCACACGCTCCGAGCTCGAGACGAGACAGAGCTGGACGGTCGGAGCCGCCCGGCTCGCCGTCGCGGCGCCCTGGGTCGTCCTGGGCATGCTGGCCATGCGAGGCCAGTCCCTCGCCGCCTACTCACGTCCCGTGGGCTGGGTCATCCTCATCATCGGTGCCGGAGTCTGCTTCGTGGCCTACCGGATCATGGTCTGGATCGGCCGCCTGCCAGAAGAAGAGCGGGTCCTCCGATGACCAGAGCTGTGGACGTTCTCGACCTGCTGCCGGGCTCCGGCTGGTCCTGGGCCGGCGCCACCGTGGGGGTCCTCGGCCTCGCCGGTCTCGCCCTCGTCATCGCGGGGCTGCCCGTCATGCGACGGGCGAGCCTCGACGACCGTCTCGAGCCGTATCTGCGGGACACCGTCCGACCATCGCGGCTGCTCGCCACCCCCGCCACGGTGCCGACGTTCTTCGGTCTGGGCACGCTCGTGGCCCCCTACGTCAAACGGCTCGGCGGCCGTGTCGACGGCATCCTCGGAGGATCTGCGACCGTCGTCCGGCGCCAGCTGCGCTCGGGACAGGCTCCCGACCTCGAAGGCTTCCGTGCGGAGCAGGTCCTCTGGGGCTTCGGCGGCGCTGGCCTCGCCGTCCTCGCCACAGGCCTGATGGCTGCCTCCAAGGGACGCCTCTCGGTCGGGCTGCTCGTGCTGCTCGTGTTCGTGGGGGCCGTCTCGGGGGTCGTCGCTCGCGATGTCCAGCTGTCCAGGGTGGCGCGGCGGCGGGAGCGGCGGATGCTCAGCGAGTTCCCCACCGTCGCGGAGCTGCTCGCGCTCGCCGTCAGTGCCGGTGAGGGAGCGACCGGTGCTCTCGAGCGGGTCTGTCGCCTCTCCGAGGGGGAGCTCTCCGACGAGCTGCGGCGATGCCTCGCGGACGCGCGGGCCGGCGCCAACCTGCCCGCGGCCCTCGAGGGGCTGGCCCGGCGGACCGGTCTGCTGAGCCTCAGCCGCTTCGTGGACGGCATCGTCGTGGCGGTCGAGCGAGGCACCCCCTTGGCAGAGGTCCTCCGGGCCCAGGCCCAGGACGTCCGCGAGGAGGGCCGGCGCGCACTCATGGAGGAGGGGGCGCGCAAGGAGATCGCAATGATGGTCCCCGTCGTGTTCCTCATCCTGCCGGTGACGATCCTCTTCGCCCTCTATCCGGGCGCTGCCTTCCTCAACTTCTCCCTTTGACCATGACACCGGCGACCCGCCACGCACTGATAGGAGCACCACGATGGAGAAGCTCATCCGCGCGAGGGACCGATACCGCCGCGAGGTGCTGACGTCCGTCGTCAGCCGCCTCGGCGGCGCACGCGACCGCGGCGATGTCCCGGGTTGGGTCCTCATCACCCTGATGACGGCCGGCATCGTCACGGTGCTCTGGGGCTTCGCCGGCGACCGGCTGCTGGAGCTGTTCAGCGACGCCATCGGCAACGTCAGCGGCCCCGGCCGCTGACGACGCCCCGTCAGCGAGGAACGCGGTGCACCGGCACCTGAGGCAACCACGCGATCAGGGCTCGGCGGTGGCCGAGTTCGTCATGGTGGCAGGGCTGTTGCTCTTCGTGGCCATGGGCGTCTTCCAGCTCGGGCTCGCCCTGTATGTCCGCAACAGCCTCATCTCCGCCGCGTCGGAGGGGGCCCGGGTCGCGGCCCGGGCCGACTCCAGCCCAGATGCCGGCGTCGACCGGACGATCCAGCTCATCACCACCGGCCTGAGCGCAAGCTTCGCCCGCGACGTCACCGCCGTGGAGCGGACCTCGGGAGGGATCCGCGTCGTCGAGGTCGTCGTGCGGGCTCCCTTGCCGGTCATCGGTCCGGTCGGTCCCTCCGGATGGCTCGCGGTGAGTGGCCGTGCCTTCAGCGAGCGCCAGATCGGGACCGGCGACTCATGAGGTGGCCGGCGTTTCACGCACTCTGGGACCGCCGCGAGGACGGCCGGGCAGTCGTCGAGTTCATCGTCCTCGGGATCGGACTACTGCTGCCGCTGCTCTACCTCGTCCTGACGGCCGCGCGCATCCAGGCAGGCGCGTTCAGCGCGTCACTCGCCGGGCGGGAGGCGGGCCGCACCTTCGTCACCGCGACCACCGATGAGGAGGCCGAGAGCCGCGCCAGAGCGGCGGCCTCCCTGGCGTTCAGCGACTTCGCCTTCGACCGGGGGACACGCCTCGAGCTGCGGTGTGACGGCAGCCCCTGCCTGCGTCCGGGAGGCGAAGTCACGGCCACGGCCTTCATCACGGTCCAGCTCCCGTTCGTGCCGGACTTCATCGCCGAGCACGTCCCCTCCTCGGTGACGGTGTCCTCGACCCACGTGTCCGCGGTGGACACCTATGTGGCTCGGTGAGCGAGGCGGCATGGCACAGCAGACACGTCGGCGCGGAGCGAGGCTCTGGCGAGTGGCCAACCCGGACGGGCGCCGGGACACTGGCCAGATCGGCCTGCTCATCCTCGGGTTGTTCTCGATCGTGGCCCTGCTCGTCGTCGGGGCCATCGACGTGACCGCCGCCCAGCTCGCCCGGATGAGGATCCTCGATGCCGCCGACGCCATCGCCCTCGACGCGGCCGACTCGCTCGAGGAGGCGAGCGCCTACGGCCACGGTGTGCAGGACGCGGTCGCGCTCTCGGACGCCTCGGTGTTGGCGGCGGCCTCCGACCACCTGTCGCGCACGCCGCTTCCCACTGGCCTGATCCGTTGGACCCTGGTCGACGGGACCGGAACCCCGGACGGCCGCACCGCGGTCGTGAGATTGCAGGGGCAGGCGCAGCTGCCGATCACCGGTGGAATCCTCGGTGCCCTCGGGGGGAGCGTCACGATCACCGTGGAGTCCCGGGCCAGGGCGCCGCTTCAGTGACGGCGCGCCCTGCTCGGCGCCGTTTCTCCGGGCGCAGGCGGCCAGTGACGGCGTAGCCTGCGAAACGAGCCCCGGGCGGCCCGGGGTCCGACGCGAAGGAGCGCGACGTGCCCGTCTCGGCAGAGGTCCTCACCGCCCACCAGCGCCGCGTCGAGGCGCTCCGCCGCTCCTATCGGGCGATCCCCGCCGGCCGGCCCGTCCGCCTCGCCAAGCGGACCTCCAACCTCTTCAGGCCGCGCGCCGCGCCGTCCACGCCGGGACTCGACGTCACCCAGCTCAGCCATGTCCTCGCGGTGGACCCCATCGCGCTCACCGCCGAGGTCGAGGGGATGACCACCTACGAGGACCTCGTGGACGCCACCCTCGCCGTCGGCTGCATGCCCCTCGTCGTGCCGCAGCTTCGGACGATCACCATCGGCGGGGCCGTCAGCGGCCTCGGCATCGAGGCGTCGTCCTTCCGCAACGGCCTGCCGCACGAGTCGGTCCTCGAGATGGACGTGCTGACCGGCGCCGGCGAGGTCGTGACCGCCTGCCCCGACGGGCCCAACGCCGACCTGTTCGAAGCCTTCCCCAACTCCTACGGCAGCCTCGGCTACGCCACGAGGCTCGTGATCCAGCTCGAACGGGTCCACGCCTACGTCCGGCTGCGCCACGTCCCCTTCACCCAGCTGAGCGGCATACAGGACGCGATCGGCGAGATCGTCAGGTCACGGACCTTTGAGGGCGAGGACGTCGACTTCATCGACGGCGTCGTGTTCAGTGCCGACGAGGCCTACCTCACCCTCGGGACCTGGGCCGACTCCGCGCCCTACACCAGCAGCTATACCGGTCAGCAGGTCTACTACCGCTCCCTCCGCCTGCGGTCCGAGGACTACCTCACGACCAAGGACTACCTCTGGCGTTGGGACACCGACTGGTTCTGGTGCTCGCGCGCCTTCGGTGTCCAGCGCCCGCTGATCCGACGGCTCTGGCCCGACTCTCTCAAGCGCAGCGACGTCTACTGGAAGATCATCCGGTTCGAGAACCAGCACCACTGGTGGGCGCGCCTACAGCAGCGCCGCGGCGAGCCCTCGCAGGAGCGGGTCGTCCAGGACGTCGAGATCCCGCTCGAACGCACCGCGGACTTCTTGCACTGGTTCCTCGACACGGTCCCGATCGACCCAGTCTGGTTGTGCCCGTTGGTTCTTCGCGACACCGGCACCGGACAGAGGCGATGGCCGCTCTACCCGCTCGAACCCGGGAAGACCTATGTCAACGTCGGCTTCTGGTCCACGGCGCCGATCCTCCCGGGCCGCGAGGACGGTGACGTCAACCGGGCCATCGAGGCCGAGGTCGCCGCGCTCGGGGGCCACAAGTCGCTCTACTCGGATGCCTACTATGACGAACAGACCTTCTGGGGGTTGTACGGGGGCGAGGCCTATCGAACGGCCAAGCGGGTACACGACCCGGAGGGGCGACTCCCGGACCTCTATGCGAAGGCGGTGCGACGCGTATGACGATGACGATCGGTGAGGTGGTCGACCGCCTCTTCCCGGCAGGGCTGCTGCTTCGGGTCGAGGCGTATGACGGGTCGGTCGGCGGGGACCGGGCGGCCCCGGTCACGCTACGGATCCTCAACGAACGCGGACTCCGCTACCTCGTCACCGCCCCCGGGGAGCTCGGCCTCGTCCGGGCCTACGTCATGGGCGACCTGGAGGTCGACCCCATCGACCCCGGCGACCCCTACGAGGTCCTCGTTCGGACGATGGACAAGATCCCGAATCCCAGCCTGCGGGCGGCAGAGGTGCCCGAGATCCTCCGCGGCCTCGGCCGATCCGCCTTCCGTCGTCCGCCCCTGCCGCCGCAGGAGGTGCCGAGCCGGCTGCACCGCCTCGCCTCGGGCCTCGTCCACGGGCGCAAGCGCGACGCCGAGGCGATCTCGCACCACTACGACGTGTCGAACCGGTTCTACGAGATGGTCCTCGGCCCGTCGATGGCCTACACGTGCGCCATCTATCCGGGTGAGGACGCGACCCTCGAGCAGGCCCAGGAGCACAAGCACGACCTCGTGTGCCGCAAGCTGGGCCTGAAGCCCGGGATGCGGCTGCTCGACGTCGGGTGTGGCTGGGGCGGCATGGTCCTGCACGCCGTCCGGCACTACGCCGTCGACGCCCTCGCCGTGACGCTGACGAAGCAGCAGGCGCTCTGGGCGCAGAAGGCGATCTCCGACGCGGGCCTGTCCCACGCCGCCGAGGTGCGGTTCATGGACTACCGGGACGTCACCGAGACCGGCTTCGACGCCATCAGCTCGATCGGCCTCACCGAGCACATCGGCGTGGGCAACTACCCGTCCTACTTCCGCACCCTGCACGACAAGCTCAAGCCGGGCGGTCGGCTGCTCAACCACTGCATCACCCGTCCGGACAACCAGCACAACGGTGCCCTCAAGGCCAGCGGGCTGCGCGGCTCGTTCATCGACCGCTACATCTTCCCCGACGGCGAGCTCGCCGGATCCGGCACGATCGTGTCGGTCATGGAGGACACCGGCTTCGAGGTGCAGCACCACGAGAGCTTCCGCCAGCACTACGCCAGGACGTGCCGCGCCTGGGCTCGCAACCTCTCCGCCAACTGGGAGGCCGCGGTCGCCGAGGTCGGCGCGGCCAAGGCGAAGATCTGGGGCCTCTACCTCAGCGGGAGCTCGCACGGCTTCGAGACCAACGTCGTGCAGCTGCACCAGGTGCTGGGCTCCAAGCTCGACGCCAACCTCGACGCCCACTACCCGCTCCGGCACACCTTCGGCGTCTGACCCGGCCGCCTGCCGACCGCGCCCGCCGCGGGAGCGGGCGGACCGTCATACTCCTGCGCTGCCGTAGGCTGTCATGTCGTGGCTGTCGACTTCTCGCAAGAACTCAAGGACCTCCGCGCGACGATGGACTCCGTGCGCGGCGTCACCGATCTGGACGCGCTGAAAGCACGGATCGCCGACCTCGAGAAGCAGGCCTCCGCACCGGACCTCTGGGACGACCCCGACCGCGCGCAGCAGGTGACGAGCGCGCTCTCCCGGGCCAACTCGGAGCGGGACCGGGTCGTCGGCATGGACAGCCGCGTCGACGACCTCGAGGTCCTCGTCGAGCTCGCCCAGGAGGAGCACGACGCCTCGACCCTCGACGAAGCCGAGCGGGAGCTGCTTTCCCTCAAGAAGGACGTCAGCGAGCTCGAGGTGCGCACCCTGCTGTCCGGCGAGTACGACGAGCGCGAGGCCGTGGTGACGATCCGCGCCGGCGCCGGCGGTGTCGACGCGGCGGACTTCGCGGAGATGCTGCTCCGGATGTACCTGCGCTGGGCCGAGCGCCACGGCTACCCGACCAAGGTCATGGACACCTCCTACGCCGAGGAGGCGGGCCTGAAGTCCGTCACCTTCGAGGTCAACGTCCCCTACGCCTACGGCCACCTCGCCGTCGAAGGCGGCACCCACCGGCTCGTGCGGATCAGCCCGTTCGACAACCAGGGTCGGCGCCAGACCAGCTTCGCCGCCGTCGAGGTCATCCCCCTCATCGAGAGCGACGACTCGATCGACATCCCCGAGAACGAGATCAAGGTCGACGTCTTCCGCTCGAGCGGCCCCGGTGGCCAAAGCGTCAACACGACCGACTCGGCCGTGCGGATGACCCACATCCCGACCGGCATCGTCGTCTCGATGCAGAACGAGAAGTCGCAGATCCAGAACCGCGCCGCCGCCCTGCGCGTCCTCCAGTCGCGCCTGCTCCTCATGCGCAAGGCCGAGGAGGCCGCCGCCAAGAAGGAGCTGGCCGGCGACGTCAAGGCCAGCTGGGGTGACCAGATGCGCTCCTACGTCCTGAACCCGTACCAGATGGTCAAGGACCTGCGCACGAACCACGAGACCGGCAACCCGTCCGCCGTGTTCGACGGCGACATCGACGACTTCATCGAGGCCGGCATCCGCTGGACCGTGGAGCAGCGGAAGAAGGACACCGCCGCGGCGAGCGCCTGAGCGGCGTTCGAGGAGCGGCCGGTCGGTGCTCATGGCGCGGCTGAGCGGCGCGCCACGCCGGTCACAGCGGTAACACCGGTTTCGTCCAGCCGGGCCGTAGCCTCGTGGATGGCCCGGTGACGTACCGGAGGTATGCCGCTGGGCTCGGGCGCCAGCCCGACCTGCACTCCCGCTCACGTTAGGCCCGCTCGCATGATCCTCTTCGAGAACGTCACGAAGACCTACCCGAGGACGCAGCGGCCCGCCCTCGACGACGTGTCCCTCGAGATCCCGCGCGGCGAGTTCGTCTTCGTGGTCGGCCAGTCCGGCTCCGGCAAGTCGACGATGCTCCAGCTCGCCATGAAGGAGCAGGACGCGACGGACGGCCGCATCCTCATCGCCGGCCGCGACCTCGACCGGCTCCCGGAGCGCAAGGTGCCGGCGCTGCGCCGCGAGATCGGCTGCGTCTTCCAGGACTTCCGGCTGCTGCCCAACAAGACCGTCTACCAGAACGTCGCCTACGCGTTGCAGATCCTCGGCGCCTCCCGGTCCCGGATCCGTCAGACCGTCCCGGAGACCCTCGAGCTCGTCGGCCTCGCGGGCAAGGAGAAGCGCCTGCCGCACCAGCTCTCCGGCGGGGAGCAGCAGCGCGTCGCGATCGCCCGTGCCTTCGTCAACCGGCCGCCGATCCTGCTCGCCGACGAGCCGACCGGCAACCTCGACCCGGGCACGAGCCTCGACATCGTCCACCTGCTCCAGCGGATCAACCGGACCGGCACGACCGTCGTCATGGCGACGCATGACACGGCGACGGTGAACGCGATGAGGCGCCGCGTCATCGAGCTGCACAACGGCGTCATGGTGCGCGACCAGGAGGCCGGCGAGTACACCACCGGCAGCATCCCGAGGATCGCGGCCGGCGGCGGAGCCCGCGGTCAGGCGGAGCCGGCCCACTCGGCCCAGGCCGACGAGCCGGACGTCGACGAGTTCGACGAGTACGACGACCCTGACGGGCTGCCCCCGATCGGACGGGACGCCGATGCGCCGCGGCGTCGCCCCCGGCTCTTCGGCCGGGGCCGTCGCTCGCCCGTCAAGAGCCACTGAACGGGGGGACCATGAAGCTTCAGTTCCTGCTCGGCGAGATCGGCAACGGCCTGCGCCGCAACCTGTCCATGGCCGTCTCGGTCGTCATCGTCACGATGATCTCGATGTACCTGCTCGGTCTTGGCCTCATGGGCCAGCGCCAGGTCGACACCATGAAGGACTACTGGTACGACCGGGTCCAGGTGACGGTCCTGCTCTGCGCCGAGAAGACCCGCTACGCGAACTGTGCCGGCGAGCCGACCACGGACGCCCAGCGCACGACGATCAAGAACGAGCTCGAGGCCCTCCGGCCGACCGTCAAAGAGATCTTCTACGAGTCGCGCGACGACGCTTACTCCCGGTTCCAGCAGACCTACAAGAACTCGCCGCTGGCCCGGGCGGGGGAGTCGTACTTCGCCGACTCCTACCGCGTCAACCTCAACGACCCGAGCAAGTTCGACGTCGTCGCGAGCACCGTCAAGGGCATGCCCGGCGTGGCCGACGTGCAGGACCAGAAGAAGCTCCTGGAGAAGTTCTTCACCTTCATGAACACCGTGTCGTGGGCGGCCATCGCGCTCTCGTCGCTCATGGTGCTCGCCGCGATCATGCTCATCTCGACGACGATCCGTCAGACGGCCTTCAGCCGGCGCCGCGAGACGGGGATCATGCGGCTCGTCGGTGCCTCCAACTTCACGATCCGCTTCCCGTTCGTCATGGAGACGATCATCGCCAGCGTCTTCGGTGCCGGCCTCGCGGTCACCATGCTCTGGGCGACCGTGAGGTATGGGGTCACGGGCTTCCTCAGCGAGACGATGACCGACACCGCCTTCGTCGGGGTCACCGATGTGTGGGTCGTGGCGCCGTTCATCGTCGTCGGGGTGGCGGCGCTGGCATCGGTCACGTCATGGGTGACGCTCCGCCGCTACCTGCGCGTCTGAGCGGCGTCGGCCGCACCCGGCGGCGCCTGCTCGCCCCCTCCGAACGGTGAATTTTCACCCGCTGGCCTCCCTCGTCTGTCTGAAGGTGTGGTACCAATGAGACTTATGTGGCCAAAGTTGCGCGTTGGTGCGGTTCGTCCCGGGAGCCGCCTCACGGCGGTCGGCGTCACCCTCGCGTGCACGGTCTCGCTCGGGTCGGCCCTCGTCGCGCGGGCGGACGACGTCCAGGACCAGAAGCGGCAGGCGGACAAGCGCATCGCGGCGCTCGGGCAGCAGCTCGAAGGGACCAACGCCCGGCTCGCCTCGGCGTACGTCAACCTCGAGAAGACGAAGGCGGCCCTGCCCGGAGCGCAGCAGCGGCTCACCAACGCGCAGGCAACGGTCACCCGCGCCGAGGCGGCAAAGACGCAGGCCGAGGACACCGAGAGCCGGGCCCTGACCGCCGAGGCCGCCGCCCGTGCCCACAACGAGGAGGCGGCGCAGAAGCTCGCCGTCGCCCAGGCCAACGAGGCCCGCGCGAAGGAGCAGCTGACCAAGACCGAGTCCCAGCTGAGCTCGTCGCAGGACACGCTCGACGCGTATGCCGCGGACGTCTTCCAGGGTGGTGGCAGTGAGTCGCAGTTCGGGCTCGTCTTCGGGGCCGGCTCGCCCCAGGAGTTCGCCGACCGTCTCATCATGGCCGACACGGCGAGCAACGTCGCGAGTGACACCGTCGACCGCTTGGCGACCATGCACGCCGACAACGTCTCCACCCGCGCCTACCTCGCCTCGGTCCGTGCCGAGATCGCGCAGCTGAAGCAGGAGGCCGAGGTCGCCCTCCAGAACGCCGAGGCCGCGGCCGCTGCCGCGACCCAGGCGAAGGAACAGGCGATCGTCGCCAAGCAGAACGCCGAGACTGCGCGGACCAACGCCGAGACCGCCAAGTCGGAGCTCGACAAGCTCAAGGCGCAGCAGAGCGCCTACGCGAAGGACCTGCAGGCGCAGAAGGCGAGTGAGCAGGCCGACCTCGCCGCCGCCAAGGTCGAGTCGGCCCGGCTCAACGCGATCCTCGTCGAGCGCGCTCGGCAGGCCCGGCTCGCGGAGCAGAGGCGCCTGGCCAAGCTCGAGGCAGAGCGGCAGGCGAAGATCCGGGCCGAGCAGAAGAAGGCGGCGGACGCACGCAAGAAGGGCCAGAGCTACACCCCGAAGGTTCCGCCACCCGTCGTCGCGGACCCGACGCCGTCCAACTTCCTCAGCCGCCCCGCCATCGGCCCGACGACATCGGGCTTCGGAATGCGTTGGCACCCGGTGCTGCAGAAGTGGATGCTCCATGACGGTCTCGACTGGGGGATCGCGTGCGGCACGCCGGTCTACGCGGCCGCACCGGGCGACATCGTCCGGGCGGGTTGGCGCCCGAGCGGCTGGGGCAACCAGGTCGTCATCGACCACGGCATACACCGGGGCGTCGACCTCGTGACGACTTACAACCACCTCTCGAGCATCGTCAAGTGGGGCGGTCAAGTGAACCGCGGGCAGCTCATCGGCTACTCCGGCACCACCGGCTACTCGACCGGCTGCCACCTGCACTTCGGGGTCTACGAGGACGGCACCCCGGTCAACCCGAACAAGTGGCTCTGACCTTGCGCCGATTGCGGCCCCAGTCGTCGGTATGGCGCTGAGCCGGCCCCCATGGGGCCAGCGGGAACTCAGTCGCGCTCACCCCAGTCTCACCGGGTAGCGTTGACGCGCGAGCGCGGTCGGCGCGGGCGCGACACGACAGGAGGGACATCGCGGTGGCCAAGGAGAAGGGGCGCTCGCTCATCGCGAGCAACCGAAAGGCGCGCCACGACTACCACATCGAGGACACCTACGAGGCCGGCCTCGTCCTGTCCGGCACCGAGGTCAAGGCCCTGCGCATGGGCCGGTGCTCGCTCGTCGACGGCTTCGCGATGTTCTCGGGCGACGAGCTATACCTCGAGAACGTTCACATCCCCGAGTACCTCAACGGCACGTGGAACAACCACGCCCCCCGGCGTCGCCGCAAGCTGCTGCTGCACCGTCAGGAGCTGACCAAGATCGCGGGCAAGACGCGGGAGTCGGGTCGGACGATCGTTCCGTTGTCGATGTACTTCAAGGACGGCCGGGTCAAGGTCGAGATCGCGCTCGCCACCGGCAAGAAGGCCTACGACAAGCGGCACGCACTCCGCGAGCGGCAGGACCGGCGCGAGGCGGAGCGCGCCATGAGCGCGTCTCGACGGGCTGGCAGGTGAGCGCGATGGCGACGAGCGGCGCGATGGCAGACCGACCGGCTCGGGTCCGGATGCGGCGGAGAGTGCCCGCGCTGCTCGCGCTCCTGCTCGCCCTCGGCGGTCTTGTGTTCGGCCCGGCCGGCGCGGCCCGCGCGGCGGGCGAGGACGTGATGAAGTCGTTCGACGTCGTCTACGAGCTGCAGCGGGACGGCAGCGTCGGCGTCACCGAGACGATCCAGTGGCAGTTCCCCAGCGGCGAGCAGCGCCACGGCATCTTCCGCAACGTCGTCGTCCGGATGGGCTACAACAACGAGGAGGGGTAGTACCGCAACTTCGACCTCACGGATGTGTCGGTGTCGAGCCCGACCGGTGCTCCTTCCCAGTACCAGGTCAGCGAGAACGGCGCGGCGGACCAGATCCGGATCGGCAGCGCCGACGAGTGGACCAGCGGCACCCAGACCTACGTCGTGAAGTACACGCTCCACAACGTACTCAACCCGATCCAGCAGAACGACACGGTCGAGTTCTTCTACAACGTCTTCGGCGCCAACGAGAACACGCCGCGCGACCGCGTCTCGGTCACGGTCAGCGCGCCGGCCGCCTCGACCCGCGTGCTGTGCTACCGCGGCCCGACGGGGTCGACCACGCCGTGCCAGGGCACGGCGGGCGGACGCACTACGTTCGGCGCCGACAACCTCGCCGCGGGCGAGGCGATGACCGTCATCGCCGAGTATCCGGCGACGGCGTTCGACAACCCGCGGGCCGACGTGCGCACCGGTGGCGTCGACTCGGGTGTCGGCAGGCAGGCCGCACCCGCCGTCAATGTGGCCGCGTACGCGGCGGGGATCGGGGCACCGCTCATCGCCGCCGCGGTGATGGGCACCCTCTGGTGGACCCGCGGCCGGGACGAGCGCTACGCCGACCTCACCCCGGGCCTCAGCCCGGCCTTCGCGGGGGGCCCCGCGCAGGTCAGCGGGCCGGCCGGCGGCGTGGCCGCCGGTGGAGCCGTCGCGGGGCCGGCGCCGGCGACGATACGTGGGGGACGGCCCACCATCGCGGTGCAGTTCCAGCCGCCGAAGGGCGTGCAGCCCGGCATGGTGGGCACGATCATCGACGAGACGGCCAACCCGATCGACGTCTCCGCGACCGTCATCGACCTGGCCGTCCGCGGCTACATCCGCATCGAGGAGATCGAGGCGGAGAGCATGTTCAAGCGGACCGACTGGCGCATCACGCGGCTCACGCCGCCCGCCGACGACCGACTCCTGCCCTACGAGAGCGAGCTGCTGAGCGGGCTCTTCAGGGGTGGTCAGGACGAGGTCCTGCTCTCGGACCTGAAGAACACGTTCGCGCAGACCCTCAAGCGGATCCAGAGCCTGATGTACCGCGAGGTCGTGCAGCGCGGGTGGTTCCGCCAGTCACCGCAGACCCAGCGGTCCGTTTGGCAGGGCTTCGGCGTGGTCCTCGCCGTGGTAGGGGGGCTCGTCCTCTTCTATGGCCAGTCCGCCCTCGCCGCCATTCTCGGAGGTGGCTTCACCGGCGGTGTCGTCCTCGGCATCGGCCTCGTCCTCTCCGGTGTCATCGTGTTCCTCGTCGGCGGCCGGATGGCGGCGAAGACCCCCGAGGGCTCCACCGTCCTCGCGCAGTCACTGGGCTTCAAGGAGTACCTCGTCACCGCGGAGGCTGGGCAGATCGCCTTCGACGAGGCGTCCAACATCTTCAGCCGCTACCTGCCGTATGCCGTCGTCTTCGGCGTCGCGGACCGGTGGGCCAGGACGTTCGCCGATGTGGCACGCGCGGCCGAGGCGGCGAACCAACCGCTGGTCATGCCGACCTGGTACATCTGGAGCGGCAACGCCTTCCCCGACTTCACCAGCATCGCCAGCGGCGTCGACAGCTTCTCGACCACCTCGACGGGCACCTTCACGTCGACCCCGGGCTCGTCGGGGTCCTCCGGCTTCTCCGGCGGTGGCTTCAGCGGCGGCGGCGGTGGCGGCTCCTCGTCCGGATCGTGGTGAGGCGGACACCGCCGAGGGGTAGGACGAGGGCATGGCCGACACCGCCGACCTGCTCGCCCCCTACCGGCGCAAGCGCGACTTCACCCGGACTCCGGAGCCGTCCGGGGGAGCGGCGTCGCCCGGCGACGGTCGCCGCCGTTTCGTCGTGCAGCGGCACCGGGCGCGCCGACTCCATTACGACCTGAGGTTCGAGATCGACGGGGTCCTCGCCAGCTGGGCGGTGCCCAAGGGGCCGACGCTCGACCCCGACGCGAAGCGACTCGCGGTCCACGTCGAGGACCATCCCCTCGAGTACGAGTTCTTCGAAGGCGTCATCCCGAAGGGGGAGTACGGCGGGGGCGACGTCATCGTCTGGGACCGTGGCACCTGGGAGCCGGTCGGATCGACCGACCCGGCGGCCGCCGTCCGCGCGGGGGACTTCCACATCGAGATGTCCGGTGAGCGGCTCAAGGGCCGGTTCGCCCTCGTCCGACGCGGCGGCAGAGAACAGTCCGGGAAGGAGCAGTGGCTGCTGCTGCACAAGCACGACGCCTATGCCCAGGACGGGTGGGATGCCGAGGACTTCCACACGTCGGTCCTCACCGGCCGGACCAATGACGAGGTGAAGGCCGCGCCCGAACGGCTCTGGCGCTCGGACCTGCCCGCTGACCAGGCATCGGTGCCAGCAGGCGAGCCGCTGATCGAGGGCCCCTCCGAGGAGGCGCTCGCCGCCCTCGCCGACCTGGACCGCGAGGGGACGTGGGAGGTGTTCGGGCGCACGCTGAAGCTCACCAACCTCGACAAGGTCCTCTTCCCCGGCCGGGACGGGGAGGCACCGGTGACGAAGCGCGAGCTCGTCGCGTACGCCGCCCGGATCGCCCCGCTGCTCGTGCCGTACCTGCATGACCGGGCGCTCAACATGCACCGCTATCCGGACGGAGCCGAGGCGAAGGGCTTCTGGCACAAGGAAGTCCCGGACCATGCCCCGGAGTGGGTCACGCGCTGGCACAACCCGGAGGCCGACCGCGACGAGACCCAGAACTACGTCGTCGTCGACGAGGCGGCGACACTCGTCTGGGTCGCCGGCTTCGGCGCGCTCGAGTGGCACCCGTGGACGTCCCCGACGTCCGCTCCGAACGAACCGAGCTACGTCCTGTTCGACCTCGACCCGGGCGACCACACGACCTGGGATGAGCTGGTCGCCCTCGCCCGGCTGCACCGGACGGCCTTCGAGCATCTCGACCTGCGCGCCTACCCCAAGGTGACCGGTCGACGAGGCATCCAGATCTGGGTGCCGATCGCTCCCGGCCCCACCTTCGACGAGACCCGAGCCTGGGCCGAGCGGGTGTCCAAGACGGTCGGTGCGGTCATGCCCGACGTGGTCAGCTGGAAGTGGGTCAAGAGCGACCGCAAGGGTCGCGCCCGGCTCGACTACACGCAGAATGCCGTCAACAAGACGCTTGTCGCGCCGTACAGCCCGCGGCCCTCCGCGGGTGCGCCCGTGTCGGCCCCCATCCTCTGGGACGAGCTCGACGACCCGGACCTCCGGCCGGACCGCTGGACGATGCGCACCATCCTCGACCGGCTCGAGGAGCAGGGCGATCTCTTCCGGGGAGTGTTGGCCCGAGACCAGCACCTGCCAAGGCTCCGCTGACCGGGCGGGCCGCAACGCGCGGCCCAGGTGTGCGGCACATGGGAATTGCGTGGACCACCTTGGCGTTACTCAGGCATACTGTGATCTCGCAGCTTGACAAGTGCACAGCGTGATGTGGTCGCCCTCATGGGGGTGATCGGTTTCGACGGTGGTCGATTCGCCAGGGGAAGCGGGCCGAGGATGCAAGGTCATCTCGTCAACGCTCCTTGCAAACCAATAGGTGCCAACTCCAAGCGCACCGACTTCGCCCTCGCCGCCTGAGCGAGCCTCGAAGTCCGTCAGCCTGAGCTAGTTTCCGACTCAGTGTCTGGCGTCAGCTAGGAAACTTGCTGCGTCGTCATGTTGGGGGACGGCGCGGGACTCTTACTCAACTGGGCCTGTCAGGGAACGTGTGCGCGCGAGCCCTGGGGCCGAGAAAATCCATAGCGCACTGCGCCCGGAGAAGCCCTGGTCTCTCGTCATCGGACGCGGGTTCAATTCCCGCCACCTCCACCACTCGTGGTGGCCACGTCACGCTGTGCACTGCTGCGCAAAGGGCGCCCGGTTCTCACCGGGCGCCCTCTTTTGCGTCGTGTGGAGCACGTCGTCGACGTCCTCAGGACCTGGACAGGTGCACGCATCCCTCGCTCGCGCGTATCACCGCACGAGCTGTGTCGGCCGGTCAGGCCGTCGCGCCGCCCTGCTGGGCCTCCTGCGCGAGCTGCTCCTTGATGGGGGCCATGTCGAGGTCCTTGACCTGCTTGATGACGTCCTGGAGCGCGGACTGGGGGAGCGCGCCGGGCTGGGCGAAGACGAGCACGCCCTCCTTGAACGCCATGAGCGTCGGGATCGAGGTGATGTTCGCCGCGCCGGCCAGTGCCTGCTCGGCCTCGGTGTCCACCTTGCCGAAGACGATCCCGTCGTTCGCCTCGTCGGTCGAGGCGGCGTCATACACGGGGGCGAACTGCCGACACGGGCCGCACCAGGAGGCCCAGAAGTCGACGAGCACGATCTCGTTGTCGAGAACGGTCTTCTCGAAGGTCTGTGCGGTCAGGTCTGTCGTTGCCATGTCTGTCCCAACGGATCGGTTCTCGGGGGTATTCCGATGCGTGCGTCTTCCGGACACCGCTCAGGCCAGTACCCACCGGATCGTCACCGACGCGTGGAGCTCCAGATCCCCGCCCTCGATCGGCATCCCGCCCATCGTGTCCAGGGCCGCCATTGCCATCCGTGGCATGGCGACCGGCATCGCCCCAGTCTCCACCACCTCGCGCACTCGGCCCAGCTCGGAGCCGGATAGCGCGGCATACTGCTCCGCCTTGGCGAGGGCCTCGGCGAAGGCGGCGTCCCGCGCGCGCCGCAGGCCCTCCGAGCGGTCGGCCACGTCGAGACGGACGGCATCCACGAGCAAGGCGTTGCCGACACCCGAGGCCGCGGACTCCAGGATGGTCCCGACGAGCTCGAGATCACGCACCGTCACTCCCAGACGCTGCTCCGCGGTGAACCCCACCGGGGAGCCGGAGTTGTCGTAGCGCTGGTGCACGTTGGTGTCGATGGTGCGGATGTCGTTCTCGGCGACCCCGTGCTCGCGCAGCACGGTGCCGACGACGCGAACCTGGGCCGCTGCCCCCGACAGCGCCGCTGCCACCTCAGCCGCCTCGTGGCCGACCCGGAGGTCGAGCCGTACGACGTCGGGCGAGACCGAGGCGGTGCCCGACCCTGTCATCGTGACGCTGGGTTCGTCCATGGCGCTCCTCGGCTGTGTGGCTCGCTCTCTTCGCACCGTACCTAGACTGGGCCCGCTGTGCCGAGACTTCACCCGGGGAAGCAGGGCGGACGTCGTCGGCCTCGTCGGGTCGGCCCCGTCCGGCCGGCGTTCCTCGTGTTCGGACCACGGCGTGAGCACTGGTACAGTTGACCCTCGGTCCGCCCGCGATCGACGATGCCTCGGCATCGACTTGGCGGACATCACACCGGACGGCGCAGCTGCCGCCGGTCCACGGGGCACCGAACGATGTGCCTGAGGCTCGTCTTGCATGGTCGTGAACTCACGGCTCGAGACGTGTCTGCTCGAGTTGAAATGAGTTGAATACGCATGCCCAAGAAGTCTGTCTCCGACGCTGCCAAGAAGGCCCGCTGGACGCCGGCGCAGAAGAAGGCTGCCCGCACGGCAGCCACGATCTCCGCTGACGCCCGCAACAAGAAGCCGCACCGCACCGCCGGAACTTCCTCTGCACCGAGCCGACCGGCCCGGACGTCGCGCTTCGAGGGGGATGACCGCCGTTCCTTCGACCGCCGTGACGACCGTGGTGGGGACCGGTTCGAGCGTCGCGACGACCGCCGTTCCTTTGCCCGCCGTGACGACCGTGGTGGCGACCGGTTCGACCGCGGCGGTGACCGCCGTCCGTTCGAGCGTCGTGACGACCGTGGTTCGTTCGAGCGTCGGGATGACCGGGGTGGCGACCGCCGCGCCTTCGACCGCGGCGGCGACCGCCGTTCCTTCGACCGTCGGGATGACCGGGGTGACCGGTTCGAGCGCGGGGGCGACCGCCGTCCGTTCGAGCGTCGTGACGACCGCCGTCCGTTCGACCGTCGCGACGACCGCCGTCCGTTCGACCGTCGTGACGACCGTCGTTCGTTCGAGCGTCGGGATGACCGCGGCGGCGACCGCCCCTCCTTCGAGCGTCGTGACGACCGTGGTGGCGACCGGTTCGAGCGTCGCGACGACCGTCGTTCGTTCGAGCGTCGTGACGACCGCGGTGACGGGTTCGAGCGTCGTGACCACCGCCGTTCGTACGACCGCCGCGATGACCGCGGGAACCGGTTCGACCGTCGTGACGACCGTCGTTCCTGGGAGCGTCGTGACGACCACCGCGACCGCTTCGACCGTCGTGACGACCAGGTCCACGACGCGGAGGCGGAGCGCCTCGAGGCCGACACCTGGACCAAGGCCAGCCGCACTCCCGTGAGCGACGGCCCGGTCGAGGTCACGGCGGACAACGGCTTCGCTGCCCTGGGCCTGCCCGAGCGGCTCGTCGAGCGGCTCGCCCGGGAGGGCATTACCGAGCCCTTCCCGATCCAGAGCGCGGCCATCCCGGACGCCCTCGCCGGCCGCGACGTCCTCGGACGCGGGCAGACCGGATCCGGCAAGACCCTTGCCTTCGGGCTCCCGACGATCACGCGCCTCCTCGAGGCGGGCACCGACCGCAACACGCGGCGCCCCCGGGCCCTCGTGCTCGTGCCGACCCGTGAGCTCGCGATGCAGGTCTCGGACGCCCTCGAGCCCCTCATCCACGTCACCGGCCTGCGGCACAAGCTCGTCGCCGGCGGCCTCAGCTACACCACCCAGATCAACGCCCTGAACAAGGGCGTCGACCTGCTCGTCGCGACCCCCGGGCGCCTCAACGACCTCTTGGAGCGCGGCGCCGTCGAGCTCGACGAGGTCGCCGTCGCCATCGTCGACGAGGCCGACCACATGGCGGAGATGGGCTTCCTCCCCGAGATCACGACGATCCTCGACAGGGTCCCGGCCGGTGGCCAGCGCCTCCTCTTCTCCGCAACGCTCGACCACGGCATCGACGGGCTCGTCGAGCGCTACCTCACCGACCCGGTCGTCCACTCGACGGACGACGCCACGGCCTCGGTCGAGACGATGGAGCACCACGCGCTCCTCATCGACCCGGTCCACAAGAAGGCCATCACCGCCGAGGTCGCCAACCGGCCCGGCCGCACGGTGGTCTTCTGCCGGACCAAGCTCGGTGCCGACCGCGTCGCCCGGCAGCTGCGCGAGGAGGGCGTGATGGCGGCGGCCCTCCACGGAGGCCTGACGCAGGGCGCCCGCAACCGGGTCCTCGGCGCCTTCCGCACGGGCACCCTCCCGGTGCTCGTCGCGACCGATGTCGCGGCACGCGGCATCCACGTCGACGACGTGTCGCTGGTCCTGCAGGCCGACCCGCCGGCCGACCACAAGGACTACCTGCACCGCGCCGGTCGCACGGCTCGTGCGGGGGAGCGCGGCACGGTCGTCACGCTCGTCCTGCCGCACCAGCGCAGGACCGTGGAGCGCCAGCTCGCCGAGGCCGGCGTCGAGACCGAATTGGTCAAGACGCGTCCCGGTGACGAGCTGATCGCCCAGACCGGTGCGACCCAGCCCAGCGGCATACCGGTCCCGGAGGCCGACTTCGCGCGCCTGCTCGAGGGCCCGAAGAAGCACGCCCACCCGCATGGGGCCCGCGGTCCGCGCCAGCACCGGCCGAACCGTCCGCACCGTGGCAACCGGCGCGGGGACCGGGAGCAGCCCCTCGTCGGGCGGTGGGGCGACGATCGCAGGAGCTGACCGAGACGGCCGGGCGGTGTGGAAGTCTTGGACCGTGAGTTCGAGCTTTCACACCGGCCGGCTGATCGTGGCCACGCCGTCCGTCGAGGGCGACGTGTTCCGCAGGTCGGTGATCCTCATGCTCCACCACGACGAGAGCGGCGCGCAGGGCGTCGTGCTCAACAAGCCGCTCGCGGCGCCCGTCGACTCGGTGTTGCCCGGCTGGCAACGCGTCGTCACCGCCCCACCCGTGCTCTTCCAGGGCGGACCGGTCTCCACGTCCTCGGCGCTCGGCATCGTGACGGTTCCCGGTGACGAGCCGGAACCTCTTGGCGTGCAACGGCTCTTCGGCTCCATCGGGCTGGTCGACCTCGACGTGCCGACCCCGGTCGTCGCGGCCGAGCTCGCCGGGATGCGGATCTTCGCCGGCTACTCCGGCTGGTCGGAGGGGCAGCTCGAGATGGAGATCCGCCGTGGTGACTGGTACGTCGTCGAGTCGGAGGTGCGGGACGCCTTCACGTCCGAGCCTGACGGGCTCTGGCGCGGCGTCCTGCGCCGGCAGCGCGACAGCCTCGCCTTCGTCGCCAACTTCCCCGACGACCCCTCGATGAACTGATGTATGCCGCCCACCCCGGTTCCGGGGATCGCCGACCCGCCGCTCGGGTGGCCTTCGTCGACTCCGGCGTCGGCCTGGTCGCCTACGCCGACGCCCTCCTGACCCTCCGGCCGGACCTCGACCTCGTCCTGTCGATGGACCCGGACCACATGCCGTACGGGCCCCGCACACCCGAGCAGGTGCGGCACCTCATCCTGGAGACGGCCCGCGCGACGCTGCCCTACGACCCGGCCGCGATCGTCGTCGCATGCAACACCGCGTCCGTCCACGGACTCGAGGCGCTGCGCGCGGAGCTCGAGCCGGAGGTCCCCGTCATCGGGACGGTCCCCGCGATCCGGCCCGCCGCCCTGACCGGGGGGCCCGTGGCCGTCTGGGCGACCCTGGCCACCTCGGAGAGCGACTACCTGCGGGGCCTCGTCGACGCCTTTGCCGCCGACATCGAGACGCACCCAGTGGCAGCCCTGGGGCTCGCGGAGGCGATCGAGGCGGCGGACGACGACGCCGTGCGGGTCAGTATCGAGGCGGCCGCGCGCGCGACACCGCCCGTCAAGGCACTGGTGCTCGGGTGCACCCACTACGGGCTCGTCGCGGACCAGATCGCCGATGCCGTCGGTGGCGTCGCCATCTTCGACTCGCCGGTAGCCGTCGCGCGACAGACCCTGCGCAGGCTCGACCTCCAGGCCGACCCGGAAGCCTCCGGTGGGGGCGTCGAGGCGGTGTTGTCGTCGGGTCGCCGGGGGAGGCTGCCCGGCGCCATGCTGGCCTACCCGGCGGGCCGGCGTCTCAGCGCGTCCTGCCTCCTGTCGAGCGAGGACGAACTGTCCATGCGAACGCTGAGGGAGGACGCCGAGGTCTCCGAGGGGGCCGTCTAGACTCGGGGAATGACCGAGTCGCCCCTTGGCATGCCGCCCGACCCCTTCGAGACCGAGCCGATGCCGCATCGCGCCGGCACTGCGACCATCGAGCGCGAGGAGGTCCGCGAGGAGCTTCAGGAGCCCGGTGACCACGAACGCTTCTCGCACTATGTGCGCAAGGAGAAGATCCTCGAGAGCGCCCTCACCGGCGAGCCCGTGGTGGCGCTGTGCGGCAAGATCTGGATCCCCAACCGCGACCCGCAGAAGTTCCCGGTCTGCCCCGTCTGCAAGGAGATCTACGACGGCCTCCGCGACCCGCAGGACGGCGGCGGGGACGACGAGTCCTGAGGACACGAGCGAGGAACGAGCGAGGCCCGGAGGGACTCAGGCGTCACCGCCCGTGGGGCCGCGGGGACGACGAGTCCTGAGGCGCAATCCATAGCACGCGGTCGAGGCCCCGTCCGGCAGGACGGGGCCTCGGCATGTCACTGTCCGGAAGGTATTACGGTGGGGGGCCTATGAGTTCTGGGGCCGCCTTCCACCTGCCACCCGCCTTCCCGGAGCGGGCCGCGTGGGGTACCGCCAGCAAGCTGCGGGCCTGGCAGCAGGAGGCGCTCGACCGCTATCTCTCAGCCTCCCCGCGAGACTTCCTCGCGGTCGCGACCCCGGGCGCCGGCAAGACGACATACGCCCTGCGTGTGGCGACCGAGCTGCTCACGCGCGGTGTCGTCCAGCGCGTCACCGTCGTCGCCCCGACCGAGCACCTCAAGACGCAGTGGGCAGACGCCGCCGCACGGGTGGGCATCAGCCTCGACCCGAAGTTCAGCAACTCCATCGGCCGGCACAGCGAGGACTACCACGGCGTCGCGGTCACCTACGCGCAGGTCGCCTCGCGCCCGAGCCTGCACCGCGAGCTGACGACGACGCGCCCGACCCTCGTGATCCTCGACGAGATCCACCACGGTGGCGACGCCAAGAGCTGGGGCGACGCCATCCGTGAGGCGTTCGAGCCGGCTACCCGGCGGCTGGCCCTGACCGGCACGCCGTTCCGCTCGGACAGCTCGCCGATCCCGTTCGTGCGCTACGAGCTCGACGCCGAGGGCACGCTGGTCAGCTCAAGCGACTACGCCTACGGCTACGCCGAGGCGCTGCGCGACGGCGTCGTGCGCCCCGTGCTCTTCATGGCCTACGGCGGCACGATGCGCTGGCGCACGAAGATGGGCGACGAGATCTCGGCGAGCCTCGGGGAGCCGATGACGAAGGACGCCATCGCCCAGGCCTGGCGCACCGCCCTCGACCCGAAGGGTGAGTGGATGGCATCCGTGCTCGCCGCCGCCGACAAACGCCTCACCGAGGTGCGTCGCGGGGTGGAGGACGCGGGCGGGCTGGTCATCGCCTCCAACCAGACCCAGGCACGTTCTTACGCCGCTCAGCTCCGCGCGCTGACAGGCGAGGCTCCCACCGTGGTGCTGTCCGACGACGCCGGCGCCTCACAGCGCATCGAAGAGTTCTCGGCCGGCACCTCCCGGTGGATGGTCGCCGTCCGGATGGTCTCCGAGGGCGTCGACGTGCCGCGCCTCGCGGTCGGGGTCTATGCGACATCGACGTCGACACCCCTCTTCTTCGCGCAGGCCGTGGGCCGGTTCGTCCGCGCGCGACGCCGGGGGGAGACGGCCTCGGTCTTCCTGCCGTCAGTGCCGGTCATCCTTGACCACGCCGCCCGGCTCGAGGAGCAGCGCGACCACGCCCTGAACCGCACGCCGGACCCTGAGGACGTCGCGGCGATGTGGGCCGAGGAGCAGTCCCTCATCGACGAGGCGAACCGCGAGGCGAAGGCGGTCGGGCTCGAGGAGGGGGCCTTCGAGGCGCTCGAGTCCGAGGCGCACTTCGACCACGTCCTGTTCGACAAGCAGCAGTGGGGGATGCACGCCGACGTCGGCTCCGAGGACGAGCAGGAGTACCTCGGCCTGCCGGGCCTGCTCGAGCCGGACCAGGTCGCGTCGCTCCTAAGGGAGCGGCAGAGCAAGCAGTCGAGGCGGGCGCCGAAGGACGCGACCCCGGCACCGATTGCGACGCACCGGGCGCTGGCCGCGCAGCGCAAGGAGCTCAACAAGCTCGTGGCCGCCTATGCCCGACAGAAGGGCTACCCCCACGCCAACGTCCACATGGACCTGCGGCGTGCCTGCGGGGGACCGGACCTTGCCGCGGCAAGCTCCGAGCAGGTGACCGAGCGGATCGAGAAGATCCGCAACTGGCTCGTCGGCCGCCGCTGACCGCAGTACCTTCGGCAGATGAACCGGCGGCGTATCAGGGGCGGCCGGAGCGTCTCTGAGGCGATATGCCTCGCACCCCCTCCACCTCCGCGACGCTCGGTCGGCTCCTCACAGTGGCCCGGTCGCTGCCCCTGACCATCACCGCCGTCGCCACCATCACGGCCATCGGCGTGGTCACCGGTGCTCTCACCTCCGAGGTCACGGCCGACCGGTTGAGCGGCTCCCTCGGCTACGGGCTGCCCGCCTTCGCCGACGGCCGCTGGTGGACCCTCCTGTCCGGTGCGCTCCTCGCCGTCAGCCCTTGGGGCTACCTGCCGGTTCTCGTCGCCCTCGCCGTCCTCGGCGGCATCGCCGAGCGGCGCCTCGGGACCAGGCCCGCCCTCGCCGCCATGGTTGCCTGCCACGTCGGCGGGATCGTCGGGGCGGCAGCCTTCGTCGCGCTGGCCGAGGTCGTCGGCTGGGACCGGTTCGCCCGCCTCGCCGACCTGACCGACGCCGGTCCCTCGGCCGGCTTCATCGGGGCAGCCACCGTCGCCACCGCGGCCTTCACGCCCAAGTGGCGGTTCCGCTGGCGCCTCGGGCTCGTCACCTACGTCATCGCCTCCGTCGTCCTCCTGGGCGGCCTCGCCGACCTCGAGCACGCGCTCGCAGTCCTCATCGGCCTGGCCCTCGTCCCGGTTCTCAGGCGGCACCAGCGGGGTCCGCGCCAGGAGCCCACGTGGCCCGCCGACCCACCGGCGGGACGCGACGAGTGGGAGGAGCGCACCACCGCGGCCGCCTTGCTGCGCCGGCACGGCTCACCGAGCCGCCTCGGGTGGATGACGACGTGGCGGGGCAACGAGTGGTTCCGCCTGCCCCACCTGCCCGGGTACGTCGCGCACCGCCGGCACGCGGGCGTGGCGCTGGCCCTCGGAGATCCCATCGGGCGTTCGCCACGCGAGCGCGCGGAGATCCTCGACGCGTATGCCGCCCACTGCTGTGGCGCCGGCCTCGTCCCGTGCGTCTTCGCGGCGGGGGAGGAGACCCGCCTCGCCGCCCAGCGCCTCGGCTGGAAGGCGATCCGCGTCGCCGAGGAGGCCGTCATCGAGCTGCCCGGTCTCGCCTTCCGTGGCAAGGCATGGCAGGACGTGCGGACGGCTCTCAACCACGCTGCGCGCCAAGGCATCTCCTTCCGCCTGTGCCGGCTCGTCGACGAGCCTGAGAACATCCGCGTCCAGGTGGAGGCGATCTCGGCCGCGTGGGTCGCCGGCAAGGCACTGCCCGAGCTCGGCTTCACCCTCGGCGGGATGGCGGAGGCGCTCGACCCGTCCGTCCGGGTCGGCATCGCGGTCGACGAGTCGGGCCGGGTCCACGGCTTCACGTCGTGGCTCCCGGTCCACCGGGCCGGAGACGGCGCGGTGAGCGGGTGGACCCTCGACGTCATGCGTCGAGGTCAGCAGGCCTTCCGTGGGGTCATGGAGTTCCTCGTCGCGAGCGCCTGCCTGGCCTTCGGGGCCGAGGGCGCACAGACCGTCTCACTGTCAGCCTCCCCGCTGGCACGCTCCGGCGACGCCGTCTGCGGCCGAATCGACGCGTGGCTCGACCGGCTCGGCGCGGTCCTCGAGCCGTGCTACGGGTTCCGCTCGCTCCACGCCTTCAAGTCGAAGTTCCAGCCGCGCTACGAGCCGCTCCACCTGCTCTACCCCTCCACCCTGGCGCTGCCCCGCATCGCCGCGGCCCTCACGGCGGCCTACCTGCCCGGTGTCGGCCTCGGTGAGTTGACCCGACTTGCCCGGAATGGGCACCTCACCGCGAATCAGGTTGAGCGGCATACCTCTTCATTGGTGGCGGCGTAAAGATCTCGTCACATCATTGGCCCCACACGGACAGATCTGGAGGGCTAAGGTCAGGCGCACCGGTCACGACCGTGGCCTGAGAAGCGAAGGACCCTCCATGACCAATGCGATCCTCGGGTCGAGCACGACCCGTCGCCAACTCCTCACCATGGCCGCCGTCGGGGGCGCCGGTCTGTTCACCGTCACGGGTGCCCCGGGTGCCCGCGCCGCCGGGCAGGGTGCCGGCACGAGCGGCAAGAGCGTGCTGCTCACCGTCCTCGGGACAACCGACCTGCACGGGAACGTCTACAACTGGGACTACTTCAAGGACGCCAAGTACACCGACAAGAGCGGCAACGAGATCGGCATCGCCAAGGCCGCGACCCTCATCAAGGCCGTCCGCGCCGAGCGCGGGGCGGACTCCTGCATCACGCTCGACGCCGGCGACACGATCCAGGGCACCCCGCTCGCGTACTACTACGCGAAGATCGACCCGATCACCAAGGGCTCGAAGCACCCCATGGCGGTCGCGATGAACCTCGTCGGCTACGACGCGGCGGCACTCGGCAACCACGAGTACAACTACGGGCTCGACACGCTGCGCACGTGGGAGAGCCAGCTCAACTTCCCGCTCCTGTCGGCCAACTCCGTCGACTGGAACAGCGGCGAGCCGGTCTTCAAGCCCTACATCATCAAGACCGTCAAGGTGCCCGGTGAGAAGCCGATCAAGGTCGGCATCCTGGGGCTCGTCACCCCCGGCGTTGCCATCTGGGACAAGGCCAACGTCGAGGGCCGGGTCAAGTTCCCGGGCATCGTCGAGCAGGCGAAGGTCTTCGTCCCGCGGCTCAAGGCCGCCGGTGCGGACCTGGTCGTCGTGTCGGTCCACTCGGGCATGGACACCTCGTCCTCGTACGGTGACGCGCTGCCCTACCCGGAGAACGCCGCGAGCCTCCTGGCCGAGCAGGTCCCGGGCATCGACGCGATTCTTGTCGGGCACGCCCACAAGGAGATTCCGCAGCGGTTCGTCACGAACACGCAGACCGGCAAGAAGGTGCTCCTCTCGGAGCCCTACTACTGGGGCATGCGGGTGACGGTCATGGATCTCGAGATCCAGAAGGTCCGGGGCCAGTGGCAGCTCGTCGACTCCCGCGCGACCCTGCTCAACTCGAACACCGCGCCCGAGGACGCGCAGATCGCGTCGGTCATCCGTGGGGCGCACGAGACGGTCCGGGGTTACGTCAACAGCGTCGTCGGCACCTGTCTCGCCGAGATGCCTGCGGCGACGTCCTGCTGGGAGGACACCGCGGCCATCGACTTCATCAACCATGTCCAGGCCGACGCGGTGCAGCAGGCGCTCGCCGGGACCCCGGACGGGGACAAGGCGGTCCTGTCCATCGCGGCCCCGTTCAACCGGGGTGCGGTCATCCCGAAGGGCCCGATGACGGTGAAGGACGTCGCCGGACTCTACATCTACGACAACACGCTGCTCGCCATCGTCCTCACCGGCGCCCAGATCAAGGACTACCTCGAGAAGAGCGCGGTGTACTTCAAGCAGGTGAGCGGTCCCGGTCCGTTCCCGTCCGGTGACGTGACGAACGCCGTGACGCCCGAGGCGCCGGGTGGGACACCCGACTACAACTACGACGTCATGGGCGGGCTCAAGAACGAGCTGTCCTATGACATCGACATCTCGCGGCCCGTGGGTTCCCGGATCAGCAACCTGCGCTACCTCGGTGACCCGATCGAGACGGGGCGTCAGTTCGTCATCGCCATCAACAACTACCGGCAGTCCGGTGGTGGCGGCTTCCCGCATGTCACCGCGGCGCCCGTCGTCTACAACCGTCAGGTCGAGATCCGACAGCTGCTCATCGACTACGTGACGGCCAAGGGCTCGATCGACCCGAAGGACTTCGCGTCCGTCGACTGGCGGCTGCTCAGCGGAGGCAACCCGATCAGCGTCATCCCCTGATCGACAGGCGACTTCCGATCGCTGGGCCAGCTCACGCCATCCGTATGGCGTGAGCTGGCCTTTTCCGTGCAAGGTTTTCAACGCGCGGACCGAGCGGTGTTCCCCTAGGCTCCGAACACCTGTCATGCGGCAGGTCGCGCACGGGTTCCCTTGCCCGGCGTGCGAATTCACGAACCGTCCTGCACAGGAGCAGGACAGAGGAGTTGATATGCCGCATCTCCGATCCCGGATCCTCTTGGGGGCTGCAGTCGCCGCCGCCACGGCCATGGCGCCAGCCGTGTCCGCCTACGCCCAAGCGGACACGGACGCCACGGACGTCACGATCGCCCAGCGGGCCGATGACCGTCCGGACGAGCAGAGCGAGGCTCAACGTGCCCTGACGGAACAAGCCGTCGCCAAGGTGATCAACGGCGAGGCCACCCCGGTGAGCAAGGGTGGCGGCAAGTCCGTCCAGGTCTCGCCCGGCCAGTGGGCGCAGTACGGCCTGCAGTCCTCCGACAACATCCTGACCTTCCTCGTCGACTTCGGCGACAAGATCGACCCACGCTTCCCGAACGCGCCCGCGGGCCCGGTGCACAACGCCATCCCGAAGCCGGACCGCTCTGCAGACAACACGACCTACTGGGTCGATGACTTCAACCGTGACCACTACCAGGACATGTTCTTCGGTGCCGGCGAGTCGATGGCGAACGTCTACAGCGAGATGTCCAGCGGGCGCTACACGGTGCGCGGCGACACCTCCGACTGGGTCAAGGTGCCGTACAACGAGGCGAGCTACGGCCAGACCGAGAGCCAGGCCGACATGACCCGCTTCATCCAGGACGCCGCCGATGCCTGGTTCGCCCAGCAGAAGGCGAGCGGCAAGACGGACGCGGAGATCAAGGAGTACCTTCAGCAGTTCGACCAGTGGGACCGCTACGACTACGACCACGACGGCAACTTCAACGAGCCGGACGGCTACATCGACCACTTCCAGGCGGTCCACGCCGGCGAGGGCGAGGAGGCCGGCGCCCCGGAGTGGGCGATCTGGTCTCACCGCTGGTCCGTGGGCCAGCGCGCGGCCGGCGGGCCGGGCTACAACCGCAACGGTGGCGTCCAGATCGGGAACACCGGCTTCTGGATCCGTGACTACACGACGGAGCCCGAGAACGGCGGCCTCGGCGTGTTCGCCCACGAGTTCGGCCACGACCTCGGCCTGCCGGACCTCTATGACACCGGCGGCGGCGAGAACGGCACCGGCTTCTGGACCCTCATGAGCTCCGGCTCCTGGCTCGGCCACGGCCAGGACGCGATCGGGACGACGCCGAACCACATGGGCGCGTGGGAGAAGCTGCAGCTCGGCTGGCTCGACTACACCACGGTCGCGCACGACGAGAAGGCCACCCTGATGCTCGGCCCGTCGGCACACGCCACGAAGAAGGATCAGGCCCTCGTCGTCACCCTGCCGAAGGACGCCAACGGCAAGGACCGGTTCTACATCGCCGAGAACCGGCAGTACACCGGGTACGACGCGACCCTGCGCCCCGGACCGTACAACTTCGGCTGGAGCCAGACGAGGCCCGACTGGGTGGAGCACTACCCCTACCAGGACGGTCTGCTCGTCAGCTACTGGAACACGGCCGTGTCGAACAACAACACGAAGTCGCATCCCGGAACCGGACGGATCCTGCCGGTCGACGCCCGACCCACCGCTCTCAGGTGGAGCGACGGCGAAGTGGCCCGCAACCGGATCCAGAGCTTCGACTCGACCTTCGGGGTCGACCCGACCGACCCGGTCTCCCTCCACCGGGAGACACCGGCCGGCCTGACGACCCTGGACGTCCCGGCCCAGGCGCCGGTCTCCGTCTTCGACGACAGCGATCCGGAGCGCTACTACGACCGCGCCAACCCCATGGGTAGCGTCAAGGTCGCCGGGGTCGGCGTCACGATCAAGGTCGTTCAGTCCAACACCACCGGGAAGATGACCGTGAAGGTCAACTGACCGCGACCCTTCGTCGGCCCGGGCATCGCGTCGCGATGCCCGGGCCATCTGGCCCGCGTGGCGCGCTGGACGGCATACGATTCCGTGCGCCACACATGGCAGAGTTGGACCCATGAGCGAACAGCCGTCCGGGTGGTACGACGACCCCACCGATCCCGATCTCCTGCGGTACTGGGACGGGGTGACCTGGACGACCCACACGGCTCCGAAGAAGTCACCCACGGTCTCCCAGTCGACGATCGGGATGCCGCCGCAGACGCAGCAGCCGACGGCGCCGATGCCGTCGGGCAGCGGGTGGCACGACCGGCCGGCCCAGGGCGGCCCGGGCTACGGCCAGGGTGGGCAGTACCCCTACGGCCAGCAGGCACCGCAGTACCCGTACCAGCAGGCGCCCCAGTACCCGCAGGCGCCGGGCACGGGCTGGATGCACAGCGGGCCCACGACGATCGACGGCGTGCCGCTGGCCCCCTGGGGCCGACGCTTCGCGGCCTGGATCATCGACGGCATCTTCATCGCGGTCATCTCGGGCGTCCTGATCAACCTGTTCGTCCCGAGCTACTCCAAGATGATCGACGACGTCACGCGCGCGATCGAGGGCAACAACGCCCAGGCGATGAACACCATCATCGGCGAGAGCGTCGGCACCGTGTTCCTCGTCGGCCTGCTCTCCTACCTCATCGCGAGCATCTACGCGATGGCGTTCTGGGTCACCACGGCGCAGACGATCGGCAAGATGGCGTTGCGGATCAGCGTCCGCCGTGCCGACCGTCCCGGCCCGCTCGACATGGGCACCGCCGTCCGTCGCCGCCTGCTCCAGCTGCTCTCGATCATCCCCGGCGTGAGTGGGCTCTACTCGATCGTGATGCTGCTCGACGGGCTGTGGCCCCTCTGGGACGAGAAGCGCCAGACCCTCCACGACAAGATCGCGAGCACGCAGGTGGTCCTCGGCAAGCAGCCTCGCCTGCCTCGCTGACCGGCCCCTTCATCGCCTTTCCTCGAACGGTCCGCTCGGGGTCGGGCTGCTCGGTATACCGCCCAGCTCGACCAAGAGGGGACCGTTCGCGTTGGTGGGTCCGGCGGTCTCAGCGAGCGAGGCCGAGCGCTGCGAGCTCGTCGATCGGCTCGAGCACTCCGCAGCAGGCGTAGGACGTGAAGCGCGCCCGCAAGCGGTCCACCTCGTCGGTGGTCAGCGCGGCGAGCCGCTCGACCAGCGGCTCCGATCGGGTCTGCCGGAGGATCTCGGCGAGGTCCGGGGCGTCCGCCCCCTCGAGGCCCTCGTGCGTCGCGAGCAGCACGTTGACGACGCCGTGCATGGGGCGGCCCTTGTACTCGCCCCGGATGGCGTGGTGCAGCCCGCCGGTCAGCTTGAACGGCAGGCCGCGCTCGATGGCGCCGGCCAGGAAACCGGCCAGCGTCTCCTCGTCGGGCCACGGCCACGCCGGCGTCGGGCCGGTCCGGAACTTGGTGATCACGTGCGCGGCCTCGTCCACCGCGGCCGCGATCTCGTCCAGGCCGTGCCGCTGCTCGTCTCCGAGGCGCACCTCGACGACCAGGGGGAGTTCGAGGCCGAGGGCCTGTCGCCAGTCGGGGTTCCAGCCGACCTCTCCGCCTGTGAGGTGGACCCGCGGTTCGTCGCGCAACAGGTCGACCGCGTCGAAGAGCGGCTCCATCGGGCTGTCGGGGCGCACGATGAGCCCCACGTCGATCGGGCTGTCAACGGCGCGCTCGTCCTTCGCCGCGACGTTGGCCAGCTCGCCGGCGGCAGTCGCCGGCACGAGCAGAGGGCCGATGCAGGCCGCGTACGGATCGTGCCGACGGCCGAGGTACTCGTCCACCGCGACGTCGAGCGTGGCGAGTCCCGGCGGGAACACCGCGGCGTCGTCGACGAGACCGGCGAGGAGTGCGGACACGTGCGGCGGTGCGGGGCTGGACATGACAGGAGGCTACTCCGGCCCGTGAGAAGGCTGTGGATGGCCGGATCGTCTCGAGGTGCGGTTCTGGCATGCTCGTGAGAGCGTTTGATGCAGTTGTTTGCGCCTAGGACAGGGGAGCCGATGGTAGCGACTCACAGGACGTTTCCGTATGCCGCAGTGCTGGCTGCCGCTCTGGCGCTGGGGGCCTGCTCGGGCGCCGATCCTGCCCCCGGGGAGACGCTGCAGGCCTCCACGGTGACGACGAACTCGTCCAGTGCGCCCAGCCCGACGAGCGGCACGTCGTCGACGAGTGCCTCACCGACGAAGACCGAAGACCCGGTGCTCGCGAAGATTCCCAAGAAAGCGCGAGCCGAGACCAAAGAAGCTGCGGTTGCATTTGCCGCGTACTACCTGAAGCAGCTTGATGTCGCCTCGAGGCAGGGGGATCCGTCCGCACTCACGGGACTGACGTTGGATACCTGCAAAATGTGCGAGAACTTTTTCGCATCTGTCAGCTCTCTGAAGGAGAAGGGGCAGCACCACGAGGGGACAACGCTGAAGGTGCGGCGCAGCGACTCGCTCCGTTTTACTGCCAACGAGCGAACGGTGCTGCTCGATGTGCAGTTGTTCTCCGTCCCCATCGTCAATGATTCTGGGGTAGTTGTGGGAAAGACTGAGGCTGACTCTGGTTCCTTTGTTGCCACCCTCAAGTTCGACAGGCGGTGGTTCATCGAACGACTGCAGGTGGTG
>NZ_JBQCCV010000019.1:0-35404 GCF_051961875.1 Intrasporangium sp. | reverse complement strand
ACGGCCCTCGCTCGTGCCACCGCAGCCCTGACCGGGGACGAGTCGTGAAGGGCCTCGCGGAGGCGCTTGCGGCCGCGGCTCCGGAGCGGATCGGGACGGTAACGTCCGTGCGAGGCCTCGGGCTCGAGGTGGCCGGGCTGCCCTGCGCGCTCGGTGACCTCGTCGAGGTCAGGTCCGACGGCGCCGTCGTCACCCGCGCGGAGGTCGTCGCCTCTTCGCAGGGCACGCTCTCCTGTATGCCGCTCGGCCCGCTCGAGGGGCTGCGCACGGGCCAGCCGGTCCGCGCCGTTCGCGGCCGGCTCCGCGTCCCGACCGGCCCGGCTCTGTGCGGGCGTGTCCTGGACGGGCTCGGTCGGCCCATCGACGGCGGCGGCCCTCTCGCCGCCCCGCGCACCTCCAGCGGGGGAGCCGCGCCACGGGCGATGGAGCGCGCGCGGATCGACACACCTCTCGCCACGGGCGTGCGCGCGCTCGACACCCTGGTCACCCTCGGGCGGGGGCAGCGGATGGGCCTGTTCGCGGGTTCGGGCGTCGGCAAGTCCTCGCTGCTGTCGATGATCGCTCGGGGGACCGAGGCCGAGGTCTCGGTCATCGCACTGGTCGGCGAACGCGGCCGTGAGGTGAGGGAGTTCATCGAGGACGACCTCGGACCGGAGGGCCTGGCCCGCTCGGTCGTCGTCGTCGCCACCTCGGACGAGCCCGCTCTCATGCGCCTCCACGCGGCCGACACCGCCACGCGCATCGCCGAGTCCTTCCGCGAGCAGGGCGCCCACGCCCTGCTGATGATGGACTCGCTGACCCGGGTCGCCATGGCCCAGCGCGAGATCGGGCTCTCCGCCGGTGAGCCCCCCGCGACCCGCGGCTACCCGCCGTCGGCGTTCGCCCTCCTCGCGCGGCTCCTCGAACGGGCCGGAACCGCGCGGACCGGGTCGGTCACCGGCCTCTACACCGTCCTCGTCGACGGGGACGACCACAATGAGCCCGTCGCCGACGCGGCCCGTTCGATCCTCGACGGGCACGTCGTGCTCGACCGGAAGCTGGCGGTGATGGGCCACTACCCACCCATCGACGTCCTCGCCTCCATCTCCCGTGTCGCCACGAAGGTCAACCCAGCGGAGAAGAGCGCCCAGGCGGGGGTCCTGCGCAGGGTCCTCGCCGCGCGCCGGGCGGCGCAGGACCTCATCGACGTCGGGGCCTACACCCGGGGAGCGAACCCCCTCGTCGACGCGGCCCTCGACCACGCCGCCGAGATCGAGGCGTTCCTCACCCAGCGACTCGACGACCGCACCGCCGCTGCGGACGCCTGGGCCGCACTCACCCGTCTCGCGACGAGTCTCGGAGGGCCACAATGACCGCCTCGTTCCCTCTCGCCGGACTGCTCCGGCTGCGCCGCCTCGAGGAGGACCGTGCCGGTGCCCGGTTGGGCGCCCGGACCACCCGGCACGCGGCGCTCGCCGCTCACGAGAGCCGCACGCGAGCCGACGCGGAACAGATCCCCACGGACATCGACAGCATGGCCGCGCTCCAGGCCGTCGCCGCCGCCCGCGCCTCGTCGCTCAGCATGCTCGGTGAGCTGCAGGCGCTCACCGCGGCCGCGCAGGTCGAGCGCGAGGCAGCCGAGCGTGAGTTCGTCGTGGCCCGGGCCCGCACCGTCGGGCTCGAGAAGCTCGAGGCGCGGCACGCGGCCGCGGCAATGGCGGCCGAGCTCGCTGGCGAGCAGGCCGTCCTCGACGAGCTCGGCGGGGTCGCCCACCACCGCGCGAGAGCCGAGGGGGAGGGCCCGTGAGCCTCGTCGAGTCGCTGGGCCGGGTCCAGCAGATCCAGAGCACGCTCGAGCGGTTCGACCCGACGCTGCGGGCCGGCTCCACGGCATACGGGACGGTTCGGGGCAGCGGCAATGCGACGCGAGGCGCGGGCGCGTTCGCGGACACGCTCGCCGGCGTCCTCGGCGCGGGCGGGTCGACCGGCGTCGACACGGCGCAGAACGGCCCCGGCGTGACGGGGGAGCAGGTCGCCGCCGCGGCACAGCGGTACGTCGGCGTGCCATACGTCTGGGGCGGCACCGACCCGAGCACCGGAATGGACTGCTCCGGTTTCGTCCAGCGCGTCCACGCCGACCTCGGCATCGACCTGCCGCGGGTCGTGCGGGACCAGATGACGAGGGGGGCGCCGGTCGCCTCCCTCGCCGAGGCCCGGCCCGGGGACCTCCTCGTGAGCCATGGCGGCGACCACATCTCCATCTACCTCGGGGGAGGCAAGGCGATCGACGCCCCGAGGCCCGGCCAGACGATCCAGGTCAGGGACGCCTGGGAGAAGGACTCGAACCTCACCGCGATCCGCCGGATCGTGCCGGACCCGGTGAGCGGCGCGACTGGTGCCGCTCCGGTCGGCACGGCCGCCAGGCTCGACGCCACCCAACGGCGCTATGCGCAGGCCATCGTCGACGAGGTCCGCGCCCGCGGCCTGCCGGCGCAGGCCGCGGTCAACGCGATCTCGACGGCCCTGCAGGAGTCGTCGCTGCGGATGTACTGGAACCCCAAGGTCCCGGGCTCGGAGGCGCTCGCGCCGGACAAGTCCGCGGTGGGCACCGACGGCTACTCGGTGGGCCTGTTCCAGCAGCAGGTCAACGGCTCGAGGTTCTCGTGGGGCACCGTCGCCGACGCGATGGACCCGCGCACCTCCACACGGATGTTCCTCGACCAGCTCACCGCGATCCCGGGCTGGCAGACCATGCCCGTGGCCGCCGCGGACCAGGCCGTCCAGCGCTCCGCCCACCCCGACGCGTACGCCAAGTGGGAGACAACCGCGCGACAGATCGTCGCCGAGATGTATGGCGGAGGTGCCTGATGCCGGTGACCGTATCGACCGGATCTCCTTTCGTGGCAGCGGCTCTGGGCGGTCTGGCGACGGGAGCGTCGCCGTCCGCCGGGCTGCTGGACGGCGCCGACCCAGGTGACTTCGCGGCCGCGCTCGCGACGCTCCAAGACGAACTCGGGGGCGCACCCGTGCCGGACGACGGCAAACCCGAGGACGCATCCACGCCATCGCCCGGCCGGCAGAGCAAGCCGGCACCCTCTCAAGTCGACAGTGCACCTTTCCCGATCGACAGTGCACCTTTCCCGATCGAGAGTGCGGTGCCTCGGATCAAGAGTCCCGCGTCGGGAGGCGGCAGCACGGACTCCCCAGTCGAAGACGGAATCCCGGCGATCGAGAGTGCAGCTTTTCCGTTCGACCATGCGCTTCTTCCCATCGAGAGCCCGGCTCTGCCCATGGACCGTGCAGAAGTGCGAGCGGCTGCTACGAGCGCCGTTCCAGAGGTCGGAAATGCACTCTCGACCCAGAAAAGTGAACTTTCGATCGAGAATGCTGCCCTCTCGATCGGGAAAGGTGAACTGTCGATTGGGGGAGTCGGCGCGGGGGCTGCTGGGCTCCCCGCAGGCACCGGCGGGGTGACCACCGGCGCCCCGGCGGTGGCCGCCGATGTGGCGACCGCCACCCCGTCCTCCCGCCCGGTAGGCGCGCCGCCCCCGGCAGAGGAGCCGCGAATGGCGCCTCCGGTCCGGGAGGGGACCCAGCCCGCCGCGCCACTGCAGGGCCCCGTCGCACCTGCGGCACTCGCGGGGCCGAGCGGTCCGGCGCCGGTCGCCGCTGGGGCCACGCAGCCGGGCTTCGCCGCGCAGCTGGCCCGGCCGATGATCAGCCTCGCTGCCGGGCCGCCCGGGGAGCACGTCGTCACCGTTCGGGTCACGCCGGAGAACCTGGGGCCCCTCACCGTGCGCGCCCACATCGGGTCCGACGGCGTGCGGATCGAGCTGTTCGCGCCCACCGACGTCGGGCGTGCCGCCGTGCACGCCGTCCTGCCGGACCTTCGGCGGGACCTCGCGGGCACCGGCCTCGAGGCGAGCCTCGACCTGTCCGACCGCGGCGCCCCGCCCCACGACCCGGCGACGCCCGAGGATGCGGGCCACCGTGGACCGGGTGGGAGGCGCGACGACATGCCTGCCGGCGGCTCCGGCGCGGCCCCGGCGGCCCTCCGGACCCCGGCCCCGGCGCACCTGCCGTCCCTCATCCCATCCGCCCGTCTCGACGTCCTCGCCTAGGAAGGGGAACCCATGCCAACGAATCCGGTCGGCGCAGTCGGGTCGACGGGCCTGACCTCGCCCGCTCCGGTCCGCCAACCCAAGCAGGTCATGGACTCCTCGGTGTTCATGAACCTGCTCGTCACCCAGCTGCAGAACCAGGACCCGAGCTCGCCAATGGACACCAACGCGATGATCGAGCAGACCACGCAGCTGGCCATGATGGAAAAGCTCACCCAGATGGCGTCCGACAGCGCGCAGGGCCTCACCGTCCAGCAGCGCGCCGCCGCCGCCGGCCTGATCGGCAAGGCGGTCACGTACCTCGCTGCCGATGGCACCCAGGCGACGGGCACGGCCAGCGCCGTGTCCTACAAGGGCCCCACCCCGATGGTGACGATCGGCGATGCAGCCATCCCCCTCGATGCGATCACCGGGATCACCGGCGCCCCCACCGGCAGCTGAACCTCTCCACCCGTCCACCGCCTCCAGAAAGGCAGCCACCATGCTTCGCTCGCTCTACTCCGGCATCTCGGGCCTGCGCGCCCACCAGACCATGCTCGACGTCACCGGCAACAACATCGCCAACGTCAACACGGCAGGATTCAAGGGTTCCTCCACCCAGTTCCAGGACACCCTCTCGCAGCTCACCCAGGCAGCCTCGGGACCGCAGCCCGCGGCGGGCGGCACGAACCCGGCCCAGATCGGCCTCGGTGTCCGCGTCGCCGCAGTGACGACGAACTTCACCCAGGGCTCTGCCCAGACGACCGGCAAGGCCACGGACATGATGATCTCCGGCGACGGGTTCTTCATCACGAGCCGGGGCGGCCAGCAGCTCTACACGCGCGCCGGGGCCTTCGGCTTCGACGCCGACGGCCGCCTGGTCGGCCCGGACGGTGGGATCCTGCAGGGCTGGAGCGCCGACCAGTTCGGCAAGGTCAACACGGGCGGCCCCCTGGGGGATCTCGTCCTCTCACCGACCACGACGATCCCCGCGGCGGCCACGACGAAGGTCGGTTTCGAGGGCAACCTCCCGTCGGACGCGAAGGACGGCGACACCCTCACCCGAGAGATCGAGGTCTTCGATGCGACCGGCTCCGTCCGAAAGTTCACGCTGACGTTCACCGCCACCGCGACACCTGGAAGCTGGAACGTGACGGCCACCGACTCCAAGGGACCGACGACGGGCACGACAACCCTTACCTACACCGACGGGAAGCTGAGCTCGGGGACACCGTCTCTGACCGTCGGGAGCATCACCGTCGGCCTCAATGCCCTGACGGGCTATGCCGGACTGACCACGGTCGCCGCTACGAGCCGGGATGGCTCGGCGGCCGGTACGCTCGAGGCCTTCGGGCTGCAGCCGGACGGGTCCCTCGTCGGCTCGTTCAGTAACGGGGTCAAGCAGGTTGTCGGCCGGATCGCGCTCGCCCGGTTCACCAACCCGGAGGGCCTCGAGAAGGCGGGCCAGTCGGCCTACACCGGCACCGCGAACTCCGGCACCGCGCAGATCGGAGCGGCGGGCGACCCCGGTTTCGGCAGCCTCGCCAGCGGCGCGCTCGAGATGAGCAACGTCGACCTGTCCCAGGAGTTCACGAACCTGATCGTCGCCCAGCGCGGCTTCCAGGCGAACGCGCGCATCATCACCTCGTCCGACCAGGTGCTCCAGGAGCTCGTCGACCTGAAGCGCTGACCTTACGTCGCGTCGGGGGCCGCCGATAGTAGGGGGCGGAGGCACTGAGCAGCCCCGCCCCCTAACAGAGAAACGGCCCCATGATCGTTGTCACCCGACTCAACGGGTCGCGCTTTGCAGTCAACGCCGACCTCATCGAGCGCATCCAGGAGAACCCGGACACGACGCTCGTGATGGTCGGCGGCGCGACCTACGTGGTGCGGGAGAGCCTCGCGGCCGTCATTTCGCTCATCGCCGATTTCCGCGCCCTCGTGCTCGCCGGCGCGCGGGACCGGACGGCAGGGGAGGGACCACAGCTCAGCGTCCTCCGGGGGGACGCCGACGACCTCGATCGCGGGCCTGGTGCGGCGACGCGCCTGCGCCCCACGGAGCGTTAGGAGCGCTGCCCCATGGATCCCTCACTCATCATCGGCCTCGTGCTGGCCTTCGCCTCGGTCGCCGCTCTCGTGACGCTCGAGGGAGCCAGCGTCGCCGCCCTCATCCTGCCCCCGCCGATGATCCTCGTCTTCGGCGCCACGATCGCCGTCGGCCTCGCGGGCAACACCCTCAAGGACACCCTGAACGCCTTCCGGGCCGTGCCCAGGGCCTTCCTCGGCCGCGCGCCGAAACCGCAGGAGAGCATCGAGCGGATCATCGGGCTGGCCGAGAAGGCCCGCGCCGAGGGGCTGCTCGCGTTGGAGGCCGAGGCGACCGACAGCAAGGACCCCTTCCTCTCACGTGCGCTCCAGAACGTCGCCGACGGCACGGACCCCGAGGAGCTGCGCATCCTCATGGAGGACGAGATCGCCACGAAGTCCCGTGCGGACCACGCGAACTCGAAGTTCTTCGCTGCGCTGGGCGGCTACGCCCCGACCATGGGCATCGTTGGGACGGTCGTCTCCCTCACGCACGTCCTCGAGAACCTCTCGGATCCGTCCTCACTCGGTCCGATGATCGCGAGCGCCTTCGTGGCGACACTGTGGGGGCTGCTGTCGGCCAACTTCATCTGGCTGCCCCTCTCCGCCCGGATCGCACGCCTCTCGGAGCTCGAGATCGAGCGGATGAACCTCGTCATGGAGGGCGTCCTCGCGGTGCAGAGTGGCGCCCAGCCCATGCTGCTCGCGGACCGCCTGCGCGCCATGGTGCCCGAGCACGAGGTCAAGGGCGGCGGACGGGCGGACGCGAAGGAGAAGGTGAGGGCCGCCGCATGACGCGCCGGCGCCGGCCGCGCCGTGAGCCCGAGCCCTTCCACGTCGACGAACGCTGGGCCGTGTCCTACATGGACATGATCACGGTCCTGTTCTGCCTCTTCGTGGTCCTCTATGCCATGTCGTCGGTGGACCAGGAGCGGTTCGAGAAGCTCCGCAACTCTCTCGCGACCGGTTTCGGGGCGTCGGTGTCGCAGACCGTCGACACGGCCGAGGGGACCGTCGTCCCTCCCGCGCTCGCGAACAAGGACGATGAGGGGTTCGCCCCCCTGGCTCTGGCCGTCAAGGAGGTGGAGCGCCTCACCGCGGTGATGAAGGAGATGGATCAGCGGCTCGCGGCACAGGGCCTGAACCATGACGTGCAGTTCCACATCGACCAACGCGGACTCACCGTCCGGCTCATCGGTTCGCAGACCTTCTTCAGTCCCGACAGCTCGGCGCTCACCGCGCGCGCCAACCGGATCCTCACGACCATCACCCCCGTCATCGTGCGCACCCGGCTGCAGGTCTCGGTCGAGGGGCACGCGGCGAACCTCATCACGGCATACCCCTCGGTGTGGGAGCTCTCCGCGGAGCGGGCGACCAAGGTCGCGCGGGTGATGGTCGAGCGGGGCGGCCTGCCGGGGGAGCGGATCGGCGCCACCGGCTACGGGTCGTCGCGACCCGCCCGCAAGGGCACGAGCGACGCCGACTACCGGCAGAACCGGCGCGTCGACATCGTCGTGCTGTCAGACCAGCCGGAGCAGGTCCGCGTGCTCATCCCAGAGGCGCTCAAGGCGCAGGCGCGGAGACCATAGGCCGCCTTACCGCCCTGCCGGCCCTGCCGATAGTCAGGGACGTGACTGTGCAGGACCTCGGCGCTCCCGAACGCAGGGTGGTCGAGCCCTATGACTTCCGGCGTCCCACCACGCTGGCGCGCGAGCACAGCCGCATCCTCGAGGCGGCCTTCGACTCGTTCGCCCGCCAGTGGGGGACCCAGCTCACCGCGAAGGTCCGCGCGAAGTCCACCGCCACCACCGAGTCGGTCATCGTGCAGACGTATGACGAGTACGTCGCTTCCCTGCCGACGGTGACGTGCATGGTCCGCTGCGTCCTCGACGCCACCGCCGCGAAGATGGTCGTCCAGTTCCCCACCCCGGCGGCGCTGGGCTGGATCGCCCGGATGCTGGGTGGGCACTCCGACAAGCCAGGGCTGGAGCGGAAGTTCACCCCGATCGAGAACGCTCTCGTCAAGGCCCTCATCGACGAAGCGCTCGACGTCCTCGTCTACTCCCTGGGCCCGCTCCTGCCCGAGGAGCCGCGGGTGGAGTCGATCCAGCACAACTCCCAGTTCGCCCAGGCCGCGGCGACGTCGGACCTCATGGTCGTCGTCACCTTCACCTTGCAGGTGGGGGAGACGACCTCGGTCATGACGCTGGCGATCCCCGCGGACACCCTCCTGCCGCAGCTGGGAGCGGTCAACCCGATGGCCAGCAGCGACAACGCCGCCGAGCTCGTCGGCCACCAGATCGGCGAAGTGCCCGTGGACGTCGCCGTCCGGCTGCTGCCGACCGCCGTGACCCCTGAGCAGGTCCTCAGCCTCCGGGTCGGCGACGTCCTCCCTCTGCCGCACCACTCGCGGGAGCCGTTCCGGGTCACCGTGGGCGGGCTCGAGCTCGCACGAGCGATGGTGGTCCGCACCGGCACCCGCGCGGCCGCCCAGATCGTGTCCCTCACACCGGCACCACCTGACGGCGATCCGCCCGGCCGGTCCACCCCGGCACGCGCCGTCCCAGCCCTTACCGATCCATCTGCCCCGAGCCAGGAGAGCCGTCCGTGAGCACTGCAGCCCTCGCCGCCGCCGAACACCTCGCCGCGTCCCTTCCCGTCCCCGGCCTTCGCGTGCTCGGTGAGGTGGGCGCCGAGGTCGTGGCCGGGCGGTCGCCCGCCGCGGTCGTCGCGGCGTCCCTGGTCGGCCCTCAGCCGGCAGACCTCGTGCTCGTCGTGCTGGACCTCGCATTCGTGGCCGAGGCCGGTGGCGGCCCGGACGCCCGCGCCACAGCGGTGCTGCGCCCGGCTCTTGAACGTGCCGCGGCCGCGCTCGGTGAGGGCGTGCTCTCCGAACTGGTCGAGGGAGACCCTGCGGGCGTTCTCGCGGGCAGTGGGGGCGCGGGCCACGACGGCAACGCCGCCGGCTGGACGGCCGTCTTCGAGATCTCGGACGGGATCGCCCCGTTTGGCTGGTTCGCGGTGCGCCGAGGCGTGGCCGGGGCACCGGCTTCGGCGCCGGCCGCTGGCGCGTCCTTCGCCGGGCGCCTGCGGCGGATCCAGGACGTGGAGATGGCGCTCACGGTCGAGATCGGCCGGACCCGGATGAGCGTCCGAGAGGCCTTGTCGATGGAACCGGGCACGGTCGTCGAGCTCGACCGTTCGGCCGGGGCGCCGGTCGATGTGCTGCTCAACGGGCGCCGGATCGCGCTGGGCGAGGTGGTCGTCGTCGACCAGGACTACGCCGTCCGCATCTCGAGGATCCTCGACGCCGCCGAGGCCCGGCTCTGAATGGACTCGCTGATCCTGGGCCTGCGGGTTCTTCTCTCACTTGGGGCGGTCTTCGGCCTCATGTGGCTGGCCTACCGTCGCGTCCGCAACGGGAGCCCGGCGGCGAAGGCCCGGTCGCTCAGCGTCGTGGCCCGGCAGACGGTGGGCCCGAAGGCCTCGGTGGTCCTCCTCGACACGGACGGGAAGCGGTTCCTGCTCGGTGTCACCGAACACGGCATCAACGTCCTGCACACCGGGGAGACCCCGGCAGCGGAACCGGTCGCGTCGCTGCCGCATGAGGCCGCGTCGCTGCGTCACGAGGCGGAGGCGGAGCTGATCCCGCTGCCGGTCGGGCCGGGCGGCGAGCTGCCCACCCGGCGCGCCATCCGGCAGGCGTCCTTCGAGGCGGAGCTCGCGTCTCGTCGGCGTAGCGTCGGCCTGCTCGGCTCCCCGACGAGCGGTTCGATCCTCGACCCGGGCACGTGGCGGCTCGCGGCGGGGACGCTCAGGGCCGGCTGGCGACCGTGATCGCGGCCGGGGGGACTGCGGCATACCGTCGTGGCCACGGGGCGCGCCGCGTCCTCATGCTCGCGGCGCTCGTGCTCCTCGCCGCGGGGGTGATGCTGGTCGCCGCCGCGTCGGCGGGCCACGCCGCCGAGCTTCGCGCGCAGGCCGCCTCGCTCACCCACCTCGGCCCCATGCTGCCCGCGGACCCGACGACGCCCGCCGACCCGGGCGCGGACGGCGGCGGAGGCATCAACCTGCAGATCAACGCGCCGGACAACGCGCCCTCGTCGGCGGTCGTGACCCTCATCGGGATCACCCTGCTCTCGGTCGCTCCCGCGCTGCTGCTCATGATGTCGTCGTTCACGAAGATCTTCGTGGTGCTGGCCATGACCCGCAACGCCCTCGGGCTCGCCTCGGTGCCGCCGAACCAGGTCCTCGCGGGCCTGACCCTGTTCCTCTCGGTGTTCATCATGTGGCCCGTCCTCACCGACGTGAACACGCTGGCCGTCCAGCCCTATCTCGGCGGCCACATCGACTTCGGGCAGGCCCTGAGCGCGGCCGCGGACCCGCTCTCGCACTTCATGCTCGCCCACACCCGTCAGGAGGACATCGCGCTCATGTCCCGGGCGGCGGGGATCGACAATCCGGCCACCCCCGAATCCACCCCGCTGCAGACGCTCATCCCGGCGTTCATGATCTCCGAGCTCCGGGCCGCGTTCATCATCGGGTTCGTCATCTTCATCCCGTTCCTGATCATCGACCTCGTCGTGTCCGCGGCGCTGATGTCGATGGGCATGATGATGCTCCCGCCGGTCATGATCTCGCTGCCGTTCAAGATCCTGCTCTTCATCCTCGTGGACGGCTGGGGCCTCATCATCACCGCGCTCATCCAGAGCTACCAGGGCGGTCCGACATGAACACCTCGGCCGTCCTGGACATCCTGCTCCAGGGCCTCGAGACGGCGGCCAAGCTCGCCGCTCCCGTGCTCCTGACGTCCCTCGTCGTCGGCCTCGCGGTCTCGCTCGTGCAGTCCATCACGCAGCTGCAGGAGGTCACCCTCTCCTTCGTGCCGAAGGCGGTCGGGGTCGCCATCGCGCTCGTCGTCTGCGGGCACTGGATGATCTCCGAGATGGTCGCCTTCACGAGCGACCTCTTCACCCGCATCCCGGGCCTGCTCGGGATGGCGTGAGGACCGGCATGACGATCCCCCTCGACCAGGCGTGGGCCGAGGCCGCCCTGCTCGCGACCGTGCGGATGACGGCGTTCCTCTTCATCGCGCCGCCGTTCGCCCACCGCGCATTCCCGGCCCGGATCAAGGGGATGCTCGGGGTCGGCCTCGGCCTCGCCGTCTCCGCCCGGGCCGGCGCCCACTACGTCCCCACCGATACGGCCCGGTTCGTCACGGGTCTCATCCTCGAGCTGGTCACCGGATTCGCCCTCGGCTTCCTCGTCTACCTCGTGTTCGCCGCCATCCAGTCCGCGGGGTCGCTGATGGACCTCACCGGCGGCTTCCAGATGGCGCAGGGCTACGACCCGCAGAGCATGGTCAACGGAGCGCAGTTCACCCGGCTGATCCAGATGGCCGCCCTGGCGCTCCTCTTCAGCTCGGATGGCTACCAGCTCATCATCGCCGGGCTCGCCGGCACGGTGACCGCCATCCCACTGGGGGGCGGGTTCGACCTGGCCCGTCCGGTCGAGGCGATGACCGGGGCCGTGTCCGGCATGTTCGTCTCGGCGGTCCAGATCGCGGGTCCGCTCATGGCCGTGCTCTTCCTGGCCGACGCCGGCCTCGGGCTGTTGACCCGCGTCGCTCCGGCCCTCAACGCCTTCCAGATGGGCTTCCCGCTGAAGGTGTTCATCTCGCTCGGGCTCGCCGGTGTGATGTTCCTGGCGCTCCCGCGGATCGTCTCCGCGCTCGCCCACGACGGCGCGCGGCTGCTGCTGGGGGTGGGCTGATGGCGGAAGCGCAGGAGCGCACCGAGAAGGCCACCGACAAGCGGATGCGCGAGGTCCGCTCCAAGGGCCAGCTCTCGCGCTCGCAGGACCTGACCGCCTGGCTCGCCGTCGGCCTCGGCGCCGCCATGCTCCCGCTCACCGTCTCGAAGGGCGCCGACGCCGGCGCTGCCCAGGTGTTTGCGGTCACCTCGATCGTCGCCGACCCCGAGCCGGGGAGGGCGCTCGCCGCGCTCACCGACGGTCTCGGCTCCATCACCGGCACGCTGCTGCCGCTCCTCGGCGCCGTCTTCGCGGCCGTGCTCGCCGGCGCGGCCCTCCAGGGCGGTGTCCACCCGAAGCGCTTCGCCCCGTCCTTCAAGCACTTCAACCTGCTTGAGGGCGTCAAGCGGATGTTCGGGCGACAGGCGCTGTGGGGCGGGGTGAAGGCGCTCGCCAAGACCACCGTCGTCGGCATCGTGCTGTGGAACGTCGTGCAGAGCCTCGTCCCGCTCCTCCTCTCGGCGGGGGGCCTGCCGGTGTCGGGCCTGCTCGCGGCGGCCGGTGACGGTGCCGCCTCCCTCCTCCGCTACGCGGTCGCGGCCGGCATCCTGCTCGCGGCAGCGGACGTCGCCGTCGTCATGCGCCGGAACCGCTCGAAGACCCGGATGACCAAGCGCGAGGTCAAGGAGGAGACCAAGACGAGCGAGGGCGACCCGCTGGTGCGGTCGCACCGACGGTCCCGCCAGCTCGCCATGTCGCGCAACCGGATGATCGCCGCTGTGGCCGGCGCCGACGTGGTCCTGGTCAACCCGACCCACGTCGCAGTCGCCCTGAAGTACGAGCCGGGCAAGTCGGCGCCGCGGATCGTGGCCAAGGGTGCCGGGACGGTCGCCGCCCGCATCCGTGAGGAGGCCGAGAAGGAGCGGGTGCCGATGGTCCGGGACGTCCCCCTGGCCCGGGCCCTGCATGCCGCCTGCGACGTCGGACACGAGATCCCGGTCGAGTTCTACACCGCCGTGGCCGGCGTGTTGGCCTTCGTCATGGCCCTCAAGGCCCGTGGCTCCGCGGCCGGGGTCCACACCATCCAGCGCCGGTCCCTCCTGCACCAGAAACAAGGAGCGCTCCCGTGAACCGAGACGTCGCCCGCCTCGCAGTGCCGATCGGCATCGTCGGCATCGTCCTGCTCCTCGTGGTGCCGGTCCCGGCGGCGCTGCTGGACGTGCTCATCGTGTGCAACATCGTCCTGGCGCTCGTCATCCTCCTGACGAGCATGTTCGTCAACCGGCCGCTCGACTTCTCGGTGTTCCCCTCGCTCCTGCTCGTCGCAACGCTTTTCCGGCTCGGCCTCAACGTGGCCTCGACCCGGCTGGTGCTGGGCCAGGGGTATGCCGGGAAGGTGATCGAGGCGTTCGGGCATGTCACCGTCGGAGGCTCCCTCATCATCGGCGGGGTCGTGTTCGTGATCCTGGTCGTCATCCAGTTCGTCGTCGTGACCAAGGGCGCCGAGCGGGTGGCCGAGGTGGGCGCGCGCTTCACCCTCGACGCGATGCCCGGCAAGCAGATGGCCATCGACGCGGACCTCAACGCCGGCCTCATCACCGACGTCGTCGCGCGGGCTCGACGGGCCGAGGTCGCCGCGGAGGCCGACTTCTACGGCGCCATGGACGGGGCCTCGAAGTTCGTCAAGGGCGACGCGATCGCCGGCATCGTGATCATCCTCGTCAACATCGTCGGCGGGATCGGCGTCGGCATGGTGCAGCGCGGCCTTTCTCTGACCGACGCGCTCAACACGTACAGCCTCCTCACGATCGGTGACGGCCTCGTCACCCAGATCCCGGCCCTGCTCATGGCCGTCTCGACGGGCATGATCGTCACGCGCTCCAACGCCGAGGCCGACCTCGGCAAGAGCGCCTCCGTCCAGCTCTCCCAGTCGAGTACCGCGCTGCTCATCGCCGGGACCGCCGCCATCGCGATGGCCCTCATCCCCGGTATGCCGCCCCTGCCGTTCCTCGGCGTCGGCGCCGTCCTCATCCTCGCCTCACGTCGCGTCATCAGGAAGGACGATGCGGGCGCGGCGGCTGTCGGCGGAGCCTCGGCCGAGGACGCGGCCGAGCAGGACCCGAACCAGGCGATCATCGAACGGATGCGGGTGCACCCGCTCGAGATCCTCCTTGCCCACGACCTCGTCGATCTCGTCGGCGGTCCCGCCGACGACCTCCTGGGACGCGTCAAGTCCCTGCGTCATACCGTCGCGATGGACCTCGGTGTCGTCATCCCGCCGGTGCGCCCCCGGGACAGCGCCGACCTCCCCCCGGCGACCTACGCGATACGCGTTGCGGGTGTTGAGGCCGGCCGCGGCGTCGCGCCCAGCGGCAAGCTGCTGGCGCTCGGCGACGCCCTCGACGCGCTTCCCGGCCAGGCCATCATCGAGCCGGTCTTCGGCCTCGCCGGCAAATGGATCCCGGCCGAGATGCGGCACAGCGCCGAGATGACCGGGGCCACCCTCATCGACCGGGTCAGCGTCCTCGTCACGCACCTGTCCTCGATCGTGACGGGGCACGCGGCACGACTCCTCTCCCGAGAGGACGTGCGAGTGCTCACCGAGGGCGTGCGATCCGTGAGCCCCGCCGCCGTCGACGAGCTCACGCCGGCGCTGCTCTCGCTCGCCGAGGTGCACCGCGTGCTGCAGGGACTGCTCGCCGAGCAGGTCCCGATCAACGACCTGACCCGGATCTACGAGGCGCTCACGCTACGCGCCAAGGCCTCGACGGACCCCGAGTCGCTCATCGAGGCCGCGCGCCTCGCGCTCGGCCCGGCGCTCGTGGCGCGCTTCGCCGATGAGAGGCGGCTGTCGGTCATCACCGTCGAGCCCGGGCTCGAGCAGAGCCTCGTGCAGGACCTGCGCCCCGGAGACGGCGGGACGCAGCTCGTCATGGACGCCTCGAAGCTCGACTCGATGCTGTCCTCGCTCAGCGCCGCGGTCGCAGCAGCGGAGGCGGCGGGCAAGGCCCCGGTCCTCGTGTGCGCCCCGATCCTGCGCCCCGCCATCCGCAAGCTCGTGCCCCCACCCCCGGCAGGCGTGCCAGTGCTGTCCTACGCCGAGGTGACCTCGGCGGACGTCAGCATCGAGACGATCGGGGTGGTACGCGTTGGCTCAGCAGTTCCTGCTTAGGGGCAGCTCGCTCGAGCAGCTCGCGCTGGAAGCCACCGAGCTGTATGGCGCGAACGCGCGGATCGTCCGCGCCGAGCGCGTCCTCGACGCCGGCGTTGCCGGGTTCCTCGGGCGTCGGCACCTCGAGGTCACCGTGCAGGTGCCCGACGGTGCCGCCGGTCCGGCCGGGAGCGTCTCCGCCCCCGTGCACGTGCTGGCGGGACGCACCGGCATTGCGGCGCTGCTGGAGAGTGCGGACACCACCGAGGACGACGTGAACCGCACCACCGGGAGCAGAGCCGAGACCCATCGGCCATCGGAGCCGGTGTCGACCGAGTCCGGGTCCTTTGCGGAGCTGTTGGCCCGGCTCGGGGGCGACGTCCGTCCGGGCCTGGTCCCGGCGCCACTGTCCCGTCCCGGGGAGCTGGTCTTGGTCATGGGTCTCGAGGAGACGGCCCGCGACGTGACCGGCTCGATGGCCCGGCAGGCGCCGTCGGACGTCGGCGCCTGGGCGCTCTACAGCGCAGGGGGAGTCCACCTCGGCGGCCGTCCGCATATGGACGGCTGGTGGGACGCGGCCCGTGCTCGCGCCCACGCGGTCGACGAGGGCAGCGCCATCCTCGCTGCCTGCACGCCGGGAGCGGTCCACGACGGCCTCCCGCACCTCGAGACCGCGGCCGTTCTCGGTGCGGACCAGGTGTGGCTCGTCGTCGACGCCCGCCACAAGCCGGACGACACGAGCGAGTGGGTCGACCGCGTCCGCGCGCGGATGGCTGTCGATGCGCTCGCGGTGATCGGTGCCGGCGAGACCCGGTCGGCGGCAACGGTGAACCAGCTCCGGATTCCCATAGGCTGGTTGGACGGACTGCCAGCACCACGGACGGTGCTCTGAGGCGCACTCGCGTGCGCCACACCCGCGACCCCACGGAAGGGACAAATCATGCTCGTACTGACCCGCAAGCCCGGCGAGAAGATCATGATCGGCGACGAGATCGTGATCACGTTCCTCGAGAGCCGCGGCGGGGAGGGCATCCGGATCGGCATCGAGGCCCCCCGGCACCTCACGATCAAGCGTGAGGAGATCTTCGAGGCCGTCGCCGACGCGAACCGCGAGGCGGCCCTGGCGACAGCCGAAGACGTGCTCCGGGGGCTGCTGGGTGACTCGCCGGGCCTCCCGCCGGAAACGCACGCAACCGAGAGTTAAGGCCGCGCTCCTACCCCGTCGCGCGCAGTGGGAAACACACCGCGACGTGAATCTGCCAAATTGGCAGGTAAACCGGACAAACCCCTATATATTGGACATGTCCAACGAGCATGTCCGCCACGGCCTGCGCGCTGGTTCGCCCTCCCGTCGGCCGCGATCTCAGGGGTACTGGTGGATATTGCAGAGCGCAATCATCTCGTCGTCGAGAACCTCCCGCTCGTCGGCTACCTCGTCTCCGACCTGTGCTCGCGCGCGACCCACCTGTCCCGGGAGGACATGGCGTCGGCCGGCGCCGTCGGGCTCGTGCTGGCCGCCGACTCGTTCGACCCGTCCGCCGGGGTGCCCTTCGGCGCCTACGCCCGGCGGCGGATCACGGGCGCACTCATGGATGAGCTCCGGTCACTCGACTGGGCCGGCCGCGGCACCCGCAAGCGGATCAAGGCTCTCCAGGCGATGTCGGAGACGTTGTCTGCGCGGCTCGGCCGGGCGCCGACCGAGGAGGAGATGGCGTCGGCTCTCGGGGTGACACGTGACCAGGTCCGCGATGCCTTCGCGGATGCCGCGCGGACCGTGGCACCACTCGACGATGCCGCGGAGGCGCTCGTGGCCGACACGCTCGCCCCCGAGGATGCGGTCCTTGCGGGTGAACGGTCCCGCTACCTCGCGGCTGCGGTTGGCGCTCTCCCGGAACGACTCCGCCACATCGTCACCGAGATCTACCTCGAGGGCAAGGCGGTCAAGGATGTCGCGGCCGGCCTCGGTCTCACGTCCTCTGCGGTGTCGCAGCAGCGCAGCGAAGCGCTGCGGCTGCTCCGGGAGGGACTGGAGCTGCACTTTGCCGAGGACACGAGCCGAGGAACGAGCGCGGTGGACGCCGAGCGGCGCGTCTCCGGCTCGCCCCGCCGGACGCTGTACCTCGAGAGCTTCGCGGACGTCGCCCGAGGGCTCAGGCACCCAGTTCCCCGGTCTCGCCCCGCCGCGCGCCTCGTCGCGCCCGCACCCCTCGATGCGGTGGGCTAGGCCCGCGACGGCCTCGGCGGGCTGGCCGGACAGTTAGCACGGCACACGCCGTGGGTAAGCCGACGGTAACCACTCAGGCAACCGTGGAGGTTTACACATGGTCGTGCGCGAGACGTGCGGCAACGAGTACATCGCGACGTTCGTCGTCAGCCCTGGCGAGCAGACAGGCACGTACGACGCAACGGTGACCGCGCCTTCCCCTGCCGAGGGGAGCGACCTGTGACCACGCCGACGGACGAGCTCGTCTCACTCATCACCGGCCAGCACGGCCGGATCAAGACCCTGATGACCGATGTGACCATGGCGACCGACGCGGACCGGCTCGCCGCCTTCGATGCGTTCCGTCGCTACCTCGCGGTCCACGAGGCCGCAGAGCAGTCACTCCTGCATCCTCAAGGCCTCGTCACCTTCGACGACGACAACATCTCACAGCGCCGCATCACCGAGGAGCAGGATGCGGCCGCGGTCATCGCGAGCCTCGAGACGATGCGCAGCGCGTCCGACTTCAAGATGCAGTTCGGCCTGCTCCAGGAGGCGATCATCCGGCACGCGGAGGCCGAGGAGCACGAGGAGCTGCCGCGGCTCGTCGCTGCCCTGCCCGAGGAAACGATCGAGAAGGTTCTCGAGGGTTTCGCGCTCGTCGAGCCTTGGGCCGACGACGTGGCCGCCTCGCCGATCAGGGGCGCGTCGACCTTCGAGGCGATGGTGAGCCAGGCAACGGTCGCCTTCGCGGCCTCGGAGAAGGAGACCCGATGAGCAGCATCACGAGCGACCGGTCCACCGATCCCCGGCAGGACGACGGCCACGGGGCGCAAGACGACCACCACAAGGCGCAGATGCCCCTCGAGGTCTCCTCCTCCGTGAGCGGCTTCGACCGCTTCGCGAAGAAGGCTTCCGACCTCTCGAGTCACGCCTGGTTCTTCACCTTCTGCGTGCTGCTCGTCGTGGTCTGGGCGCCCTCGTACTGGGTCTTCAAGAACATCGACACGTGGCAGCTGATCATCAACACGTGCACGACGATCGTCACCTTCCTCATGGTCGCCCTCATCCAGAACAGCCAGACCCGCTCCGAGCAGGCGGTGCAGCACAAGCTCAACGCCATCGCCCAGGGCCTCAGCGACCTCATGGAGCACATCGCCGACGTCACGGACGAGCCCTCGAAGCACCTGGCGGACGACCTCGACGGCGACCTCGCGCAGCTGCGGGCGGCGGTGGGGCTCGAGCGCTACGAGAGCAGCAGCGACAACAACGTCAACGACTGAGGGCGGGCTCCCCCGCGGGGGAGGGAGCAGGCATGGCAGACACGACAGAGCTGGCGATGACCCTGAGAGGCCAGCACGACGTGATCCGCCGGCTGCTCGCCGACGTCCGGGCCACGGCCGGGGCGCAACGCCGGCTGGCGTTCGACGCGCTGTCCCGGTTCCTCGCGGCCCACGAGGGGATCGAGGTCGAGGCGATGCACACGCCGGCGCGCGACCTCCTGGCGGACCCCGACGTCGCCAGGGCCCGCATCCACGAGGAGACGACGGCGATGCTGTCCATGGCACACCTCGAGGGCATGGATGTCGACGGCCTCGACTTCGTCGACGCCTTCGACGAGCTGTCGGCCTCCATCGGTGCACACGCCGAGGCTGAGGAGCAAGAGGAGCTCCCGGCCATCGCGGCGAGGGTCGAGCAGTGCGAGGTGGACCGGATCCATCGCGCCCTCCAGGCCGTGCCACGCCTGGCGGAGCTCACCCCGGAGGGTGCGACGACCTTCGAGGCCCGGGTCGAGGCGGCCCGTCAGACCGCCGACACGGGTCAGTCCTGACCGTCGCTGTAGGCACGCTCGAGGAAGCGGAGCACCACCTTGTCGAGCGCGTCCCGGTCACGCACCATCGCGAGGTCACCTCGGGCCAGCCGTTGCCGGTCCGCCTTGGTCAGTGACCGGCGCAGCGCCGGCAGGACGGTGCGGCCCTCCTCGTGCTCCTCGACGACGTGGGGGTCCACGTAGGAGGACTTCGCCACGGCGGGGGTGTTGCCGAGCTGGGCGGCGACCTCCTCGAAGGCCGCCTTCTCTCGGCCGGCGTAGTCCTGGCTCGCGTCCCGGCCGGCCTCGGCCATGAGCCGGGCGAGGGCCACGGAGGCGACCACCGTCGCCGACCACGTGCGGAGGTCCTTGACGGTGAACTCCTGTCCGGCGAGGTCATTGAACTCGGTGCGGATGTCGTTCGTCTGCAGGTCGTGCCACTCCTCGCCATCGCGATAGCGCAGCAACCGTTCCCCGCGCCGGCTCGCCCGGCGGAGTGACCGGACCGCCTTGGCGAGATCCGGGTCGGTCAGGTGGGCGACCCGCTCCACGCCCGACTTCGCTGGGAACTGGAAGTTGAGCGTGTCGCCGCTCACCGTGACGTGCTCCTTGAGGAGCGTGGCGACACCGTGGGTGCCGTGCTCCTGCTCGTACTCCTCGCCCCCGGTGCGGAACAGTCCCGCGTCGAGCATCCGGAGCGCCATCGCGACGACCCGCTCCAGGTCGTATCCGGGACGACGCAGCCGCGAGGCAACCGTCTTGCGGACGACGGGCAGGTGTCGGGCGAGCCGGAGCACCCGCCGGTGCTTCTCCTCGTTCTTCTGCTCCCGCCATGCCTCGTGGTAGAGGTACTGTCGGCGGCCCGCCTCATCGGTCCCGACGGCCTGGATGTGCCCGTTCGCATGAGGGCTGATCCAGACGTCGCGCCAGGCGGGCGGAATGACGAGCTTGGTGATCCGGTCGCGGTCCTCGTCGCTGATCGGCCCCCCGGAAGCGTCGACGTAGGAGAACCCCCGGCCACGACCGATCCGGCGCAACCCGGGCTGGTCCAGCTCACTCCGTCGCAGCCGCACGGTGAGCGTCATACCCGTGCGCCCCGGGCGAGAAACGGTTCTCCGAGGCGGCTGCATGGGTACCTCAGGGGCACCAGCCGAGACAGGAGACAACTGACCGATGCCCACTGTCCCACTTGCCGGTCGCCGGCTGCCGGCCCGCACCCGAGCGGCTCACGCGCCAGGCCGGCGGGCGAGCCTGTTCGTGCTGCCGCTCCTCGGGTTCCTGACTGCCTGCGGCGGACCCGACCACCCCGGCGCACGCCACGCCGTCGAGGCCTTCACTCAGGCAGTGGCAAAGGACCCCGGCACGGCATGCCGGCTGCTCAGCGAGCGCGCACGCACGACCCTCGAGAGCGACGAGGAGGCGCCGTGCGAGGCCGCCATCACGGGGGTGGGCCTGCCGGATGCCGCCCCCGTCGAGAAGGTGGACGTCTACGGCGGTGACGCCCGCGTGATCACCGGCAGCGACGTCCTCTTCCTCGCACGCTTCCCGGAGGGCTGGAAGGTCATGGCGGCCGGGTGCAAGCCGCAGGGCTCGGACCAGCCGCACGACTGCCTCGTGGCGGGGGGCTGAGGTGCGACGAGTCTTCTTCCTCTACCTGGCCTTCATCGTCGGCGGGCTCGCCTACATGTGGACGATCGGGGTGTTGCACCGATGAGCCGGGCACGCCGCCGCAGGCCAGCGGCGATTCGCAACTTCGGCCTGAGCATCTTCTTTGGGGCGATCCTGCTCGCGACGCTGATCGCGCAGGCCTTCGTCGGGTGCGCCGACGTCAACGCCCAGGCGCGGGTCAACGGCGCGCCGGAGATGTCCGTGCTCGAGTTCGTCGGCTCGGCTCAGTTCGCCACCGACGTCGCGGAGAACTGGCAGTCCGAGTTCCTCCAGTTCGTCCTCATGATCCTCGCGACCGTGTGGCTGGTGCAGCGCGGATCGCCGGAGTCGAAGGAGCTGGACCGGGCCGGGCTGGGCAGCGACGAGGAGCAGCAGGTCGGCCGGTTCGCGGGACCCCACAGCCCCAGTTGGGCCGTCGCCCGCGGCTGGCGGCGCTGGGTCTACTCACACTCGCTCACGCTCACCATGGGGGTCTTCTTCCTCCTGTCATGGGGCGCCCAGTTCGTCGCCGGCACCAGCGCCTACAACTCCCAGCGCATCCAGGACCTCCAGGCGCCGATCAGCATGGGCGACTACTTGTTCAACCCCGACTTCTGGAACCGCACCCTGCAGAACTGGCAGTCGGAGTTCCTCGCCGTCGGCAGCATGGTCGTGCTGAGCATCTTCCTGCGCGAGCGGGGCTCAGCGGAGTCGAAGCCCGTCGGCGAACCGCACGAGTCGACCGGCGTGACCGCCTGAGTCGCGCCTCCCCGTCAGGCCCGACGAGGAGAGGTATGCCGCTCAGCCGCTAAGGGCATACCTCTCCTGGCGTTTGCGCGTCGCGGCGGACGGGGGTCAGACCTCGATGACCACCTTTACGTCGTCCCGGTGTGGGGTGAAGGCGTCCTGGAACCGCTCGAGCGGGACGCGGCGGGTGACGAGGCGGTGCAGCCAGTCGAGGTCGGCCCTGGCCAGGGCCTCGGCTCCCTGTTGGTAGTGGTGCAGGTTGGCGTTGACGCTGCCGACGACGACGTCGTTCTCGAGGACGATCTCGCGGTTGACCTGGCCGAGGTCGACGGCGAGCGTGCGGCCGCCGGAGGACACGCCGGTGAGGCAGGAGATGCCGTAGGACGCGGTCTCGGCCATGGCCGCCAGGACGAGCTGGCTCACCCCGGTCGCCTCGATGACGACGTCCGGGTGGACCTTCTTCGCGACCTCGTCGACCGGGTCGTGGTGGTAGGTCGCGCCGAGGTCCTTGACGAGCTCGGGCTTCGGCCCGTCGGTGACGACGTCGAGGACGTGTACGTCGAGGTCGCGCTGCGTGCCCAGGAGCGCGGCGAGCAGCCCGATCGGGCCGGCGCCGGTGACGAGGACGGTCTTCGGGTCGAACCAGGCGCGGGCGCCGATCTGCTCGACCTGCTGCCACGCCTTGGCGACGACGGTCGTCGGCTCGAGGAGCATCCCCACGTCGGCGAGCCGCGGGTCGAGGCGCACGACGTAGTCCTGCTCGACGGTCCACTGCTCGCTGCCGTAGCCGTGGATCTGCTTGATGCCCCGCTCGGTGTACTGGCCGTTGCGGCACATGTCGAACTGGCCGTGGGCGCAGGCGCCGCAAGGGACCGGGTCGGGACGGCGGACGACGCCGACGACGAGGTCCCCGGGGGTGAAGCCGCTGCCCTGCGGGGCGGTGCGGACCTTGCCGAGGGACTCGTGACCGAGGATGAGCCGCTCCTCGCCGCGCGGCGCCCAGCCGTAGTCGCCGGCGGCGATCTCCTTGTCGGTGCCGCAGACACCGATGGCGATGCCGTCGACGAGCAGCTCGCTCGCGGAGGCCTCGGGCTCGGGCATGTCGCGCACCTCGAGGCTGTCGGCCGTCAGCGGGATCGTCGTCAGTGCTCGCATTCCCGCACGGTACCCAGCCTGCGTGGGTGTCCTCTGGGACCGCCTCCGCAGCGAGGGGTAGTGGGGCCCGGTGCTCTCGTGCGGGGAGGGTGCGAAGGAGAGCAGCGGGCCCTGGTCACGGGGTCTGGGTCGCGGCGGCGAGGCCCCAGACACTGGCAGGGTTGCCCACGGAGTCCTTCGGCATGACCTCGTTGGGACCGACGACGGAACAGCCTGTGCCATCGAGCGGGCAGCGGACGAGGGCTTGATGGCCTTGCTGGCCCACCTCTGCCGATGTCGTCGCGACCATGGTGACCGCTGTTCCTGAGTCGTTGACGGCCTTGCCCATGTCGAGGGCGAAGGGCTCGCCGAGGGAACCGACGCGCAGCATCGGCTCGCCGTCGAGCACCCGGAGGACGGAGAACTGGTGGTGCGGATCCCCGTCGCGGGGATCGCTCGCCACGAGGAAGCGACCGTCGGGAGAGAACGGGCCGCTGGGGTACGCGTCACCGCAGACCGTCCAGCGGTCCCGCGTGGTGGCCAGCTCCACGAGCTGGAAGCACAGCCCGCCGCCGTCCTGCCCGCGAGGGCGCGCGATCGCCACTCCCGAGCCGGCATGGACCGGCCCCCACGTCAGCCCTTCATTCGTGGTGACACTGTGGTCGCGGCTGTCGAGGACGACGCCGCGCTGGTCGGTGTCGTTGGCGTAGACGCGACCGCTCGCGACCCCCGTCGGGTAGAGGCCCTGCTGCGGCCACATCGCAACCTCGTCGCCCTTGGCGTCGGACAGGTGGACGCGGTCCTTGGCGTCGACCCACGCCACCTGGCTGCGGTCCGAGTCCATCACCGCCATCATCCCGTCCGTCTCGCGGGCGATCTCGGCGCCCGCGTCGTCGAACCAGACCAGGTCCCACGTGCCCGAGGAGTTCAGCACGTTGACGAGCACCGTCTCGTCGGCGAACAGGCCGAGGAAGCGGAAGGGGACCCGGTCCGGCAGCGGGAGCCGGATCGTCCGGTCTCCGTCGTGGACCGTCGTGCCGTGGAGGTACGGGACGTCGGCCGTTCCGCTCGGGCCGCCGAGCGACGGGACGACCTGCCGGAGTGGGGCCCCGAGCGTCCGGGTCGGTGCCGGCGTCGACGCGGGCGGCTCGCTCGGCGTCGACGACCTCGACGTCGTCGTGGGCTGGGTCGTCCCCGTCGGCGTGGCTCCTCCGGGCGTCCCGGGCACCGGGACGTGGTGCGGCGGCCGAAGCGCGGACCATGCCACCGGCGTCGCGACGGCCAGCGCCGCGGCGACCGAGGCGGCGGCGACGGCGGCGTTGCGCACGTGACGGATCCGCCGGGAGCGGTTGACGGCTCCGGCGACGAGGTCGTCCCGGACGCCGACGGGGTCGAGGTGACTGTGGAGGACTGCCTGGAGACGCTGCTCCGTGCGGTCGTCGGGGGTCATGCGAGAACCTCCTCGAGCCGGGTCCGGAGGGTGGCGAGGGCACGGTGGACCTGGCTCTTGACCGTGCCGACCGAGCACCCGAGGATCTCGGCCGTCTGTGCCTCGGTGAGGTCCTCGTAGTAACGGAGCGCGACAGCGGCGCGCTGCCGGGGCGGCAGGCGAAGCACCTCCTGCCACAACTCGTGGTCCCCCGCAGGGGCACTCAGCGCGACCGCCTCCGCGTTCACCGCGTCGAGGCCGACGGTCTCCCTGTGCCGCCACGCCCGCCGCCACCAGCTCGTGTGCTCGTTGACCATGACCTTGCGGACCCACGCCTCGGTCGCCTCGGTCCGTTCGATCGTGTCCCACTTGAGGTACAGCCGGGCGAGAGCCGTCTGGGCGAGGTCCTCACCGCTGGAGGGATCACCGGTGAGGACGTACCCGAAGCGGACGAGCGCGTGCTGCCGGGCGCGGACGAAGGCCGTGAACTCCTCGTCCACCTCGACTCGTCCCACGGCGCGGCCCTTTCCCCTTGGGACGTGTTCGGCGAACGCCCCCTGTCACGCGGATGACGCATCCAGTCGGGTCAAGGGTTGCACCACCCACTGCGACTCACCACTCGCCGAGGGAGTCACGAGGTCAGCGCGGGTAGGTGAAGACCTCGGTGGCCTTGACCGAGGCCCAGAGGTCGGTCCCAACGTGGACGGTGAGGGACGCGACCGAGGCGAGGGTCACCTCGGCGATGAGGTCGAGCGGCCCGGTGAGCGAGACGCGGGCCGACTGCCCCTGCAGGGTGACGTCGCTGACCCGCATCGGCCAGGCGTTGCGCGCCGAGCCCTCGGGGCGTTCCCGGTGCAGGACGACCGAGTGGGGCGAGACGGTGGCCCAGACCGATCCGGCGGTCGAGTCGGCGGTCACGAGCCGGGCGCCGCCCACGAGAGTGAGCGTCCCGGACGAATCCGACTGAGCGGCATACAGGTTGAGCCCGACGACCGTGGCGACGTAGGGGGTGCGCGGCTCGCGGAGGACCTCCGTGGGCGTGCCGACCTGCGTGACCCGTCCGTCCTCGATGAAGACGAGCCGGTCGGCGAGGGTGAGCGCGTCGAGGGGGTCGTGCGTCACGAGCACGGTGACGCCTTCGTAGGGGGCGAGCCGGGCGGCGAGGTCCGAGCGGGTGCGAGCGCGGGTCTCCGGGTCGAGGGCCGCGAGCGGCTCGTCCAGCAGGAGCAGGTCCGGGTCGGTCGCGAGGGCCCGGGCGAGGGCGACCCGGGCGGCCTGCCCCGAGGACAGCTGACGCGGGCGAGAGCCCAGATGCTCGGTGAGGCCCACGCTCGCCAGCTCGGTCCGGGCTCGCTCTCGTGCCGTCGTCCGGTGCGATCCGCGGCTGCGTGGACCGTAGGCGACGTTGTCGAGGGCGGTCAGGTGGGGGAAGAGAAGGGGGTCGGCGAGCATGAGCCCGACGCTGCGTTGCTCCGGCGCGAGCCGCCTCGCGCCGGCATGCTCCCACTCGCCCCCGGCGACGGCGACATGGCCGTCCTCGAGGGGGAGGACGCCGGCGAGCGCGAGGATGGTCGTGGTCTTGCCGCCCCCGTTCGGGCCGAGGATCCCGATGATCTCTCCTGCCTCTGCCGTGAGGGCCACCTCGAGCTCTACCGGCCCACGGGACAAACGGATTCGCGCGTCAAGCCCAGAGGTCATCGCAGCCACCTGCCGCGCATGAGGCCGAGGACGAGGATGCTGACCGCGAGCAGGGCGATGCTGATGGAGATCGCCACCTGCGGGTTCTGCTCGAGGGCGACGTAGACGGCGAGCGGCGCGGTCTGGGTGCGGCCGGGGAAGTTGCCGGCGAAGGTGATGGTGCCGCCGAACTCCCCGAGGGCGCGGGCCCAGGCGAGCGCCAGTCCGCTGGCGATGCCGGGCAGGACGAGCGGCAAGGCGACCGTGCGCAGATAGCGCAGGTCCGACGCGCCGAGGGTGCGGGCGACCGACTCGAGGCGCGTGTCGAGACCGCGCATGGCGCCCTCGACCGCGAGCACGTAGTACGGCATCGCGACGAACGTCTCGGCGAGCACGACCGCCGTCGTCGTGAAAGGGATCTGGATGCCGAGGACGGTGAGGTGCTGTCCGATGACGCCGTTGCGTCCCCACGTCATCAGCAGGGCGACGCCCCCGACGACGGGGGGCAGGACGAGGGGCACCGTGAGGAGGGCGCGCAGCCACCGGATGCCCGGGTGCTCGGAGCGGGCGAGGAGCCAGGCCAGCGGAGTGCCGAGGGCGAGGCAGAGGGCGGCGGTGGACGAGGTCGTGATGAGGGACAGGCGCAGGGCCGGCAGGGCCGTGCCACTGGCGAGGTCGGTCGGGATGCGTGCCCAGTCGGCACGCAGGAGCAGCGCGAGCAGAGGGACGATGAGCAGGATGAGGGCGAGCGCGGAGGGCACGCCGAGGACGAGGCGAGAGCGCCAGTTCACGGCGACGCGAAGCCCAACGCGTCGAGGGTCGCTCGACCGGCCGGGTCCAGCACGGCGTCGACGAAGGCGCGGGCGGGGGCTTGGTCGTCGAGCCGGATGATGGGGTAGCGCAGCACGGTGTTGACGTCGGCGGGGACCGGGATGCCCTTCACTGCACCCTTGGCGGCGACCACGTCCGAGTGATAGACGATCGCCGCGTCCGCCTCGCCGAGCGAGACCTTCGCCAGCGTCGCCTTGACGTCGATCTCGCGCGAGACGACATGGGCGTTGACGTGCGCCTTCTCGAGGGTGGTCGCGGCGGCCTTGCCGCACGGGACGGTCGTCTCGCAGAGCACGACCTTCAGGCCCGGCTTCGAGAGGTCCGCGAGCCCGGTGACGTGACCCGGGTTGTTCGGTGGCACCGCGATCTCGAGGATGTTCTTGGCGAAGATCTCGCTGCTCTTGACCAGGCTCGGCTCGAGTGGTTTCGCGGCCGCCTCGCCGGCCAGGGCGATCACGTCGGCCGGCGCGCCCTGGTTGACCTGCTGGACGAGCGTCGCGCTCGATCCGTAGGAGATCTGGATCGTGAGGCCAGGATGGGACTTCTCGAGCTCGGCCTTGATCGCGTCGAACGACTCGGTCAGGGACGCGGCGGCGAGGACCGTGACCGTCCCTGACACGGCGCCGGCCGTCGATGCGCTCGCCCCTCCGGCGGTCCCGGCCGAGTCGGCGGCCGTCGGGCTGGTCCCCCCACAGCTGGTGAGGGCCAGGGCTGCGCCGACCGTCACGACGGCGGACAGGGCGCGACGGGGACGAGACGTCACGCGGGCACCTCCACGACGACATGGGTGGACTTCACCGAGGCGACCGCGACGGAGCCGACCTTGAGCCCGAGGTCGTCGACGGACTCGGAGGAGAGCAGCGAGACGATGCGGAACGGACCGCACTGCATCTCGACCTTCGCCATGACCGTGTCCTTCGTGATGCCGGTGACGATGCCGCGCATCCGGTTGCGGGCCGAGGCGCCGCCGACCACGCCGATCTCGGCGGGGTGCGCCAGCTCCTGTGCGACTGCGGCCAGCTCGGCCCCGTCGACAGTGCGCCGGCCCGCCTCGTCGGTGCCGCCGCTGAGGCGCCCCGAGTCGACCATTCGACGGACCGTGTCGTCGCTGACACCGAGAAGGGCGGCCGCCTCTCCGATACGCATTTGCGGCATGTTTGGCAGGATAGCACCGCATCTGCGGAGTAAGGGCGGCGTCGAAAGCCCGCTCAGCGGCATACGCCCCTATGCCGCTGAGCGGTCATTCGCAGCCCATGTCACCCCCGCATCGGGGGCGGCCCGTCAGGACTCGGTGTCCTCGGCGAAGCGCCCGCGGTGGTCCGAGGGGAGGAGTGGGTGCTCGCCGCGGGCACGGATCTGCTGCACGGCCCACGTGTTCCCGTCCGGGTCGGCGAAGCCGAAGAACGTCCCGCCGTCCCGCTCGTCGATCACCATGACGTCCGAGCACTCGACGCCCCGCCCGACCAGCTCGGCGCGCGCCCGCTCGGCGTCGGCGACGACGAGCTGGATGCCGCGGAGCGAGCCGGGGGCCATCTCGTTCTGGGAGGGCAGCGACCCGATGACGATCGAGCAGCCGGAGCCGCGGGGGGTCAGCTGCGCGACGTGCATGTGCTCGTTGGTCGTCTCGTGGTCGAGGTGGAAGCCGACCTGGTCCCGGTAGAAGGCGATGGACCGCCCGAGGTCGCTCACCGGGACGATGACGACCTCGAGCGTCCAGTCCATCGGCTCGCTCACGAACCGCTCCCGGCCCGGGCGGCGGAGCCGGCGCCGACGAGTGCCTCGAGGCGTTCGTAGCCCTCGCGCATGCCGTGCTCCATGCCGCTGGCGACCATGGCGTCGCGGCCCTCGACGGTGCGTCCGATGCTCCGGCCGCGGAGGCGGCAGCGGCCGTCGCCGAGGTCCTCGAACCACATGAACTCGATGGCGACCTCGTCCGGCGCCCCCTCGAACTCGAAGGTCTGGATGGCGAACTCGTCGTCGCGGATGGTGTGGAACAGGCCGTGGAAGCCGAACTCCATCCCCTCGGGGTTGCGGTGCGTGTAGCGGTAGCCGCCGCCCGAGACGAAGTCCCACTGCCCGATGTCCATCTCGTACCCGTTCGGGCCGAGCCACTGGCGGACGAGGTCGGGGTCGCGGTGCGCGTTGAAGACGGCCGCGACGGGCGCGTCGAACTCGCGGGTGAAGTCGATCCAGGGCACGCCCTCGGGGGCGTCGATGGTCAGTTCGTTGGTCATGGCTGCTTCTCCTTGGTGCTGCGACGGGACGTCGACCCGTCGGACGGTGACTGGCCCAGCAGGGTGTCGAGCCTGCGGAACTGTTGCTCGTGGACGAGCCGGTAGCGGTCGATCCAGGCGGTGAGCGCCTCGAGTCGAGCCGCGTTGAGGTGCACGGGGCGGCGCTGGGCGTCCCGGGTCCGGGTCACGAGCCCTGCGTGCTCGAGGACCTGGATGTGCTTCGAGACCGCTTGCTTGCTGATCTCGAACGGCTCGGCAAGCTCGTTGACCGTCGCCGGTCCCCGGCTGAGCCGAGCGATCATCGCGCGACGGACCGGGTCGGCCAGGGCCGCGAAGGCCTGGTCGAGCGCCTCTGTCTCCGCCGTCATTGACAACCAACTCCTTTATCAACCAACAAGTTGATTAAAGGTCCATGCGGAAGCACTGTCAAGACCTGGGGCGGGCTTTTGTCGGAATCTTTTGTCGGAATCGGGGTGATGGCCGGACGGATGCGTCCGCCGGCCACCTCAGCCGCAGGGGGCGGGTGTGGTCAGCCGCGCGTGTCGTCGAGGGGGCCGACGTGGGGCCGCTTGGCCATGCGGTCGTCCCCGGAGGAACGACCGGTCAGGCGGCGCTGCACCCACGGCCCGACGTACTCGCGGGCCCACTGCGCGTTGGCCTGGAGTGCCTCCCGCCGGGAGATCGGCGGGGCCGGCTCGAGCGGGGTGGCCCACTCCGGGTCGGGGACTTCGTGACCCAGCGCCTCGAGTGCGGCGAGCGCGACGCGCCGGTGGCCCTCGCTGGTCATGTGGATCCGGTCCTCGGACCACATCCGCCAGTCGCGCAGGGCCCGCATGCCCCACTGGTTGATGACGTGCGCGCCGTGCCGGCCGGCGATGCTCCAGATGTGGGCGGCATAGATGCCGGCGCGGCCCCGGGTCGCCTTGACGAGGGGCGCGTCCGCGGGGTCGACGGGCGTGGCCATGATCACGTCGGCTCCGGCGGCTCGGATCCGCGCGACGGCGTCCTCGAGGGACGCGGCGAGGGCGTCGAGGTCGGCCTTGGGCCGGAGGATGTCGTTGCCGCCCCCGACGATGCTGACGAGGTCCGGCTCGAGCACGAGCGCGTCCTCGAGCTGTCGGCCGACGACGTCCGCGAGCTTGCGGCCCCGGACGGCGAGGTTCGCGTAGCCGAACGTGCCACCGGCGTCACGTGCGATCTCGGCCAGGTGGGCCGCGAGCCGGTCCGCCCAGCCGGCGAACTCGCCGTCGTGGACGACCGCCGGGTCGTCGTCGCACATGCCCTCGGTGAAGGAGTCGCCGATGGCGACGTAGCGGCTCCAGGTGCGTGACTGAGCAGTCATGCGAGGCTCCAATCGATCGGCTCGGCCCCCTGCCGTTGCAGCAGCTCGTTGGCCCGGCTGAAGGGCCGCGACCCGAAGAACCCGGACCGCGCCGACAGGGGAGAGGGGTGCGGGCTCTCGACCCGCGGGACTGGGCCCAGCAGCGGCGCGAGGGACTGCGCCTGCCGACCCCACAGGATCGCGACCATCGGCCCGCCTCGCGCCACGAGGCTGCGGATCGCCTGCTCGGTCACTTCCTCCCACCCCTTGCCCTGGTGGCTCGCCGGCTTGCCGGGCCGCACGGTCAGTACGCGGTTGAGCAGCATGACGCAGCGCTCGAACCAGGGCGTGAGGTCGCCGGTCGACGGCTTGGGCAGGCCGAGGTCGGTGCGCAGCTCCTGGTGGATGTTCTGCAGGCTGCGCGGGACCGGCCGGACGTCGGGTGCCACGGAGAAGCTGAGCCCGACGGGATGGCCCGGCGTCGGGTAGGGGTCCTGCCCGACGATCAGCACCCGCACGTCGGCCAGCGGCACGGAGAACGCTCGCAGCACTGCGTCCCCGGCTGGCAGGTAGCCGTGCCCCGCGGCGACCTCGGCGCGAAGGAAGTCCCCGAGCCGCCCGATGGTCTCGGCGACCGGCTCGAGCGCAGGCACCCACGACGGATGGACGTTCTCATGGAGGGGTCGTGCCGGCACCGGGCCACGGTACCGCCAGTATCGTCGGGCACGACGCCCCGACCCGATGCGAAGGAGCCCGCATGCCAGTGCTGCTGGAGGGCCGCGCCCTCGTCGATGGCGCGCTTGCGGATGTCCGCATCGAGGTGGCCGGCGACCGCGTCGTCTCCGTGTCCCCATCAGGTATGACGCCGAGCTCGCCCCCCGAGGCAGCCGCGGGCCGGCCGGGGCCGGTGATCCTGCCCGGGGCCGTCGACCTGCACTGCCACGGCGGCGGGGGCACGACGTTCCTCGACCTCGACCCGGATGCCGCGGCTGCGGCCGCGCGCCACCACCACCGGCGTGGCACGACGAGCCTGCTCTCCAGCCTCGTCACCCTCAGCCCGGCCGACCTCGCCCGGGGCGTCGAGATCCTCGCGGACCTGACCGACGACGGACTGGTCGACGGGATCCACCTCGAGGGGCCCTGGCTCGCCGAATCCCGTTGCGGCGCCCACGATCCCGCCCTCCTCCGTGACCCGGACCCCGCCGAGGTCGACCGGCTCCTCGCGCTCGGTCGGGGGCACATCCGGCAGGTGACCGTCGCGCCGGAACGCGCCGGGGGGCTGGAGCTCGTGCGCCACCTGGCCGGATCGGGAGTGCACGTCGCCGTGGGGCACACCTCGGCGGCATACGGGACGGTGATGGCGGCGGTCGAGGCGGGCGCCGACCTCGCGACCCACCTCTTCAACGGGATGGACCCATGGCAGCACCGTGACCCCGGTGCCGTGCCGGCGCTGCTGCGCGCGGCGCGAGCCGGCGACGTGGTCGTCGAGCTGATCGCCGACGGTGCGCACCTCGCCGACGAGACCGTGGCGAGTGTCATCGACCTCGTCGGGGCGAGGCAGGTGGCCCTCGTCTCGGACGCGATGGGAGCGGCGGGCATGGGCGACGGCAGCTACGTGCTCGGCGGGCTGCCGGTGGTGGTGTCGGAGGGCGTCGCACGGCTTGCCACCGACGGGACTCCGGGTTCCATCGCCGGCGGGACCTCGCACGCGATGGAGATCCTGCTGCGGCAGTGGCGGGCCGGAATCGGACTCGAGCGTGTCGTCGAGGCGGGATGCGTCACCCCGGCCCGGGTGCTCGGGCTCGAGGACCGCGGCATCGTCCGTGAGGGAGCCCGTGCCGACCTCGTCGTGGTCGACGAATCCGGCGTCCAGCGCGTGATGCGCGCCGGCCGCTGGCTCGGGGATTGAAGGGTTCCCGAGTTCGTCGCCTACGCTCTCGGGCGTGAGTCTCCAACCCAGCCCCAAGTGGAAGACCGTCGTGTTCGACCTCGACGGCACCCTCGCCGACACGGTCGAGCTCATCGTCCAGTCGCACCAGCATGCAATCCGCACGGTGCTCGGCCGCGAAGAGGACCCGGCCGTGCTGCGGACGTGGATCGGTCGGACGCTCGAGGTCGCCTACGGGGACTACTGCCCCGAGCGCGCCGACGAGCTCGTGCGGGCCTACCTGGAGTGGAACGAGGCGAACCTCGACCGTCTCCTGGGTCGCTACGACGGGATCGTCGAGGTGATCCGCGACCTGGACGCAGCGGGACTGCGGCTCGCGGTCGCGACGTCGAAGCGGCGCTCCCAGGCCGCCGAGGTGATGACCGTCCTCGGGCTCGATGAGTACCTCGACGTCCTCGTCGCCATGGAGGACACGGACAAGCACAAGCCGGACCCGGAGCCGCTGCTCAAGGCGGTGCAGGTGCTGGGCGGCACCCCAGCCGAGGCGGTCTACGTCGGCGACGCCGTCGTCGACACCCTCGCCGGCAAGGCGGCGGGCATGTCGACGGTCGCCGTGACGTGGGGTGCCGGCAATCCGGAGGCCCTCGCCGGGGTGCGTCCGGACGAGGTCGCACACACCCCCGACGAGCTCCGGGCGATCTTGCTCGACTGAGGCTGTGGGTACGGCTGGGACAGATGTGACTTCTGTGGCGGGCGTGCTCTCACCGCCGCGATCCCGTCCACGAATTTCATTGGTCGTGAATGACACTCATGTCATTTGCAGTTAAGGTTGGGCCCGGAGCCAACGCCCGAATCGAGAGCAGAGCGAGACGAAACGACCCCATGAGCACCGAGCGCGCGATGGAGCAGGTCCACACCCGCGACACCCTGAGCGACCGCGACCAGGAGATCCTCGCCTTCGAACGACAGTGGTGGAAGTACGCCGGCTCGAAGGAGCAGGCGATCAAGGAGCTCTTCGACATGAGCGCCACCCGCTACTACCAGGTGCTCAACTCGCTGCTCGACAACCCGGCCGCCCTCGCCGCCGACCCGATGCTCATCAAGCGCCTGCGCCGGATGCGCGCGCAGCGGCAGCGGGCCCGCACGAGCCGGCGCCTCGGCTTCAACCACTGACACCTCACGTCGAGCGTGGTTCACTTCCGTCATGCCCGACGTCCGGATCCGCCGCGCCGGGGCTGACGACGCCTTCATCGTCGCGGCGCTCCACCTCCAGTCGGCCCGCGAGGTCGGCCACGGCGGTGAGCCGGGCTTCCTCGACCGCTTCGCCGACGCCTGGCTCGCATCCCGGCCGGACCACCCGACGTGGATCGCCGAGAGCCATGGCGAGCACGCCGGCCTGCTCACCGCGCGTCGCCTGAGGCCGCTGCCCTTCCCCGGCCGACCGGAGGCCAGCTGGCTCTACGTCGGCACCGTCTTCGTCACCCCGGCCCACCGCAAGCGCGGCATCGGCCGGGCCCTCATCGAGGGGATGCTCGAGTGGTGCCGGACGTCGGACGTCAAGTGGGTCCGCCTCAACGCTGACACCTCCCAGCACGAGTTCTACAAGGCCCTCGGCTTCACCCCGGCGACCACGACGCTCGAGTACGACCTGCGCGAGGACTCATGAGACCCGGCCCGAGCAACACCCTGACCGACGTCGCGGGCCTGCGCGTCGGCCACTGCACCCGCGACGAGCCCGGCTGGCTCACCGGCAGCACCGTCGTCGTCGCGCCCCCCGGCGGGATGGTCGCCGGGGTCGACGTGCGCGGCGGCGGGCCCGGCACGCGCGAGACGGACCTGCTCGACCCCCGCAACCTCGTCGACCGGGTCAACGCGATCCTCCTCGGGGGCGGCAGCGCCCCCGGCCTCGCGGCGGCGGACGGCGTCGTCGCCGGACTCTTAGATGACGGCATCGGCTGGCCCATGGGTACGCCCGACCGCGTCGTGCCGATCGTGCCCGGCGCGATCCTCTTCGACCTCGGCCGGGCCGGCACGTGGCGGAACCACCCCAGCGCGACGGACGGGAGAGCGGCATACGACCTCGCCTCCGACGGGCCGGTCGCGCAGGGGAGCGTCGGCGCGGGCACGGGTGCCCGCGTCGGCGGCTTCAAGGGCGGGGTCGGCTCGGCGAGCGTCGTCCTCGACTCCGGGGTCACCGTCGCCGCGCTCGTCGTCGTCAACGCCGTCGGCTGGCCGATCGACCTTGCCACCGGCGCCCTGTATGCCGCTCAGCTCGGTCTCGCCGGCGAGTTCAGCGGGGTGGGGTGCCCCTCCGAGGGGGAGCTCGCCGCGGCCCGGGAGCGCTACGCGGCGCTGCCCGACGCGGTCCCCGGGATGCCGGGGATGGCGACGACGATCGGCGTCATCGCCACCGACGCGACGCTCACCAAGGCGCAGTGCCAGAAGCTCGCCGGGGTCGGTCACGACGGCTATGCGCGGGCCCTGAAGCCGGTGCACACCCTGTTCGACGGCGACACGATCTTCGCGGCGTCGACGATGGCCAAGCCGCCGCCGGAGCTGCTCGCGCTCCCGTTCCTCATGGAGGCCGGAGCCGACTGCATGGCGCGCGCCATCGGGCACGCCGTGCTGGCCGCGCAGACGGTCGACCGGACGTCCGAGGGTGGGGTTGCGATGCGCTCGTGGCGCGACGCGTTCCCGTCGGCCTGGCGCGGCTGAACGAACCGATGGCTGACTAGGGGGGACATGGTCGACAGGGGGAGTTCGCCGGCCGAGGGGGCGGAGGTCGTGCGGCGGCTCGCGCCGGTCGGACGGGTCGTTCGCGTGGCGCTGCTGATCACGGTGAGCGTGGGAATCGTCGCCGGGACGTGGCAGCGCAACGACCAGGGATGGCCGTTCGCGCCGATGAGCCAGTTCGCGTTCGCGATCAGCTCGTCGGACGGGGAGATCCACTCGAGGTATCTCGAGGCGACGACGGTCGACGGCGAGCGGGTCCGTCTCGACCTCAGCCGTGGTGCGCTCGGGCTGCAGCGGGCGGAGATCGAGGGGCAGCTGTGGTCGTTCACCCAGGACCCGGCCCTGCTACAGGCCATCGCGGTGCTCCACTCCCGGCGGGCCCCCGAGGCGCCGCGGCTCACGAGGGTCGACGTGATGGACGACGTGCGTCTGGTGCGTGGTGGCGTCGCCGGTGAGGCGCGGACCGTCACCGTGGTCTCGTGGCCGGTCATCGACCCGACGAGTCCTCGCGAGCTGACATGAGGCCCACACACCCGTCCCGCCGTCGCGCCATCGCGCCACCTCCTTGGTCGTGGCGCGGGGCCGCGGTCCGGCCGCCGCAGCCTCCCCTCGACATGAAGCACCGCGCCGCGCGGCGCGTCGACCCGGCGAGCCACGAGACGCGGCGAGGTCCGGGCTGGCGGT
>NZ_JBQCCV010000018.1:0-32232 GCF_051961875.1 Intrasporangium sp. | reverse complement strand
CGTCTTCCTGCTGCATCGCGACCTGGTCGACGGCGTCCAGGGGGTGCTCGACGCCCTCTTCGGGCTGAACCGGGTGTGGATGCCGCACCCGTTCCACAAGTGGCTCGACTGGGAGGCGACGCTCCTGCCCCACCGCCCGGAGCACCTAGTCGAACGGATCCGCGCGCTGCTCGTGGCGCCGCCGGCCGAGGCCGCCCGGACGATGGGCAGCCTCGTCGACGACGCGTACGGGCTCGCTCGCGAGCACGTGCCGACCGCGGATCTCGAACCGCTATGGGAGGTCTTTGAGCTGCGCCGCATCAAAGGCTGAGGCACGGCGGCCGGGGGCAGTTGGGGCGGCAGTGACGGAGCGCTCACTCGACGGGAGAGACGGGAGGGACGGGGCGCTCACTCGACGGGAGAAGCGCAGGGACGGGGCGCTTACTCGACGAGAGGGAGCGTGCGCGCAGGCGGGCTCAGGCCCGCCGTGCCATCCTGATCGCGAGAGGCGATGAGCGATGCGCCGTGACGAGGTCTGGCTCCGGCTCCGCCATCGGCTGCGGCAGGCGGCCAGGCGGATGTGGCCGACCAGGCCCGGGACATGGCCCGAGACGCGGCGGCTGCTGCAGCGTGTCGGCTCCGAGGTCGGACGCCTGACCGGCGCGGCGGTCCTCGCCTTCGTGGCCGCCCGCCTGCTCTTCCCCCAGACCATCGACCTCACGGCGCCGCTCACCGCCCTGCTCGTCGTGCAGGCCTCGACGGTGCGCACCCTGCGGATGGGCTTCGTCCGGGTCGGCGCCGTCCTCCTCGGCGTGCTCGTCGCCATCGCCCTGTCGACCTACTTCGGCCTGTCGTGGTGGACCCTTGGCGCGGTCATCGCTGCCTCGCTCCTGCTTGCAAACGTCCTGCGCCTCGGTGACCAGCTCCTCGAGGTGCCGATCAGCGCGATGCTGATCCTCGGCGTCACCTCGCACGGGCTCGCTGCGGAGACCCGCGTCCTCAACACGCTCATCGGCGCGGCGATCGGGGTCGCCTTCAGCCTGCTCGTCCCCGTCGCGATCCCGAACACCCGCGCCCGGGACGCGGTCCGCGACGTAGCCCGGGCGCAGGGCCAGCTGCTCGACGAGGTGGCCCTCACCCTCTCCGCCCGTTCACCCTCGGCGGACGAGACGGAGGCCTGGCTCCGGAGGAACGAGGAGATCGGGGTCGAGGTGCGCCGCGCTGTCGCAACAGTCGACGAAGTCGAGGAGCGCCGCAAGCTCAACCCCCTCGCGCTCGTCGCGCTGCACATGCACCCCGAACTGCGCGTCGCGCTCCACCGGCTCGACCGGTGCCGCACGGCCGAGCATGTGCTGCTCATCATGATCGGCCGGGCGCGCACGACGATCGCGGCTGAGGAGTCGCCGGCGGCCGACCTGCGCGGCGCCTTCGCCGTGGTGCTCGAGTCGCTCGGCGCGGGCCTGGCCGCCTTCGCCGAGCTCGTCGCGAGCGACCGGGTGGAGGCCGCCGAACAGGCCCTCGGCCGGCTCCACGAGGTCATCGGCGAGACGCGGGCGATGCTGACCGACCTGATCCTCGTCGACGTCGAGGCACGCCCCGGCAGCGACACCTGGATGCTCCAGGGGTCCCTGCTCGCCGCGATCGACCAGATCCTGCAGCAGCTGGACCTCGAACACCCGGAGCAGACGGCCCCCGCGTGGAGCCGCCGGCCCAGCCTGGAGCGGGTGCCACGCACCGTCGCGCAGACCCGGCAGCGGCTCAGCGACCCGGTGCGCCGACAGATCGCCTCGGTGCGCAAAGACCGTGGGAACCACTGAGGACGCCTGCGCTGGAAGGAGACCCAGCGGCATACCGACGATTTCGTATGCCGCCCCGCGGGATCCGCGGGAAGCGCTCGCTCCCGACATGGAAAGGGAGAGGATCGCTCCTCTCCACTTCCAACGTATAGCGCACAGGGGGTCTTGCCGCAAGGCCCCGGTGCTGCCCCAGAATGGCGGGCCGAGGCCAACTGCCGCTCGATCGGAGCCCATGACGTGGACCGCCTGACCACCACCTTCGACCTGCCCGCCCACCTTGCCGCCAAGGCCGACCCGGCCCTGATCGCCGACGACGAACGGCACTTCACGCGTGTGGCCGAGAGCCTCGAGGCGACCATCGCCGACCTGTCGGAGCGCCTCGAGGAGGTGCGCCGTCGGCCCGGCCGCTCCGGCCAGCACGCATTGGAGCGCGACCAGGAGGTCCACCGGCTGTCCGCACGGCTGCGGGCGCTGCGGCGCTTCGGGCTGGACCTGTGTCTCGGGCACATCCTGCCGGCGGACGGGTCGGAGCCGGTGTACGTGGGCCGGCTCGGGCTCAAGGACCGTGACGGCGGGCAGCTGCTCGTGGACTGGCGCACCCCCGCGGCGGAGCCGTTCTTCTCCGCCACCCATGGCAACCCCATGGGGCTGACGCGGCGCCGCCGGTACCGCTGGGCGCGTGGCCGTGTCATCGACTACTGGGACGAGGTCTTCACGGCCGAGGGCCTGGACGGCGTCGAGCACGCCGCCCTGGACGACCAGTCCGCCTTCATCGCGAGCCTCGGCGGGGCGAGGTCACCCCGGATGCGCGACGTGCTCGCGACGATCCAGGCCGACCAGGACGCCATCATCCGGGCGGGATCGCGTGGCCCACTCGTCGTCGATGGCGGCCCGGGCACCGGCAAGACGGTCGTCGCGCTGCACCGGTCGGCCTACCTGCTCTATGCAGACCCGCGCCTGGGGCAGCGGCATGGTGCCGTGCTGTTCATCGGGCCGCACGAGCCGTATCTCGCGTACGTGTCCGACGTGCTGCCCAGCCTCGGCGAGGAGGGCGTGCAGACGTGCACGCTGCGGGACCTCGTGCCCGAGGGCGCTTCGGCCGCGGCCGAGACCGACCCGGAGGTGGCCCGCCTGAAGTCCCGGTCATCGATGGTCGCGGCCATCGAGCCGGCGGTGCGGTTCTACGAGGACCCGCCGCGCGAGGGGATAACCGTCGAGACGCCGTGGTCGGAGGTCTGGGTCAGCATCACCGACTGGGAGGAAGCGTTCCGGGCGCCGGCCCCGGGCACGCCGCACAACGAGGCGCGCGACGACATCCTCGACGAGCTCGTCACGATCCTCGTCGACAAGCATCCCGCTGAAGACGCGACGCCCGAGGAGGTGCGCGCGGCGCTGCTGCGGAACGAGGACCTGCTCGCCGCGCTCAACCGCGCCTGGCCGCTGCTCGAGGCGACCGACGTCGTCGCGGACCTGTGGTCGGTGCCGGCCTACCTGCGCCGCTGCGCCCCCTGGCTGTCCCGCGAGGAGGTCCTCGCCCTGCAACGGCCCGAGCCGGACGCGTGGACGGTCTCCGACCTGCCGCTGCTCGACGCGGCCCGCCAGCGGCTCGGCGATCCCGAGGCGTCGCGGCGCCGGCGTCGCGAGGCGGCCGTGCTCGCCGCGGAGCGCGAGGAGATGACCAAGGTCGTCGACCACCTCATCGAGACCGACGACTCCGAGATGCACCTGATGTCGATGCTGCGCGGCGCGGACCTGGCCGCGGCCCTCGTCGACGGCTCCGCCCTGGCTCGCCCCGAGCCGGACCTGCTGGCCGGCCCGTTCGCCCATGTCGTCGTCGACGAGGTCCAGGAACTGACCGACGCCGAGTGGCAGATGGTGCTGGCCCGCTGTCCGTCCCGGAGCCTGACCATCGTCGGCGACCGGGCGCAGGCGCGGCACGGCTTCACCGAGTCGTGGGAGGAGCGGCTCGCCCGGGTCGGGCTGGACCGGGTCCGCCTGGCGTCGCTCAGCATCAACTACCGCACCCCAGCCGAGGTCATGGCCCAGGCCGAGCCGGTCATCCGAGCGGCCATCCCGGATGCGAACGTGCCCACCTCGGTCCGGGAGAGCGGCATACCGGTCGTGCATGATGCGGTGTCGGAGCGGGACGGCATCCTCGAGCGGTGGCTCGCCGAGCACGAGGAGGGAATCGCTTGTGTCATCGGCGATTACACTTTCGAGGCGCAGCCGCGCGTGCGGTCACTGACGCCCGAGCTGGCCAAGGGGCTGGAGTTCGACCTGGTCGTGCTCGTCGATCCAGAGTCGTTCGGGACGGGGATCGAGGGGGCGGTCGACCGCTACGTCTCGATGACGCGGGCGACGGGGCAGCTGGTGATCCTGACGACCGGCTGAGCTCGGTTCGGGACGGAAGCCAGCCGAGCGGCTTACGGCTCGGTTGGGCTGCGGTGGCAGCCGGGAGCAAGCTGCTTGCCAGCTTCCGGCGTCACTGCGCACTCTGAGTGCGCAGTGACGCAGGAAGTTGGTTGATGCCCGGCGGGGGCGATGTGAGGCTTGAGGCGTGGAGAACGCAGCCGGCCACGTCGTCGTCCTCGTCGAGGGGCGCAGCGATGCGGTCGTCGTCGAGGCGCTGGCCGAGGCCCGTGGCCTGGACACCACCGATGGCATCGTGCGGGTCGTCGCCATGGGCGGCGTGACGAACATCCGGGCGCACCTGACCCGTCAGACCCGGGAGGCCGACGTCCACGCCCTCGGGCTCTGCGATGCGCCGGAGGAGCGGCACTTCCTCCGCGCGCTCCAGGAGACGGGCCGCCCGGTGACGACCCGCCGGGAGATGGCGGCGCTCGGCTTCTTCGTGTGCGTGCAGGACCTCGAGGACGAGCTGCTCCGGGCGCTCGGTCCCGAGGCCGTCGAGGCCGCCCTGTCGGACCTGGGCCACCTCAGCCGGTTCCGGACCTTCCAGCGGCAACCCGAGTGGCGGGACCGCAGGCTGCACGACCAGCTGCACCGCTTCGCCGGGAGCGGGTCCGGGCGCAAGCTCGCACTCGCCTCGCGGCTGGCTCGTCAGCTCACGCCCGCGACGACGCCCCGCCCGCTCGCCGAGCTCGTGGAGGGCGTGCTGAGCGCGGTCCGCTGAGGTCCGCACCGACGCGGTCTCACGAGACGGCCGTCCCACCGAGCCGGCTCACTGGACGACAGCGAAACCGCCCGTCCAGGGGACCTTCTCGCTCGCGGCGAGGCTGATCTGCAGGAAGCCGATCGCCTCGAGCTCGCGGGCCCGGCGCATCGAGCCGACATCGATGGCGCGAAGGCCGGCGGCACTGACGATCCCGATGATCAACGCCTTGGCGTCGGCGTCATCACCGGCGACGAGCACGGTCGTGGTGTTGTCCCCCACCTTCCCGCTGACGAGCGTCCCGGCGAAGGTGGTGTTGAAGGCCTTGACCACGCGCGACTCCGGGAGCGCGGCCGCGATCTCGGCCGCCGCCGATGAGTCGGCCGGAACCGTGAGCGAGTCGAAGGTCTCGAAGTTGAGGGGGTTGGTGATGTCGACGACGACCTTGCCGGCCAGGCTCGCGCCGCGGGCGGAGATGATCTCGGAGACCGCAGGGTAGGGCACCGCGAGCACCACGACGTCGCCCGTCACCTCCTTGCCGGTGTCCTCGTGCCCGAGCAGCTCGACCGAGTTGCCACCCTTGCCGGCAAGGCCAGCGATCGCCTGACCCATGTTGCCGTTGCCGATGATCGTGACGTGGGCCATGACCACTCCTTCGTCGCGCGTCGTTCCCTGCCTCTATCGACGGTAGACCTCGAAGCGGTTGAAACGTCAACCAATGCGCTAGAATGGGTGCCATGACCGACCCCGTCCCCTGGCTCGACGCCCGCGAGCGCGCCGCGTGGCTGCGCCTCGCGGCGATGGTCGAGCTCCTCCCGGGGACGCTCAGCCACCAGCTCGAGCACGACGCCGACCTGTCCCACTTCGAGTACTACGTCCTCGCCATGCTCTCCGAGGCGCGGGACCGCACCCTGGCGATGTCGACCCTCGCGCAGCGGACCAACGCGACTCTCCCCCGGCTCTCCCATGTCGTGCGCCGCCTCGAGAACCGGGGCCTCATCGAGCGCTCCCGCTGCCCGAGCGACGGCCGGGTCACCATGGCCCGGCTGACCGGCGCGGGGTGGGACCTCGTCGTCGACACCGCCCCCGGGCACGTGCGCCACGTCCGCTCGCTCATCCTCGACGCGCTGACCGCCGAGCAGGTCGACCAGCTCCACGACATCACCACGGCCATCCTCGACCGGATCGACCCGCGCGGCTGCATGGTCGACTTCTACGCCGAGCCCACCGAGACGACCCGCGAGGCCGAGACCGCCTGAGCGGCATACCCCGGCAGGTATGCCGCTGGGTCACGTGGCGCGGTCTATGCGCTTCACGTTCGTCCAACCCGTCCAGCCGCGTTCCTCGAGCAGCTCGAGCAGTCGGGGCGCGCACGGGAAGGACTCGAGGAACGCCGCGTCGAGCAGGTCGACCAGCTCGTCGCTGACCGGGTGCTCGTCCTCCACGCCGGAGGCCTCGGCGGCGGCGGCCTCGAGGAAGGCGCTGACCCGGTCGGCGAGCACGGGCAGGCGCGGGTCGTCCGGGCCGCAGTCGACGAGCTCGCCGATGTCGAGGTAGAGCCGGCGCAGCCCCTCGTGCTCGATCTGCTGCCGCTTGATCACCATCAGGCCGGGCACCTGGTCGGGCATCTGGGCCGCGATGAGGATCCAGCTGTCGCGCTCGACCTCGATCAGCCGGTTGTGGAACCCGAGCTCGCGCATCCGGTCCAGGTAGGCGACCACCTCGGCCGGCAGCGCGAGGCTGTCGCCGGCGGCGAGCTGGGCGATCCGGTCCCGGTGGCGCTGGCGCTCCCGGATCTCGGCGCGCAGCCGCCGGTCTATGTCGGCGACCGCCGCGGCGAACTCCTCGTCACCGGCGCCGAGGAGCTCGTGCACCCGCGAGAGCGGCACGCCGGCGTCGGCCAGGGTGCGGATCCGCACGAGCTCGACCACCGCGGCGGCGTCGTAGCGCCGGTAGCCCGAGTGGTCGCGTTCCGGCTCGGGCAGCAGGCCCTTGGCGTGGTAGTGGCGCACCGCGCGGACCGTCACGCCGGCATACGCCGCGAGCTGGCTGATCGTCAGCATGGGCTCATTCTCCCGGCCCCGTGGTCATCGGCACCCGCGAGCTCAGGCGATCTTGCTGCGGTAGGTGCGCATCGCCAGGACGTAGGCGACGGCGAGGAGGCCGACGCACCAGGCGAGGGCGAGCCAGCCGTCGTCGCCGACCGGCTGCTCGGCGAGGATGGACCGGATCGTGGCGACGATCGAGGTGACCGGCTGGTGCTCGGCGAACCACCGCACGGGACCGGGCATGCCGCCCGTCGGCACGAAGGCCGAGCTGACGAAGGGCAGGAAGATGAGCGGGTAGGAGAAGCCGCTCACGCCGTCGACGGACCGCGCGGTCAGTCCCGGGATGACGGCGAGCCAGGTCAGGGCGAGGGTGAACAGGACGAGGATCCCGATCACCATGAGCCAGGCGAGCACACCGGCACCCGAGCGGAAGCCCATCGCCACGGCGACGAGCACCACCAGGACGAGCGAGACGAGATTCGCCACGAGCGAGGTCACGACGTGGCCCCACAGGATGGCCGACCGGGCCACCGGCATCGACTGGAACCGTTCGAAGATCCCGCTCGAGACGTCGGTGAAGAGCCGGAAGGCGGTGTAGGCGATGCCGGAGGCGACCGTGATGAGGAGGATCCCGGGCAGCAGGTAGTCCACGTACGAGCCGGTGCCCGCATGGATCGCGCCGCCGAAGACGTAGACGAACAGCAGCAGCATGGCGATCGGCGTGATCGCGGTGGTGATGATCGTGTCCGGGCTGCGGAGGATGTGGCGCAGGGACCGCCCGAGCAGCACCCTGGTGTCGTGGAAGAAGGTCGTGGTCATGAGGGGTCCTCGGAGGTGGACAGACCGTCGTGGCCGACGATCGAGAGGAAGATGTCTTCGAGGCTCGGCTGCTTCTCGACGTACTCGACGGTGGCCGGCGGGAACAGCTGCCGGAGCTCCGTGAGCGTGCCCTCCGCGATGATCCGGCCCTCGTGGAGGATCGCGATCCGGTCGGCGAGCTGCTCGGCCTCCTCGAGGTACTGCGTCGTGAGCAGCACCGTGGTGCCCTGGCCGGCGAGTCCCCGAACCGTTTTCCAGACCTCGATGCGCGACTGCGGGTCCAGCCCCGTCGTCGGCTCGTCGAGGAAGAGCACGGGTGGGTTGCCGATCAGGCTCATCGCGATGTCGAGGCGACGGCGCATGCCGCCGGAGTAGGTCGACACCCGCCGCCCGGCCGCCTCGGTCAGCCCGAACCGGGTCAGCAGCTCGTCCGCCGTCCCGCCCGGCTCGGGGACGCGTCGCAGCCGGGCGACGAGCACGAGGTTCTCCCGCCCGGTCAGCACCTCGTCGACGGCTGCGAACTGCCCGGTGAGGCTGATCGACTCACGCACCTTGGCCGGCTGGGTCGTGACGTCGTGCCCGCCCACGGTGACGCTGCCGCCATCGGCTCGGAGCAGCGTGGACAGGATCCGCACGGTCGTCGTCTTGCCGGCGCCGTTGGTGCCGAGCAGGGCGAAGATGCTCCCCGAAGGGACGCTCAGGTCGACGCCGCCCAGCACCGCGTTGTCGCCGTAGGACTTGGTGAGTCCGACGATCTCGATCGCTGATGTCGTGGTCATGGCACGAGCGTGCAACCTTGACCCTGCGTCAGGGTCAAGGCCTTTGCTCGTGGCCGCTGAGTCGGTATGGCGCGGTCCCCGGTCCGCCCCCGAGTGACGTATGAGGCATGACCGGTTCCCACGTCCGGGCCCCGAGCGCTCCCAGCGGGGATTGAATGGAAGGGCAGACACGGCCCGGCCTGACTGTCGGGCCGCACGATCCTGCGACCCGAGGAGGAGCGATGAAGGCCCTGCAGTACGTCGAGATCGGCAAGCCACCCCAGCTCATGGAGGTCGAGAAGCCGACGCCGGGCCCGGGCCAGGTGCTGCTCAAGGTCACGGCCGCCGGCGCCTGCCACTCGGACTCGTTCATCATGTCGCTGCCCCAGGAGGCCTACGTCTACGGGCTGCCGCTCACGCTCGGACACGAAGGCACCGGCGTCGTCGCCGAGCTCGGGCCGGGCGTCACGTCCGTCGCCGAGGGCGACGCGGTCGCCGTCTACGGCCCGTGGGGCTGCGGCGTCTGCCAGACCTGCGCCACGGGCGCCGAGAACTACTGCCGGGTCGCCGCGGAGCGCCACATCGTCCCGCCCGGCCTCGGAGCCCCTGGCGCGATGGCCGAGTACCTGCTCGTCGACAACGCCCGCCATCTCGTCCCGCTCGGCGACCTCGACCCCGTCGCGAACGTCGCGCTCACGGATGCCGGCCTCACGCCATACCACGCGATCAAGCCGAGCATCCCCGCGCTCGTGCCGGGCTCGATCGCCGTCGTGATCGGCAGCGGCGGGCTCGGCCACATGGCGGTGCAGATCCTGCGTGCCATGACGGCCGCGACGGTCGTCGCCCTCGACGTCGCCGACGAGAAGCTCGAGCTGGCCAAGGATGTCGGGGCCCACCACGCCTTCCGTTCCGAGGAGGCCGCGATCGAGGCGGTGCGGGCGCTCAACGACGGGCGTGGGGCGACCGCGGTGTTCGACTTCGTCGGGATCGAGGCGACGACGGCCCTAGCCGCGAGGCTCACCCACCCCGACTCGGAGATCGTCCTCGTCGGCGTCGGGCCCGGGGTCGTGCCGGTGGGCTTCTTCACGACCCCGTGGGAGACGAAGGTCCGAGCGCCCTACTGGGGCAGCCGGTCCGAGCTCTTCGAGGTGCTCGACCTCGCCCGGAGCGGGCTCATCCACGTCGAGACGGAGGCCTTCTCGCTGGACCAGGCACCGGAGGCGTACGAGCGGCTGCATGCCGGCACCCTGCGCGGCCGGGCCGTCGTCGTCCCCTGACCAGCCCCCAGACCCCCGCCGCGTAGCGTGGGGGCGTGAGCACCCCGGCGGACCGCGACGACCATGCTGCCGGCCTGATCCGGGTCCGCGGCGCCCACCTGCACAACCTGCGCCACCTCGACGTCGACCTCCCCCGTGACCGGCTCGTCGTCGTGACCGGCGTCTCCGGCTCCGGCAAGTCGTCCCTGGCGTTCGGCACGATCTATGCCGAGTCGCAGCGGCGCTTCCTCGAGTCGGTCGCGCCCTATGCGCGCCGCCTCATCAACCAGGTCGAGTCGCCCAAGGTCGAGTCGATCACCGGCCTCCCCCCGGCCGTCGCCCTCCAGCAACGCCGCTCCGGCACGAGCGCCCGCTCCAGTGTCGGCACCGTCACCACACTCTCCAACACGCTCCGTATGCTCTTCTCTCGCGCCGGCACCTACCCGCCCGGCGCGCCCCGGCTCGACTCGGACTCCTTCTCTCCCAACACGGTTGCCGGCGCGTGCCCGACGTGCCACGGCCTCGGCCACGTGCACCACCCGACCGAGTCACTCATGGTCCCCGACCCGTCCCTCTCGATCCGGGACAAGGCGATCGCCTCGTGGCCCGGCGCCTGGCTCGGCAAGAACCTGCGCGACATCCTCGACACGCTCGGCTACGACATCGACCGGCCGTGGCGTGACCTGCCCCAGCCCGACCGTGAGTGGATCCTCTTCACCGACGAGGAGCCGGTCGTCACCGTCCACCCCGTCCGCGAGGCCGGCCGCATCCAGCGCCCCTACCAAGGGCAGTACATGAGCGCCGCCCGGCACGTCCTGCGCACCCTCTCCGAGTCGCGGAGCGCGCCGGCCCGCCGCCGCGCACTCGAGTTCGTCGAGACCCTGCCCTGCCCCACCTGCCATGGACGGCGGCTCGGCCCCGCGCCGCTCGCCGTCACGGTCGCCGACCTGCCGATCGACCAATGGTGGGGTATGCCGCTCAGCTCGGTCCGCGACCTCGTGCGGCAGGTGCGGGGCGCCGCAGAGGAGGGCGACGTCGCGGCGGCCCTGACCCCAGAGCTCGAGGCCCGGCTCGGCGTGCTGCTGGAGCTCGGCCTCGGCTACCTCTCTCTCGACCGGCAGACCCCGACCCTGTCATCCGGCGAGCTGCAGCGGCTCCGGCTCGCGACGCAGCTGCGGTCCGGACTGTTCGGGGTCGTCTACGTCCTCGACGAACCATCGGCCGGCCTGCACCCCGCGGACCGCGAGCCGCTCCTAACCGTGCTGAACCGCCTTGTCGGGGAAGGGAACTCCGTCCTCGCGGTGGAGCACTCCGTCGACGTGATGCGCCGAGCCGACTGGCTCGTCGACGTCGGTCCCGGGGCCGGTGTCCTGGGCGGGCTACTGCTCCACTCCGGGCTGGTCGCGGCCCTCCGCGACGCACCGGAGTCGGTCACCGCCGCCTACGTCCTGGACGGTGCGGGCCGCGCCGAGCCGCGCGAGCCCCGCAGGCCGCACGGCGAGCTCACCCTGCACGACATCGAGCGGCACAACGTGCACGGCACCGACATCACCTTCCCCTTGGGCGTCCTCACCGCGATCACCGGCGTCTCCGGCTCCGGCAAGTCGACCGTGCTCGAGGTGCTCGGCGAGGTCCTCGGCGCCCACCTCGACCCGGGGTCGCGGACCGAGCCGGAGGCCGAGGGGACGGACGAGGACGCCGCAGTGGGCGGCCTACGGTCCGACCTACCGCGGACGAGCGGGGCCGAGCAGGTGCGCCGCGCGGTCGTCGTCGACCAGCGGCCGATCGGGCGGACGCCGCGGTCCAACCTCGCGACCTACACCGGCCTGTTCGACGGGGTGCGCAAGCTGTTCGCTGGGACCGACGAGGCAAAGCGGCGCGGCTACGGCGTCGGGCGATTCTCGTTCAACGTCAAGGGCGGTCGCTGCGAGACGTGCCAGGGCGAGGGGTTCGTGTCGGTCGAGCTGCTGTTCCTGCCGGGCACCTATCGGGTGTGTCCGACCTGCCACGGCGCGCGGTACAACCCCCAGACGCTCGAGGTGACGTGGCACGGCCTGACGATCGCCGACGTGCTGGCGCTGAGCGTCGACGAGGCGACGGAGGTGTTCGCCGACGAGAAGGGCGTGGCGCGGAGCCTGCGGACGCTCACCGAGGTCGGGCTCGGCTACCTGGGGCTCGGCCAGCCCGCGACGGAGCTGTCCGGCGGAGAGGCGCAGCGGATCAAGCTGGCGACCGAGCTGCAGCGGACCCAGCGCAAGGGGACGGTCTACCTGCTCGACGAGCCGACGACCGGCCTGCACCCGGCCGACGTCGAGGTGCTGATGCGCCAGCTGCAGGGGCTGGTCGACGGCGGCAGCACGGTGGTCGTCGTGGAGCACGACATGACGGTCGTCGCGCAATGCGACCACGTCATCGACCTCGGACCCGGGGCTGGTGACGACGGCGGGCGCGTCGTCGCCTCCGGAACGCCTTGGGAGGTGGCGCAGTCCGCGCAGAGCCGCACCGCCCCCTACCTCAAAGCCGACCTCCCCTGATCCGTCGACCGGTCAACGGGAATCAGCGGCCGCCGGCCTGGCGGGTGATGTAGTTGACCGCCACGAACGACCGGAAGGTCGCCAGCGCGTCGTCGGACTCGATCGCGATTGTGCGGGTCCCGACCCGCTCCGCGCCCTTGACCCAGCTGCCGACCTCGGCCATGTCCGCGGTCTGGACGTCGAGCTCCAGCCGGACCGGCCTGTCGAGCTGTGGCAACCGGAGCTCGCCATCGCGTGCCCGCCGGACCGCCTCCCTGGCGTTCGCCCTGATCTGTTCACGAGCAAGGTGGGGGTGCACGTTGGTCGCGGCGAACCGCGTGATCGACTGCTTGGTGACCACCGTCGTCGCCTCCGCAGCGAACGGCGCCGTCTCCCGGATCGTCGCCTCGTCGCCGGTGACGAGACCGATCGGCACACCGAAGTGATCCGCGACGAGGGCGTTGATGCCGCTCTCCCCGACCTCCACGCCGCCGAGCCGGGCGGCGGAGAACACCTCCGGGTTGTAGGTGTGCGACAGCGTCGACGACTCGCCGGAGATCGAGCCGTGGTAGCCGACGAGGAAGAGGACGTCGAAGGACCCGTCCAGCCCCTCCATCATGTAGAGCGGCTTGTGCCGACCGGAGATGTAGGTCGCGTTGTGGGAGAGGTCCGCCGGGTTGAGGTTGCGCATCTGCCCGTGTGAGTCGTTGACGACCACCTCGGTGGCGCCGCCGCGGACCGCGCCCTCGATCGCCGCGTTGACCTCGCCGAGCGTGAGCGCACACCCGATGTCGTATGCCGCTGTCCCCTCCCGGCACTGGGCCCAGTCGACGATCCCGGCGACGCCCTCGAAGTCGAAGGAGAGGTAGACCTTCACCGCGCGTCCTTGAGCCGGCCCCAGGCGTGCCACCGCTTGATCTCGATCCACGCGCTCAGGCGGGGACGGTCGCGCACGGCATACGGCTCACCCGTGTAGTGCCGGGCGACCCGGTCGATGTCGTGCAGGTCGGGGTCGTCGACAAGGTCGGTGATCCGGCCGAGGATGCTGATGTGCGTGAACCAGTCGTCGGGGTCGATCGCGCTGAGGCTCACTCGCGGGTTGCTGCGGAGGTGCTCGAGCCGCTTCCGGCGCGCATCCATGTTGACGAGGATCCTGCCGTCCTCGTAGAGGTACCAGGTCGGCACCGAGACCGGCTGACCGTCCGGCCGCACGGTGCTGATCGTCGCGTACCAGGGCTTCACGAGCTCGTCGGCGATGGCTGCGGGCAGGGGTGGCTTCGGCACGAAGGCTCCTCTCGGGTCGGGATCCCCACCGTAGCCGTGCCACCGCTCGTGGCGGCCCGAGGCCGTGGACGCCCCGCCCGCACTGAAGCGCGTGGACCGAACCGGGCGCGCGCACGAGGTGAACGGCTTACGGCCCTGATCGGCCCCCGTCAGGAGCATCACGCTCTAGCGTGGTCGGATGGCTGACACCCTGGACGGCGCCACGGCGCGTACGGTCACCACGCCCCGCCGGGCGCTCCCTCGACGTGCTCGACGCGGGCGGGGACGGGCTGCCGCTCCTCTACCACTCCGGGACTCCAGGCGGCGCGGTCCCCTGGCCCGCCGGAATCGCCGCCGCGCGGAGCTCGGGACTGCGGTGGGTCACCTACAGCCGCCCGGGCTACGGCTCGAGCACTCCGCAGCCGGGGCGGACGGTCGCGGATGCCGCGGCGGACAGCGCCACGGTCCTCGACGCCCTCAGGGTCGGCGAGTTCGTGACCTTCGGCTGGTCGGGAGGCGGACCGCACGCGCTCTCCTGCGCAGCGCTGCTCCCGGATCGCTGCCTGGGGGCCGCGACCATCGCCGGCGCCGCTCCTTCTCTTGAGCCCGACCTCGACTTCCTCGCGGGGATGGCGGAGGACAACGTCGAGGAGTTCACCCTGGCGTCGAAGGGCCGCGAGGTGCTCGCCCCGGCCCTCGAGGAGATGGCGCAGCCCTATCGCAGCGTCACCGGGGAGCAGCTCGTCGAGGCGTTGGGCGGCCTGCTCAGCGAGCCGGACCTCGCTGCGCTCAGGGGGCCACTCGCCGACTACATCGCGGCGCTGGCCCGCGAGGCCGTCAGGGTCAGTGCCGAGGGATGGGTCGAGGACGACCTTGCGTTCTGCGACCCCTGGGGTTTCGACCCGGCCTCCATCACGGTGCCGGTGGCGGTCTGGCAGGGTCGTAAGGACCTCATGGTGCCGTCGAGCCATGGTGAGTGGCTGGCGGCGCACGTGCCCGGAGCCCGGCCGCACCTGCTCGACGGAGTGGGCCACGTCTCGCTGGTGGCCCGCATCGGCGAGGTCCTCGATGACCTCGCCGAGCACCGTCGGCGTTAGGCCGCCTGGCCGACCGCCAGCGTGATCTGGAGCGGGATGAACTCGGCCGGCCGCGTCGGCGCGAAGCCGACCAGGATCCGCAGGACGCCGTCGTCGATGTCGGCCTGGGTCATCGTGCTCCGGTCGCACCGCACGAAGAAGCCCTCCTCGGGCTTCGACCCCGGGAAGGCGCCCGACCGGAACAGCTGGTGGAGGAACTCCTCGACACGGACACGCACGCGCCCCCAGAGCGGCTCGGCGTTCGGCTCGAACGTCGCCCACCGCAGGCCTCGGGCGATGCTCTGCTCGAGCAAGATCGCCATGCGTCGGGTCGGCACATAGGCCCACTCCGGGTCGGTGCCGAGGGCGCGTGCTCCCCAGACGAGCGGGCCGGTCCCCGGGAACGACCGGATGGCGTTGATCCGCAGCTGCGCCAAGGCCTCGGTCCGTCCGGGACCGAGCGACACGGTCAGGCCATCGACGTCGAGCGCCGTCGTCGCCGTGCCCGCGGGCGCGTTCCACGGCCCGTACTGCGCATCCGTCCGGGCGATGATCCCGGCCACCGCGCCGCTCGGGCTGATGGCGAGCAGCTCGCCGGTCAACGGGTCGACCTCGACCAGCTGCGGGAAGTACATCGCCGCATAGGAGGTACGCAGCGACTCGAGCACGTCAGCCGCCCCGCCGACCGGGTCGGTCATGCCCGCCCATGCCGCGGGCGCGTCGAGCACCGCGAATGCGCTCAGCTCCTCCGCCGTCGCGACGGCCTCGCGGAGCACGTCGAGGGTCGGCTCGACCCAGCCGTGCGAGTCCACGCCACCGGGCGGCACGACAAGGAGAGCGATGGGGTCACCGCTCGGGGTGGCCATCGGCTGGTCGCGCAGCTGCCTCAGGCCGCCCAGCTGGGACCGCGTGATGTCGGCGTCCGGGTCGGTCCGGACGATGACCGCCATCCGGCCACCATGCCGGAAGTAGTCCCGCACCGAGTAGCCGAGATGGCTCTCCCGCCACAGTCCGCCGTACAGCCGGGTGAAGTGCGACATCGACGTGACGAGTCGCGGCTCGCAGACCGGTCCCGCCGGCGCCCCGCCGACGAACGCCGTGATCGCGGAGGCCACGGGCCCGATCGGCTGCTCGGTCACCTTCACCACGGTTCCAGATCGCGCCGATGCGGGTGGGGGTTTCGGGCGATGCCGCAACAAGAGGTATGCCGCCCACCGGGCTGCGGGGCGCAGCTGACCTCCGGCTCACTGGGCAGCTGTCCACGTCCTGCCGCCGCCCGCCGGGTTTACAGGGGTGGACGGTGGGTAGGCGTTTTCGGGAACGAGAGGAGTCCACCATGAGCAGTTGGGATCCCTGGAACTACCGCCAGAGCATCGACATGACAGATCGGACGGGCGGCCTCACGGGCTTCAAGGTCCATGCCACGGACGGCGACATCGGCAAGGTCGACGAGGCGACCACCGAGGTCGGGGCGAGCTACCTCGTCGTCGACACCGGACCGTGGATCTTCGGCCACAAGGTCATGCTGCCGGCCGGCATCATCGACCGCGTCAACTGGGACGAGAAGGAAGTCTGGGTCGACCGGACAAAGGACCAGATCAAGGACTCGCCGAAGTATGACGCGGACAAGGGCGGGAGCGATCTGACGTATCGCGAGAGCCTGAACAGCTACTACCGGGACACGTACGGGGACTCAACCCTCGAGCCCTGAGCTGTTGTTGCCGCATCGGGAAACGTGCGACCCCGGAGGTGATCTGAGCCATGGCGAGGCAGAAGAAGAAGTGGTCCGAGCTGAGCCGGCGACAGCGGGCGACGATCCTCTCAGTCGGCTCGGTCCAGCTCTCGCTGGCGGCGACGGCCTGGGCTGACCTCGCGCGACGCCGCGCCGAGGAGGTCAACGGCAGCAAGGCGAAGTGGGCCGCGCTCATCGCGATCAACTGGATCGGGCCGATTCTCTACTTCACCAAGGGCCGCCGGCGCTCGACGTGAGTCACTGGCCCAGCAACCGCACCTGGTAGAGCCGCACGAAGAGGTACGGCACGACGACGAGCCCGACGAGGATCGTCGCCATGCCGCCGCGGCTCCGTTCTGCCCACGTGTATCAGCGCGGCCCGCCGCGCCTCTGACTCCTCGCAGGACCCCTGACGAGGAGACACGATGTCCGAGCAGAGCATCACCGAGGCAACGTCCTCGATCGCGTGGCACCGCCCCAGCCGTGAGTCGAACGCCGGTCTGTATGACGCGCCGTGGGACTTCACGCGGCCGGCCAAGCCGCTGTCCCGCAAGCGCGCGGCACACCGGTTCCCGGCGGCCATCCACCTGCGCCCGGCCCGGGCGCGTGAGGAGCGGGCGCTCGCCCTGCAGGCTTTGCAGGTCATCGACGAGGGCGCGTCGTCCCGGATCGGCATCGCGGTCGGCTTCCTGACGGGGATCGGCGTGACGGCGGGGGCGCTCTTCGCGACGGACAGCATCCGGACGCCGCTTCCGTGGTGGCTGATGGCCGCCGTCGGTGGTGCGCTCGTCCTGGCGCTCGGGGCCCTGATCGGCATGCTGCGACAGCACTCCCTCGCACACGAGCAGCTGTCGCAGCGTGCTCTCCTCTACGAGCTGCGCCTCGCCGAGCTCGAGGAGCAGCGCCGGGCGGCTCTCGCGGCCGACGCCGCGGCCGAGCGTCTCCGCCTCGCCGCCTGACTCGGCGCGGGTCGCGCCATACTCTCTGTGCATGCCCTCGCTGCCGCTCTTCCCGCTGGGAACCGTGCTGCTGCCGGGCGCACAGCTGCCGCTCATGGTCTTCGAGCCGAGGTATGTCGCGCTGCTCGCTGATCTCAACACCTCCGCTCCCCCGGGGGAGCGGGCCTTCGGCGTCGTCGCGATCCGCAAGGGCGTCGAGGTCGGTGAGGGCGCGGCGACCGAGCTGTTCGACATCGGCTGCGAGGCCGTCATCGAGCAGGTGACCGGGACCGAGCCACCGTTCCATGTCATCGCCCGCGGGCGCCGGCGGTTCCGCCTCACTGGTCGCGACGAGGCGGCGGGGACGCCATACCTCACGGGCCAGGTGACGTGGATGGACCCGGTCGCGCGACGGCCCGGGTCGACGCCACATGTCGACGCCTCCTTCCTCGGCGAGAAGGTCCGGTCCGTGCACACCCAGGTGCTCGCCGCCCTGGGCGCGACGACGCGCGCGCTCCCCGACATCGACAGCGACGACCTCTCCTATCGGGTCGTCGAGCGGTCGGCCCTCGAGCTCGTGGACCGGCAGGCGGTCCTCGAGGGCCGGACCGAGGGCGACCGGCTCCACACCCTGCTGAAGATCCTCCGCCGTGAGCTGGCCCTCGTCACGCAGGTGCGTGCCGTCCCCGGCCGGATCGAGCTGGGTGGCTTCTCCCCCAACTGACTGAGGCCCCGGTCACCTCGTGGCAGTCCCGGTGGCCACCCATGCTCTACTACTGTCTGTAGCAGACACGATCCGGGAGCCACTCACATGCGCAAGTCCGTCGCCACCGTCGCCACCGCCGCCTTCCTCGCCCTCGCCGGGTGCACCAGCACGTCCGCACCCGAGGCACCGCAGGGATCGGCCCAGCAGAATGCCGTCGTCCAGCAGCTCGGTTTCTCCGGCAAGAGCACCCAGCAGATCATCGAGGCGATCGACTCCTCTCCCGACGCCCGGCCCCTGGGATTCGGCGCCTCCGTGCGCGGCAGCGAGCTCGTCCTCACGAAGGACGACCAGGAGGCGAAGCTGGGGCTGCCGGACGGCCTCTTCTACCTGTCGGTCGCGCCGTACCGGACGCACACGCACGAGTGCTACAACCACAGCCTCGCCACCTGCAAGGGCGAGCTCGCGAACGAGGACGTGACGGTCAGGATCGTCGACGACCAGGGCAAGGTCCTCGTCGACAGGCAGGCGAAGACCTATGCGAACGGCTTCGTCGGCACCTGGCTCCCGCGTGACGTCAGGGGCACGGTGACCGTGACGCACGACGGCGTCAGAGGCAGCGCCCCCTTTGCCACGACCGAGGGCAGCCCGTCGTGCATGACGACGCTGCGCCTCACCGAGAAGGTCTGACCGAACACCGGGGCGCTGGCCCCCGCACGTGGACCACCGCGGCTACTCGCAGACGATCCCGTCCTTGTCGGCGTCCCGGTACCAGCCGTACTCGGGGTCGACGCCGGCACGGTAGGGGCCGTAGCCGGCCGCCTTGGCCGCCTTGCAGGTCGCGAAGCGCGGATCCGTCTTGCCGCCCGTCTTGGGCGCCGGTGCCGGTGCGTTGGGCGCCGGCGGCGCCGGCTTGGCGGCCGGCTTCGGCGCGGCAGGCGCTGCAGCCTCCTCGCGTCCACCGCCGAGCGTGAACGAGGCGGCCGTCGGGAGCGGCTGGTTCGGGCAGGGCGTCAGCACGCGGACCATGGCGTCACGCTCGGCAGCGGTCGCCCAGAGGCGGTACTTCGCCTTGACGGCGACCTGGCGGGCGACATACGCACACCGGTACGAGGCCTTCGGCGGGAGCCAGGTCGCGGTGTCACCCGCCCCCTTGCGCACGTTCGTCGGGCCATCGACGGCGAGCAGGTTGAGCGGGTCGTTCGCGAACTCGGCGCGGCGCTCGGGCGACCACTGCTGGGCACCCTTCTGCCAGGCGTCGGCGAGCGGGACGACGTGGTCGATCTGCACGGCGCTGGACGTCCGCTCGCCGCGGACGAAGGCGATCGAGGTGCCGGTGTAGGGGTCGTTCAGGGTCCCGCGCAGGACGACGCAGCCGCGAGTGCCGGCCTTGAGGACGAGGTTCCTCAGGTCTCGGCGCAGGACGTCGTTGCGGGTGTCGCAGCCGTTGCGGTCGGTGTCGAGCCAGGCTTGGCCGAACTGGGCGCGGTCATACCCCGTCTTCGGTGCACGCCCCTTGACCGTCAGCGTGCGCGCGGCGGCGAGGGCGGTTCCGGGACGCGCCGCTGGTGCGGTGGACGGCGAGGACGGCGAGGACGGCCGGCTCTGCGGGGTCGAGGCAGCACCGCCCGCACCTCTCCCCGGGGCTGGGACCGCTGCCGTGGACCTCGGCTGCTCCGGCGCGGCGGCGCTGGCCACCGTGGTCGGCGACGCAGTCGAGCCCGCCCGCTGGTCCGCGGAGGGCACCGCCTCACCCAGTCTCGGGATGGCGATCACGGCCCCCACGGCGAGGGCGATCCAGATCAGGCGGTTCCGAGGCGCGGCAGACATCGTGCTGACCATAGGGCACCGACCGCTCCTCCCCCCGCATCGACAGTGCACTTTTCTCCATCGACAGTGCAGAATTCTCCATCGAGAGTTCAGAATTCTGGATCGACAGTGCAGCTCGTTGCACTCTCGATCCAGAGAAGTGCACTGTCGATCATGAGAAGTGCACTGTCGATCCAGAGAAGTGCACTCTCGATTGGGGTCAGCGCAGGGTCGCTCCCGGGCCCATCGCGAGCAGGTCGAGCTCTGCCCTCCGGGGCAGCCCCTGCCAGTCGCCCCTCGTGCTGACTGCCCAAGCGCCGAGGAGGACTCCCCGCTGGAGACAGGCCCCGGCGTCGAGCCCGTCCAGGAGCCCGGAGAGGAACCCGGCACTGAAGGCGTCGCCCGCACCGACGGTGTCGACGGCCGTGACCGGCAGGGCCGGCGCGTCGATCCTGCCGTCCGCCGTCCAGACCGAGGCTCCGCAGGCACCGCGTTTCACGACGACGTACGAGGAGCCGCCGGCCAGCAGGGCGCCGACTGCCTCCGCCTCCGGACCGTCGGCCACGAGATCGAGCTCGTCGTCGGAGGCGATGACGATGTCAGCTCCGGCGGCCCGCGCCTGCAGGACATCCCGAGCGGTCGCCCGGTCCCAGAGCCGCGCCCTGTAGTTGACGTCCAGGGACACGAGCACGTCCGCCCCCGAGGCCTCGTCCAGCGCGGCTGCCCAGGCCTCGCGCGCCGTCACCGACAGGGCCGGCGTGATCCCCGTGACGTGCAGGATCCGCGGGGAGGGGCCGAGCGGCTGCGTGAGGTCAGCAGGACAGAGACGCGAGCCGGCCGATCCGGCACGGCGGTAGTCCACCCGCGAGACGTCGGCGGTCCGCTGCTCTAGGAACATCAGCCCCGTGGGCGCCTCGACGTCGGTCACCACGTGGCTGACGTCCACGCCCTCGGCCCGCAGCTCACGCAGGGCGAGGTCACCGAACGGGTCTGCCCCCAATCGGCCGACCCACCCGGCGCGATGACCCAGCCGCGCGAGCGCGATGGCGACGTTCGTCTCGGCACCGGCGAGCCCGGGCGCGACGGCCGCGCCACTCGCCAGTGGGCCGGCGCTCCGGAAGGAGACCATCGCCTCGCCGAACGTGAGCACGTCCAGCGCGGTGCCCGACGGCTCGGGTGGCCCGAGGGAGCTCATCCGACGAAGCCCTCCACGAGGTCGAGGAAGGCTCGGGCACGAGCCCGCAGCTCGGCGAGGTCACCACCCGACGCGGCGTCACCCACCAACGGCCCGCCGACGCCGACGCCGACCGCCCCGACCTGCAGGAACGCGCGGGCCTCCTCGAGCCCGACCCCGCCGACCGCGAGGATCGGCACGTCCGGGAGCGGGTCCCTGACGGCCTTGAGATACCCCGGGCCACCCACGGACGCGGGAAAGAGCTTGACGAGCGAGGCGCCCCGCGCGCGTGCCGTGACGATCTCCGTCGGGGACAGTGCGCCGACCACGGACGGCAGCGAGCGGCATACGGCCTCGTCGAGCGACTCGACGACCGCGGGCGTGACGACGAACTGGCCGCCGACCGACTCCACGCGGGCCACGTCCTCGCGGGTCAGCACCGTCCCGGCCCCCAGCCAAGACCCCTCGGGGACACGCGGTCGCAGCCGCTCGATGACGCCGAGCCCGTCAGGGGTCGTGAGGGCAACCTCGACGAACCGCACGCCTTCCTCGAGGAGCACGCGCGCGGCGGACTCCGCGTGGGCCGGGTCCGCCGCGCGGACGATGGCCATGAGGCGGGACTGCCTCAGCTCCCGCAGGAACAGCTCCTCAGCCATGGTCACCACTCTGCGAACGAGCCGTCGGTATGCCGCCACACCGGTCCGCGCCACGCGTGACCCTTCTCGTCCGCACGGCGCACCGCCTGCTCATCGATTTCGACCCCGAGGCCCGGGCCGGTGAACCGCTCGATGTAGCCGTCGACGAACTGCAGCGGAGCGGTGTCGAGGACGTAGTCGAGCACCTCGGCGCCCTCGTTGTAGTGGATGCCGATGCTCTGCTCCTGGATCAGGTGGTTCGACGTGGCGAAGCCGACCTGGAGGCAGGCCGCCAGCGCGAGCGGCCCGAGCGGGCAGTGCGGAGCCAGCTGCACGTCGAACGTCTCGGCGAGCGTAGCGATCTTGCGAGTCTCGGTGATCCCGCCGGCATGCGACAGGTCGGGCTGGGCCACCGCGATGCCGGCCTGGAGCACCGGCAGGAACTCCTGCCGGCTGTAGAGCCGCTCCCCCGTCGAGACGGGAGTCGTCGTCGAGCGGACGAACTCACCGATGAGGTGGGAGTTCTCGGGCACGACCGGTTCCTCCAGGAAGAACGGACGGTACGGCTCGAGCAGCGGGGCGACCCGCTTGGCGGTCGCGAGGCTGAAGCGCCCGTGGAAGTCGACCGCCACGTCGCGCTCGTCGCCCAGGACCTCGCGGGCGGCGGCGACGCGGCGGACCACGCCGTCGAGCTCGGCGACCGATCCCAGCGGGCTCATTCGGCCGCTGGCGTTCATCTTGACCGCCGTGAGACCCGCCTCGACCTGGGCCCGGATGTGGTCCGCGACCTCGGCCGGCTCGTCACCGCCGACCCAGCCGTAGACGCGGATCCGGTCGCGGACGGGGCCGCCGAGCAGCTGGTGGACCGGGGCGCCGAGGTGCTTGCCCGCGATGTCCCAGAGCGCCTGGTCGATCCCCGAGACCGCGCTGGAGAGGATCGGCCCCCCGCGGTAGAAGGACCCCTTCGTCATGACCTGCCAGTGGTCCTCGATGCGCAGGGCGTCCCGTCCCACGATCATCTCGGCGAGCTGCTCGACCGCGGTCCGGACGGTCTCGGAGCGGCCCTCACAGGTCGCCTCGCCCCAGCCGACGATGCCGCTGTCGGTCTCGATGCGGACGAAGAGCCAGCGGGGAGCGACGAGGAACGTCTCGACGCGGGAGATGGTGGTCACGGCTGGTCAACCCTTCGTTGCGCCGGCGGTCAGGCCGGAGACGACGTACTTCTGGGCAAAGAGTGCGACGAGCATGATCGGTAGCGTCACGATCGTCGAGGCCGCCATGAGCCCGCCCCAGTCGATGCTGGCGTAGCCGACGAAGTCGAAGATGGCGACCGGGAGCGTCTTCGTGCTGCCACCCGACAGGACGAGGGCGAACATGAAGTTGTTCCACGAGAAGATGAACGACAGGATCGCGGCCGTCGCGATGCCGGGGGTGGACAGGGGCAGCGTGATCCGCCGGAACGCACCGATCGGGGTGAGGCCGTCGACGAGCCCGGACTCCTCGAGCTCCTCGGGGAGGCCCTCGAAGTAGCCCATCATGATGTAGACGATCAGCGGGAGCGCCACGAACATGTGGCTGAGGATCAGGACGCCGTAGCCGCCGACCATCCGAAGGTTCGAGAAGACGTAGTACCACGGCACGAGCAGCGAGACGCCGGGGATGACGCGCGCCATGAGCACGACGAGCGCCGAGCGCCGCATCCCGAAGCGGGCCATGGAGTACGCCGCCGGGACTCCGAGCACGAGCGACAGCGCCGTCGACGCGAACGCCACCCAGAAGCTGTTGACGATGAACTTCAGGTAGTTCGCCTGCTGGAAGACCTTGCCGTAGTTGGCCGTCGTCGGGTCGAAGAGGACCGCCTTGCTCGAGTCGTAGATGTCGACGTTCGTCTTGAACGACGCCGCGACCATCCAGAGCAACGGTGCGACGAGGCCGAGCACCACGACGACGAGGGCGAGGACCCGGAAGGCCTTGAAGGGACCGGAGGCACGCATCACGCAGCGTCCTTTCGGCGGGCCGTCAGCGCCCACATCGAGCCGACGATGATGAGGAAGAAGATGATGAGCACGGTCGAGGAGATCCCGTACTCGTTGTAGTCGAAGCTGAGCCCGTAGGCGTAGACGTTCAAGGTCTCCACCTCGTGGAACGAGCCGCCTCCCTTGCCCTTGGTGGCATAGAGGATGTCGAACGTCTTGAGCGCGTCGATGCCGCGCAGGAGGACCGCGACGATGACGGTCGGCATGAGCAGCGGCAGGGTGACGTGCCGGAACCGCTGCCAGGCGTTCGCGCCGTCGATGAGGGCCGCCTCCTGGGGCTCGTCCGAGAGCGACGTGAGGCCGGCCAGGAGGATGAGCACGACCATCGGTGTCCACTGCCAGATGTCGATGAACATCGTCGTCGGCAGCGCCGTGGACTGACCCGCCAGCCAGGGCTGCGGCGGGATCCCGACCCAGCCGATGACCGTGTTCGCGAGGCCGATGTTGGGGTCGAAGATGAGGCGCCACATCATGCCCACCGCGACGGGCGTCGCGACCAGGGGTAGCAGGATGGCGACCCGGACCCAGCGCTCACCGCGGAATGGACGCCACAGCAGCAGCGCGATGGCCATCCCGAGCACCACCTCGACGATCAGGACGACCGCCGTGAACTGCACCGTCCGCCACGTCGCGGGCCAGAAGCGCTCGGTGTCGGACAGCACCTCGGCGAAGTTCGCAAACCCGACGAACTCCTTGGCGGCCCGGACCGATCCCTCCGCATCCGTGAGGCTGAGGTAGATGGTCCAGCCCAGCGGGAAGATGATGAGGATGGCCACGAAGGCCATGGCCGGGCTGGCGAACAACCACTTCCGGTGCGCATTGGCCCACCGAACCCACCGCGGCGTTCCGGAAGACAGCATCTGTGCGGTCACGGCTCGCTCCTGTCGCGTCATACGGACCACGTCGGCGGGGGCCGGCCCTCGGGACTCTCGTGTCCCTCGGGCCGGCCACCCGACGTCGGTCGTTACTTCTTCTCTGCGTCGAGGAACTTCTGGAAGGCCTCGTTCGCGGTGTCGGCGGAGGACGCGGAGTCCTTGCCGGTGATCGCGTCGACGATCGGCTGCCCGACCATCTCGCGGGCCTCGGCGACCTTGGTCACTCGGGGACGGTCATAGCCGACCGCGCCCTTGTCGCCCTCGGCCATCGCGGCGACGAGGTCCTTCGGGTAGGTCGAGACCGCCTCCGGGTTGCCCCAGACCGACGTGCGCGGACCCGGGACGCCGGCCTTCTGGTTCTCGAGCGTCTGCGCCTTGCTCGTCGCCCACTCGATGAACTTCCAGGCGTTGTCCTTGTTGTCCGAGGCCTCGTTGACGCCCAGCGCCCACGAGGGGATGCCGTAGGGCTTGGCGCCGGCCGGGCCCGCCGGGAACGGGGCGAAGCCGACCGCGTCGGCCACCTTCGACTTGGCCGGGTCGGTGGCGTTCTTGTAGAGCGAGCTCGCCTCGGTGTAGAAGGCCGCCTGCCCCTGCGTGAAGATCGCCATGGCCTCGGGCCAGCTCATGTCCGTGCTGACGTTGGCCGGACCGAGGTCCTTGATCAGGCCGCCGTAGAAGGCGTAGGCCTGCTTGGCCTCAGGGGTGTTCACCGTGGCCTTGCCGGAGCCGTCGCTCCAGTCGCCGCCGAAGCTGTAGAGGAAGCTCGAGAACTGCGTCACGGCCGGCGACTTGCCGGTCCGCGCGACGAAGCCCGCCACGCCCTGGTTCTGGTCCTTGATCTTCTGGGCGTCGGCCTTGAGCTCATCGAGCGTCTTCGGCGGGTTCGCGATGCCGGCCTTCTGCAGCAGGTCCTTGCGGTAGTACAGGACCTCCTGCTCGGTGATGATCGGCACGCCGACGACCTTGCCCTCGTCCGTCGTCGCCTCGACCGGGCCCTTCTGGAAGTCGCTCCAGTCCCACTCGGAGCTGGACTTGGTCTTGTCGGTGAGGTCCGCCAGGTAGCCGTTCTTGGCGAAGAGCCGTCCCTCTTGGAGCGGGCGGTACATCATGACGTCGATCTCGTTGGTGCCCGCGTTGAGCTTGACGTTGTACTGGTCGGACAGCTGGTCCTCACCGAGCTGGGTGACCTGGACCTTGAGCCCCGTCTGCTTCTCGAACTCCGGCAGCGCCTTCTTGATGTTGTCGGTCCAGACGTGGTTCGCGAGCGTGACACGGACGGTCTTGGACCCCTCCCCGCTGTCACCACCGCCACAGGCGCTGAGGCCGAGGGCCGCCACCACCGCGAGAGATGTTCCGATTACTGAGCGACGCAACATTGCGGCCTCCGTTAGTCCTGTCGTGGGCGCGGGTGCTGTGGCGCACCCCGTTTGGCGGCGTTACGTCCGCCTTAACGCCCGGACCCTAGCATTAACTCTGCCTTTAACAACTCGTCGTTACCAATCCGTATGATGTGTGCGTGAGCAAAGACGCTGTGGCCCCCGCGGGCATCGAGCCCGATGCGGCGACCGGCCACGGTCTGCACGCGCGCGTCCTCGACGGCCTGGGCACCGCGATCGCGGGTGGCCACACGCGCATCGGGACACTCCTCTACATCGACGACCTGGCCGCCGAGTACGGCGTCTCGAGATCTGTCATCCGCGAGTGCCTGCGGGTCCTTGCATCGATGGGCCTGGTCGAGTCCCGGCGGCGGGTCGGTACGCGCATCTGCCCACGCGACGAGTGGAATGTCTTTGACCCGCAGGTGATCCGGTGGCGCCTCGCCTCAGATGACCGGGTGGGGCAGCTGCGCTCTCTCACCGAGCTGCGCGCGGCCGTCGAGCCCGAGGCGGCCCGCCTCGCCGCGGTGCGCGGCGGCCTTGCCGAGGGCAGCGCCCTCGTCGGCCTCGCGGCTCAGCTGTGGACGGCCGGGATGGAGGGTGACCTCGAGACGTTCCTGGAGCTCGACGTCGAGTTCCATCGGCTGGTCCTGGTGGGCTCGGGCAACGAGATGTTCCTCAAGCTGAACCACCTGGTGGGCGAGGTGCTGAGCGGACGGCACCAGTACGGGCTGATGCCCCGCCATCCCGACCAGGAAGCCCTGCTGCTCCATGCGGAGGTGGCCCAGGCGATCCAGCGGCGCGAGGAGTCCCGGGCCTGCGAGGCGATGCGACGCATCACCGTCCAGGCCCTGGACGAGATGGCCTCGATCTGGGCCGAGACGACTGGGTCGCCCGGCGCGCCGCGCTGATCGCGGCCGCAGCAGCCCTGGGGGCTGCCGCCCCACCGCGGAGCGCCCGGCCTAGCCCTCCTGCAGGGCGACGTTCAGCGCCTCGACCAGGGCGCTCAGCTCGTCGGCGGGCTCGTCGTCGCTCCTGCCCGCCTCGTCATGCTCCAGCAGTGACGCCGCAGCCACCTGGCCGAGGACGAGCTGGACCGGGTCGGCGTCGACCGGTCGCAGCGTGACCTCCTCGCGGGAGAGCCGGATGACATGGAGGGCCTCGAGGCGGGGGCGGCGGGCCTCACCGGCCTGCAGGTCCGTGGCACTCGGGAGGGCCGGCCGCACGAGGACGACGTTGACGTCGTCGGTGGCGACGGCCGCGCTCAGCACGTGGTTCACCGCGGCCAGAGTCGCCGAGGCGAGTATGGCGCGGTAGATCTCCTCCCGCTGGGCAGCGGTCCTGCGCCGGAGCATCGAACGGCCGGTCACGGCCTCCCCGGGGCCACGGTCCGGGACAACGTCGGGGCCCGGCACCCGGAGGACGACGGTGGCGTAGGGCCGCCGGCCCCGCCCTGCCCGACCGGCGTCGATGCAGGTCCAGTCGCTCGCGCTCTCGGCGAACGACGCGTCGAGGGCCGCGATGACCGACGTTGCGTCATGCCCTTCCAGACCTCGCCACGTGCTGTCTGCGAGCGCCTGCTGATAGCCGTCGCGCACCCGGGCGGCGATCCTGCCCGCCGCGACGAAGGCCCTCACCTGCGCGGAGTCGGCCGCTCCCTTCGAGCGGGCCCCCGTCTTCGCAGCACGCCGGTCACGCCGACGCTGGATGCCGGCCGCTGCCGTCGCTGCCAGCTCTCGGGCCTCCAGGGCATCGGCCGCGGTCAGCTCTCGGGACGGCTCCACCAGGGGCCGCTGTCCGCGGGGCGGCACGGCTTCATGCAGGCTGGTCAGCCGGGCCTCGAGGGCGGCCAACGCTGCCGCGTCACCGCGGTCGAGAGCATCCAGCGCGTGGCGCTCCGCCTCGGCGGCCGTCAACGGAGCCTGGGACTGGAGTCGCCGACCGGGGCTTCGCCTCCCACGCCGCGTGGTCCGCTCCGGGCGACGGCGCGTGCGGGCCGCAGCCCGTGTGGTCAGGCGGGGACCTGGCACGGCCACGCGCAGCGCCTCCCCGTTCCAGCGCAGGGCCAACCCGGGGGCGATGCGCAGCGGAGGCCTGTCGTCGCCGGTTGGCGAGAGAGCACCGAGCCGGTTCCGAAGCCGACTCTGCTGGGACTCAAGGTCGCTCAAGAGCGGCCACCGCCCGCTGGCACCGCGGAGGCCGTCGTCGGGACGAGCGGCTTGCTCGGGGCAACGGTCGACGGACGAGCCGGGACGGTGGGCTTGGGCGCAGCCGTCCTGGTGGACCGGCTCGAGGTCGGAGCCGCCGGCGAGGTCGCGGTTGCTCGGGTCGTCGCGGCCGGGGCAGTGGTCCGGCCCGGGGCGACGGTGGCAGCGGCAGTCGTGGTCGGCGCGAGAGTCGCCGTCCCCGTCCTCGTCGTGATCGCGCCCGACGTGGTCGACGAGGGCGAGGCGAGGCGAGCGGCCACGAGCTCGGGCCGGTCGGTCGCCGGGGCCGCCGGGACTGAGGGGGCCGTGACGGCCGAGGTGTGGCTCGAGTGAGTCGTCGGCACACGGGTGTCGCTGACCGGCAACGGTTTCGGGATCTCTTGGCCATCCTCCCCGTCCGAGACGAACAGCATCCGGCTGGCCTGGAAGCCGACCAGTCCGAGTGCGCAGACGATGACCGCAGCGATGAGCAGCCCCCGACGCCGGAGCGTGGCGATCCTCCGCCGAGGGGCGTCGACGGGCATGACCGGCACGACCGGCATTGCCGGACGTGCCTCGAGCGGCGCCTGGCGCGCGCCGTCGGGCGGCGGAGCCATCTCACCGGCCGCGGCCCACCAGGTGACGACCGTGCAGCCGTACGAACCGTGCCCGGCACCGACGAGCTCGGCCTGGAGCGCCGCTCGGTCGGCGACGGTCAGCGAGCCACCACCGTCGAGGACCGGGGTCCAGAACGACCACCCTGCCGGCGGCTCCGGCCAGCTGGGGTCCGGCAGCCAGTCCTCGCCCGGCGTCCATGAGAGTGGCGGTGTGGGCCACCCCGGCGGGACGTTGAAACGGACTGCCACACCTGACCCTTCCCCAAAAGCCTCACGGCGAGACGACACCACTTCCCTCGGGCAGGTTATGGCCATTTCGGATGAAATATGGACAAACCCTGATATTGGTGGTGCGCACCACACGGAGCGCGCCCAGCGGCATACCGACCGGTCGTGGCTCAGCCGCGCGGGGTCAGCTTGATGATGACGTCCGCGATGTCGTCCGAGACGATGATGGCGCCGCCGGCGGCGATCACCAGCCCCTGCGGCTCCACGAGGCCGGCGCTGGCCAACGTCGTCGTGGCGCCGGTCCGCAGGTTGGTCCTCGTCACCGAGTGCCGGGCGTGCCGGACGTCTGTGACGATGATGTTGCCGAAGCCGTCGAGCGCCACATCGTCGGGCATCGAGGCCGGCGCGACTTGCGCGCGGCCCCCACCTGCCGTGACCCTCCAGACGTCTCCCCCGCACTCGTCGGCGACATAGATCGTGCCGTTCGGGGCGACGGTCGCACCGACGGGGTGGGTGAAGCCCGAGGCGACCTGCGTCAGGGTTTTCCCGTCGGTGCTGAGCCGGTAGATCGTCCCGGTGGGCGCGTCGGGGATGACGAGGCTCTTCGTCGTCGGGTCCCAGGCGATCCCGTCCGTCCCCTGATGGCACTCGACGAGGGTCGGGTTGCCGGGCATCGTCCGCAGCAGGTGTGCCGTGCCCGAGCCGGGGGCGAAGGCGACGATGCGGTTCGTCTTCTCCTCGGCGACGACGAGGGTGCCGTCGGCGAGCGGGACGAGCGCCTCGGGGCCGGCGAGGCCGCGGTGCAGGACGGTCACGCTGCCGGCCGCGTTGAGCCGGCTGATCGTGCCGTTCGTGTAGTCGCTGAAGAGGAGTCGCCCCGACGAGTCGAAGGCGAGGTCGTCGGGGTGCGCCGCTCCGGAGTAGAGGGTCGTGCGGGTGAACTGGGCAGGCGCGGATTTCGGCGCCGCCGATGCGCTGGTGCTCGGGGACGCGGCCTTGGCCGGCGGCGAGGGCGAGGAGATCGTCGGCGCGGAGGTCGACACCGACCCGGACGGCGACGTGGCGGTCCCCGCGGCCGCGGGTGGGGCGCTGGTCCCGGCGCTCGCGCCGCCCGTCGGTGACCCCGAGCAGGCGGCGAGCGCCATACCGACCGCCGCGACAGCCGTGAGCGAGAGCGCGCGCTTCATCGTTCGACGTTAGGTCGCCCACCCGTGATGACCCTGTGTATTCCGTATGCCGCCCAGCCCGTTGGCGGCTCAGCCGGGCCGCCGTCGTCAGCGGTAGTCGAGGTTGATGTCACCGGAGCCGGTCTCGACGTGGATGCTGCGCGAACTGCTCTGGGACGTGTCGATGCCGAGGCTCTTGTTGCCGGACCCGGTCGACACGGTGACGGCGTAGGCGTCCCTCTTCGGGACGAACACGTCGACGTCGCCGGAGCCGGTCCGCAGGTCGACCCTCGAGGGCGGCGACTTTAAGGCGAGTTTCACTTCGACGCTTCCGGTCCGAAGCGTTGTGTCGGCGGCGCTGAGGGCGTTCCCGTCGATGTTCCCGGAACCGGTCTGGGCCTGGACCGCACCGAGCACGCCACTGATCGTGATGTCGCCCGAGCCGACGCCCAGCGTCACCTGGGTCCGGTCCGGGACCACGACCTCGTAGTCCATGGAGCACATCGACATGAAGCCCCCGCCGCACCGCGAGTCGATCACGAGGGTCGTGCCGCGAACCTGTTCCTGCGGGTTCGGCTGCCCGTGCCCCATCCCCCATCTCAGCCGGCGGGTCACCTCCACGGTGCCGGCCGCGGCGCCGCCGGTGACTTGCACGTCCCCGGACCCGCCCGTGAAGTCGAGGGCCGTGAACTCGCCACGGTAGGTCTGCCGCTGCTCGGTCGAACCCGTGAACGGCCCACCACCGCGACCCCAACCGGTGAGGCCGCCACTCGCCCCGACGAGCAGGAGCACACCCGCCGCGAAGAGCCACCACCAGCGATGGTTCGGCGACCGGCGGACCGGCGGGGGCGCCGGCGCATGCGGCCAGGTTGGGGGCCCGCTCGCCCCGGTCCGGTCGTCAGGGACGTGTGTCGCGGGCGGCATCTCCGGGCGGGGTCCGAACGGGCCACCCTCTGGCGTGTTGCTCACCGACCCACGGTAGATCCCCAATCTCCTTGTCCGCCATGAGTTTCGTCCCGGAACCGTCATGACATCCGGCACATGACCGCGCACCGTCCGGCGGTCTCATTGAGAGCCGGCTGAACGGCATACCGCCACTCGTGCGAGGGCGCCGATCCGCAGCGTCTCGTTCACCCGGAGGCCAGGCGCGGGTCGCCACCGCTACGCGTGAGGTACCTAGCGTCGGCACCGTCCAGGGGAACTCACGTTCGAGATGGAGCAACCATGAAGCGATCCACCGTCGCGGCTCTGGCCGCCACGGCCACCTGCCTCGGGCTCGTCGCCACCGGCACCGCCGGCGCCACCCCCGCCCAGACCGGCCCGTCCACCACCACGACGCCCTACGTCGAGACGGTGCGCCCGGGCATCGTCACGAAGTCGGTCCTCACCGTCGGTGACAGCGTCGGCGGCTACAAGATGGCCGGCATCCCCGACGGGCTCGGGGCCTACGACAACGGCGACGGGACGTTCACCGTCCTGATGAACCACGAGCTCGGCAGCACGAGCGGGGTCGTGCGGGACCACGGCTCGGCCGGCGCGTTCGTCTCCAAGTGGACCATCGAGAAGGGCAACCTGCGGGTCCGCTCGGGCGAGGACCTCATCAAGCGGGTCAAGTCGTGGAACGGCTCCGCGTGGGAGACGGTCGCGACCGCGTTCAACCGGATGTGCTCGGCGGACCTGCCCGACCCCTCGGCGTTCTACAACGCGGCGACGGGCAAGGGCACGCAGACCCGCCTCTTCATGAACGGCGAGGAGGCCGGTGCCGACGGTCGTGCGCTCGCCCACGTCGTCGACGGTCCGGACGCCGGCACGAGCTACATCCTGCCGTGGCTCGGCAAGGCCAGCTGGGAGAACGTCGTCGCCATGCCGAACACCGGCGACCAGACGGTCGTCGTCGGCCTCGACGACTCCGGCGGCGGCCAGGTCTACGTCTACGTCGGCGAGAAGAAGGCGACGGGCAACGACGTGGAGCGGGCCGGCCTGACCGGGGGCAAGCTCTATGGGCTCGCGATCGACGGCGTCGCGAGCGAGACGGACGCGACGACGGTCGGTGCGGGCACGGGCTTCCGGCTCGTCGAGATCCCCGGGGCCGCAGGTATGACCGGCACCCAGCTCGAGGCGAAGAGCCGGGAGCTGG
>NZ_JBQCCV010000017.1:0-13754 GCF_051961875.1 Intrasporangium sp. | reverse complement strand
CATAAAAAATTGATGTTGGGGGGCAAAAAAAACCCCCAACCCCTCGTGCGCCCCGCTTTTTTTGCGCCCGGGCCGCCCCCTCGTCTGGCGAAACCACTCACGCCGTGTCGATGTAGGACGTCTGCAGGTATTTGTGCACCGCGTCCTCCGGAACCCGGAACGACCTGCCCACCCGCACCGCGGGGAGCTCCCCATTGTGGACGAGCCGGTAAACCGTCATCTTGGACACACGCATGATCGAGGCGACCTCGGCAACGGTAAGGAACCGCACCTCGGCGAGCTGACGCTCGTTCGACATGTTGAACCCCGATCTTCTCGGATGCATCCGCGCGCCGTCGGCTTCCCCTCCGGCGGAGGATCACGTGGATGCAGAACCACACCTTAGAGGCTGATGTGACACGAGGGGAAGTGGTTGGATCAAGCGATTGGGGAAAAGCAAGTCGACACGCCGAAGTGTCGCTCACTTGCAGCCTGGTAACCCGTTCTGCCTCACGGCGCGAGGCGGTGCAGGTCGCGCGGGAAGAGCGCCACCTCGCGGACGTTCTCGGCGCCGGTGAGACGGGCCACCCAGCGCTCCAGGCCGATCGCGAACCCGCCGTGCGGCGGCATCCCGTGCCGGAACGCGTCGAGGTAGCCGCCCATCACCTCGGGGTCGATCCCGGCCCGTTCCACGGCCGCGGCATAGTCGGACGGACGGTGCAGCCGCTGACCACCCGTCGTCAGCTCCAACCCGCGGAACAGCAGGTCGAAACTGGCGCTCCAGCGCCCGTCACCGGGCTCCGGTGCGGTGTAGAACGGACGCTTGGCCATCGGATAGCCCTCGACCGCAAGGAAGTCCGAGCCGTATGCCGCTCTCGCCCACTCCCCCAACGCTCGCTCGTGCGCGGGGCTGAGGTCGGGCTCGTCCGGGTCGGCGCCCACCCGCGCCAGCGCGTCCCGGAAGTGGATGACCGGGAACTCGTCGGGCACCCGCGGCAGCTGCACGCCGAGGAGCGCAGCGGCGTCACCGGCATACGTCTCGACGGCCTCGACCATCCCCACGACCGCAGAGCGGAGCACGGCGAGGACGTCACGGTGGTCGCGGATGAAGCCGAGCTCGGCGTCGAGCGAGGTGTACTGCGCGAGGTGCCGGACGGTGTCGTGCGGCTCGGCGCGGAAGACCGGGCCGACCTCGAAGACCCGCTCGAAGACGCCGACGAGCATCTGCTTGTAGAACTGTGGCGACTGGGCGAGGTAGGCCGGTCGGCCGAAGTAGTCGAGCTCGAAGACGTTCGCGCCCGACTCGGTCGCGGTCTCGACGAGCTTCGGCGTCATGACCTCCGTGAAGCCGAGCCCGCCCAGCGCAGAACGGAACCCGCGCATCGACGCGGCGGCGATCTCCCAGGCCGCCCGGTGGCGAGGATGCCGCAGGGTGACGGCCGCATGGTCGAGCCGGGTCGGCAGCCCGGCCGCGAAGGTGGGGCGCCACAGCTCGGCCGGAGGCGCCTCCGCCGGTTCGGTGAGGGCGACGACGGCGGGACCGACGAGCTCGGCACCGCCGGGAGCGTCCGGGTTGTGGAACACCGTCCCACTGACCGAGACGACGGTCTCCTCGGGCAGCGCCTCGACGTGCCGGGCCACGGCCGCGTCGCGGACCACGACCTGGGCGAGACCGGAGCGGTCCCGCACGACGAGGAAGGTCAAGGACTTGAGGATCCGCCGGCGATGGACCCAGCCGGCGAGGCTGGCCGGCGCACCCTCGGGCAGCGCGACAAGGTCGCGGGCGAGGACACGTTCGGGGGTAGGGATGTGCTGGTGCATGGTCACCTCCTGAAGGGTTGCGAGCCCCGGAGGTGCGGGCGATGGGGTGTGTCGCTGTGCCACCGCACCTTCGCCGCGGCGGGTCGCCGCGGCCTCTTGGTCATGCCCGGCTCGGGGGTGTCAGTCCCGTCGTCGCCGTGGCGGCCACGGTAGACAGGTGCGCCCCCGGCGCGCACCCCATTTCCCGGTGGTCAGGCCAGGAGGGTGAAGAGGCGCACAACGGCGCCGGTCAGCAGGACCGAGGCGGCGCCGACCGCCACCTGGCCGAGCACCCCGAGGAGGGCCGGCTGCAGGGCGAGCACCCGGCGGAAGGACCACGAGACGGTCGCCGCCGCCGCGCCGATCCCGAGGGCGGCCAGGACGGTCAGCTGGTCCGACCGGGAGGCCGCGAGCCCCGCGGCGGCCATCCCGACCAGCAGGACGACGAACCCGAGGAAGAGCCGGATCACCCGGACCGGCACCAGCAGGTCGCCGACGACGCCGGCGGCCGCCGCGATCATCGCGACGACGACGACCGGGCGGGCACCGCTGTCGTGGCCGCTGGCGAGCAGCAGCGCGCCCGAGGCGAGCAGGACGAGCCCGCCGAACGCCGCGACGAGCGTGAGGACCAGCCCCTCGCGCGGCGGCGGGCGGAGCAGCTGGTGAAAGAACGAGGCGACGATGCCGAGCGCCACCGCAGCGGGCAGCCACCGCAGGTCGTCGCGCACCGTCGCGGCGAGCACGCCCGCCCCGGCGAGCGCCAGGACGACGGAGGACGCCATGGGCGTCCTCGACCCGCCGACCGCGGGCCATCCGACCACCACCGCGAGAGTGAGGACAGCGACGACAACGAGGAGAGCGGCATACCCCGACTGCACGGCGAGGAGGACCGCGACGGCGCCGGCGAGGGTCGCTGCCACGGACCAGGGGCGCAGACGGTCACCGGACACGGGGGACAACGGTAGCCGCAAGGAGCCCCGCTGCTCGGGCGTGCCTCGCGTCTCACCCACCACCGGATCCGTCACCGGGCCCACTCAGCCCCCCGCGAAGGGCGGCAGCACCTCGACCGTCGAACCGTCCTCGAGGGTCGCCGACCGGTCGGCGGACCGCCCGTCGATGAGGAAGGTCGAGGCCTTGACCACCGTGGCCAGCTCGGGGTGGGCGTCGACCGCTGCGTCGAGGACTCCGCCGAGGGTCCGCCCGGCATGGCGCTCGGCCTCGGTCCCGGCCGCCTCTCGCGCCGCCGCCCAGTAGCGCACCGTCACCGTCGGCGTGGCGGGGACTGTCGACACCTCATACCTCCTGCAGGCTCGTCTCGCCTGCCCGTCGGGAGCGACGGGCAGGTTCCAGTGTCGCCTATCCTGCTGCCGATGGCCCGGCTGCTCCTGCTGACGAACGCGCTCACCCCGAGCGCGGACGTGCTGCCTGCGCTGGGACTGCTCGCGCACCCGGTGCGGATCCTGCCCGCGGAGCCGACGGCCCTCGTCGAGGCGCCACCCGCCGACGTGGTGCTCGTCGACGCCCGCCGTGACCTCGTCGGTGCCCGATCGCTCTGCCGCGTGCTCCGCGCGACCGGCACCACCGCTCCGCTCCTGGCCGTCCTCACCGAGGGCGGCCTTGCTGGTCTCACGGCCGAGTGGGGCGTCGACGACGTCGTCCTCGACACCGCCGGCCCCGCCGAGGTCGACGCCCGGATCCGGCTCGCACTGACCCGCAACCAGCCCGACGTGGACGACCTCGACGCGCCGATCACGTCCGGCGACCTGGTCATCGACGAGGCGAGCTACTCCGCGAAGCTGCGCGGCCGTCTCCTCGACCTGACCTACAAGGAGTTCGAGCTGCTCAAGTACCTCGCGCAGCACCCCGGCCGGGTCTTCACCCGGGCGCAGCTGCTGCAGGAGGTCTGGGGCTACGACTACTACGGCGGCACCCGCACCGTCGACGTCCACGTCCGGCGGCTGCGCGCCAAGCTCGGTCCCGACCACGAGTCGCTCATCGGGACGGTCCGCAACGTCGGCTACCGCCTCGTCGTCCCCACAGCCTGAGCCACGTCCTCGCCGGTTCGAGGTAATCCGCGGACGCCACTGTCCGGTAAATACCTCGACCTGGGCGGCACCCCGCTGGTTCGAGGTAACCCGCGGACGCCACAAGTCGACGATTACCTCGAACCAAGCAACAAGCACGAGGTATGCCGCCCCGCTGGGAGAGCTGGGCGGCATACCTCTTCGTGTTCGTGCGGGCTGACGAGCGGGTGGTCAGTTCCTCGTGATCCGGTTCAGCGCGCCGGGGGTGTAGCCGGTCGCACCGAACGAGGTGAGGTAGCTCGCGAAGGCGTCGATGTCGAGGCCTCCGTAGTAGACGCCGGTTCCCGCGGTGAAGGTCGGGAAGCCGTCGCCGCCGCCCTGCAGGAAGTTGTTCGTCACGATCCGGTAGGACTTGGCGTCGTCGAGGGCCGCCCCGTTGAGCGTCACCGAACCGAGCGTGGTGCCCGAGTAGGTGTAGGCGAGGCCCTTCGACACCTGCAGGATCTTCGGCGCGCCGGCATTCGGACCGGACCACTGCTCGTTGAGCAGGGCCTTGATCTGCTTGCCGGTCAGCGTCATCGAGACCATGTAGTTGTTGAACGGCTGGACCGTGAACGCCTCGTCGAACGTCACGTCGCCCGGCGCCTCGCCGTAGGGCGAGGCGGCATAGCTGAGGTCGGCGCGGACGCCGCCGGGGTTCATGAACGCGATGACCGGCGCCTCGCCACCGGTGACGACCGACGTATCGGCGAGCTGGGCGTCGGCGATGAGGTCGCCGAGCTGGCTCTCGCCGGCCGCGTTCTGCGACTTGGTCACGTCCTGGGTGATGTGCCCGATGACCTTGGACGCGATGGGCTTGACGAACGCCTTGTACTGGCTGATGAGGGCCGTCTGGGCCGGGTCCTTGGGCACGTCACGGCTGACGATCATGTTCGTGCCCTTGACGGAGCTGCGGACGATGTCGTTGGTGCGCCGGTCGTACTGCAGGTCGGTCTCGGTGAAGAGCCGGCCGAACGACGAGGCCGACGTCACGAGCCGCGACCTGCCTGCCGGGTCGGGGATGTCGCAGACGTAGGGCTGGTGCGTGTGGCCCGAGATGATCATGTCGATCTCGGGATCGAGACGCTTCGCGATGTCGATGATCGGCGAGGCCTTCGGGTCGAGACCGGCCCCGTTGCCGCACGAGGCGTCGAAGATCGGGTTGGTCGGCAGGCCGCCCTGGTGGATCAGCACGATGATGGCGTTGACGTTGTTCTTCTTCAGCACCGGGACGAGCGCGTTGGCCGTCTCCACCTCGTCCGTGAACTTCAGGCCGGCGACACCGGCGGCGGTGACGATGTTGGGCGTGTCCTTGAGGGTCATCCCGATGAAGGCGATCTTGGCGCCGTTGACGTTCTTGATCGTGTAGGCGGGCAGGATCGTCTTGCCGCTGGACTTCTCGATGACGTTGGCGGCGAGGATGTCGAAGCTCGCGCCCGGGAAGGAGCCGGTCGGGCAGGAGTTCTGGTTGTTCGCGCCGTCGCCGTCGTCGATGCAGCCGCCGTACTGCAGGCGCTGGATCTCCTTGTAGCCCTCGTCGAACTCGTGGTTGCCGACCGCCGTGGCATCGAGGCCGAGCTTGTTCATCGCGAGGATGGTCGGCTCGTCGTGGAAGGCGGCGGACAGCAGCGGTGAGGCGCCGACGATGTCGCCCGCCGCGACGGTCAGCGTGTTGTTGTGGCCCTGCCGGGCCTGCGCGAGGTGGGTGGCGAGGTACTCGACACCGCCGGCGTCGACGTTGCCGTGGCTCGTGGTGACCCGCGCGCTGGAGCCGCTCGGTGGCTCGAGGTTGCCGTGGAAGTCGTTGAAGGACAGCAGCTGGATGTCGAGCAGCGGGCCGGCCGCCTTGGGGCTGGCGTTGCTCTGGCCGGGGCCCCCGTCGCCCGCGAAGGAGGGTGCTGCGGCCATCGCAAGGGCGGCGACGCCCGCGATGGTGACGCCGAGCAGGCGCCGAGTTCGAGTCGACATGGTGGTCCCCTTTTGAGTGGCGTGACGCCCGCGAGGATGTCGCGAACAGCTGGTTCGACGCCCCCCGGACGTCATCGGCAGACTATGGCTTCAGCAACTTCCATGGGGGCTTTCACGCTCCTGTGATGGAATCGCGGTATGTCCGACGTCACGATCGAGCGCCGTGGCGCACGCCCCTCCCTCACCCCGGCGGAGTCGCATGCCATCCTCCGGCTCGCCGAGCGCGCCCGCGACACAGACAGCAGCGCCCCGCTGTCGGAGCAGTTCCGCATGTCCGTCGAGTCGCGCGACGGCGAGGGCGTGTCGCACTTCCTCGCGTATACCGCTGAGCAGGCACTCGTGGGCTACGCGCAGTCCCGCTCGGGCGGGCCGGACGAGCCGGCCTCTGCCGAGCTCGTCGTCGACCCCGACCACCGCGGAGGCGGGGTCGGGGCGGCCCTGCTCGCCCAGCTGCCGATGGACGTGCGCCTCTGGAGCCACGAGTCGGACGGGCCCGCAGAGGGATTCGCTCGGGGGCAGGGTCTCGTTCCGGTGCGTGAGCTGCACTTCATGGGCCGGTCCCTGACGTCCGGGCCGCCGTGGCCGGCGGCCACCCTCCCCGAGGGCTACGTCGTGCGCCGCTTCGAGCCCGGGCGTGACGAGCGGGAGTGGCTGCGCGTCAACGCAGCCGCGTTCGCGCACCATCCCGAGCAGGGCGCCCTCGCGATGCCCGACCTCGAGCAGCGGATGGCTCAGCCCTGGTTCGACCCGGGGGGGTTCATCCTGGTCGTCCCGGCGGACGAGCCCGGCCGGATCGCGGCGTTCCACTGGACCAAGGTCGACCCCCCGAACGGGCGGCAAGGCGAGGTCTACGTGGTCGGTGTCGCCCCCGAGCGGCAGGGCCTGGGCCTGGGCAAGGCGGTGACGGTCCTCGGCCTCGACCACCTGCGTGACGAGGGCCTCGAGCAGGTCGTCCTCTACGTCGACGACGACAACTCGGCGGCGATGCACACCTACCGGACTCTCGGCTTCGAGGACCTGCAGGTGCACCGCCAGTTCGCCCGCCCCTGACGCGCCGTTCGGCGGTATGGGAGTAGGCCGCCACGCGGGTTCACCCGCTGGTCACCATTCGGTGCCACGATGGGGCGCATGAGCGCGAGCAGCGTCGAGCGGGCGACGGAGGCAGACACCGAGACCACGGTCGCGGACCCTGTCGTCGAGCCCGTCAGCTCGTTCGCGAGCGCCGTGCCCGCACCCCGCCCACCGGCCCGCGCGGCCAACGGCCGCTTCGTCGGGACCGCGCCCGTTCCGGCCCGCCGCGCCGAGGAGGACCTGCCGGCCGACCGCTACCTCGAGCGCGAGCTGTCCTGGCTGCAGTTCAACGAGCGCGTCCTCCAGCTCGCGATGGACCCGAGGGTGCCGCTGCTCGAGCGCGCCCGGTTCCTCGCGATCTTCTCGAACAACCTCGACGAGTACTTCATGGTCCGCGTCGCCGGCCTCAAGCGACGCATCGCGACCGGGCTCGCAGTCCGCACCGCCGCCGGCCTCGAGCCGCGCGAGCTGCTCGACCGCATCGCCCGGCTCGCGCATGAGCTGATGAACCAACAGGGCGAGGTGTTCCAGCATGACGTCCGGCCGGCGCTCGAGGCCGAGGGGATCGTCATCATCCGGTGGGACGAGCTCGACGACGACGCGCGCGAACCGCTCCACTGGTTCTTCGCCGACCGGGTCTTCCCCGTCCTCACGCCGCTGGCCGTCGACCCGGCGCACCCGTTCCCTTACATCTCGGGCCTGTCCCTCAACCTGGCCGTCCTGCTCGAGAACCCGAAGACCGGGGTGGAGCACTTCGCACGGCTCAAGGTGCCGCCGAACCTCCCGCGCTTCATCGAGATCGCCGACGCCACCGATGCAGAGGAGGAGCAGCCCAAGCGCTTCGTCCCGCTCGAGGACGTCATCGCCGCCCACCTCGACCAGCTCTTCCCCGGCATGACCGTGCGGGAGCACTTCACCTTCCGGGTCACCCGCAACGAGGACGTGGAGGTCGAGGAGGACGACGTCGAGAACCTGCTCACCGCCCTCGAGAAGGAGCTGACCCGCCGGCGGTTCGGCCCGCCGATCCGCCTCGAGGTCGACGAGGACATGGACCCCCGGGTGCTCGACATGCTGGCGGACGAGCTGCAGATCAGCGAGCGCGAGCTCTACCGCCTCCCGACGCCACTCGACCTGACCGGGCTGTCGGCGCTCACCGACGTCGACCGGTCCGACCTCGAGTACCCGAAGTTCGTCCCGCGCACCCACCCCGACTTCGCGCCCACCGAGAGCTCGCAACCCGGCGACATCCTCGGCGCGATCCGGCACAAGGACGTGCTCGTCCAGCACCCGTACGACTCCTTCTCGACGTCGGTCCAGGCCTTCATCGAGCAGGCCGCGGACGATCCTGACGTCCTCGCCATCAAGCAGACCCTCTACCGCACCTCGGGCGACTCCCCCATCGTCGATGCGCTCATCGACGCTGCCGAGGCCGGCAAGCAGGTGCTCGCCATCGTCGAGATCAAGGCCCGCTTCGACGAGGTCAACAACATCTCCTGGGCGCGCAAGCTCGAGCAGGCCGGAGTCCACGTCGTCTACGGGGTGGTCGGCCTCAAGACGCACGCCAAGCTCTGCCTCGTCGTGCGCCAGGAGCCCGAGGGTCTCGTCCGCTACTGCCACATCGGCACCGGCAACTACAACCCCAAGACGGCCCGGGTCTACGAGGACTTCGGCCTCTTCACCTGCGACCCGCAGGTCGGCGAGGACATGTCCCGCCTGTTCAACCAGCTGTCCGGGTTCGCGCCACGCAGCAAGTTCAAGCGGTTCCTCGTCGCCCCCCGCACCGTCCGGTCCGGCCTCATCGACCTCATCGAGGACGAGGTCGCGCTCCACGAGGGGCGGGGCAAGGGCGAGCCGGCCGGCCGGATCGCGATCAAGGTCAACTCGATGGTCGACGAGGCGATCATCGACGCGCTCTATCGGGCCTCCCAGGCGGGCGTCCGGGTCGACATCTGGGTCCGCGGCATCTGCGCCCTGCGGCCCGGCGTGCCGGGCCTCTCCGAGACGATCCGGGTCCGGTCGGTGCTCGGCCGGTTCCTCGAGCACTCCCGGGTCTTCTGGTTCGACCACGGGGGCGACCCGCAGGTCTACATCGGCAGCGCCGACATGATGCACCGCAACCTCGACCGCCGCGTCGAGACCCTCGTGCGCATCACCGACCCGGGCCACCTCGCCGAGCTCGACCAGCTCTTCGCCCTCGGCTTCGCCGAGTCGAGCTCCCGGTGGGACCTCGGCCCGGACGGGCGCTGGGTCCGCCGTGCGGTGGACGACGACGGTGCGCCGCTCGTCGACATCCAGGCCAAGCTCAACGAGCGGCACGACAAGCGGCGCCGCAAGGCCCGGCGCCGCTGACGCCGTGCCCTCTCTCATCCCCGCCGCCGGGACCCTGCCGTGGCGCCGCCGCAAGGGGCGGCTCGAGGTCGCGCTCGTCCACCGTCCCAAGTACGACGACTGGTCCTGGCCCAAGGGCAAGCTCGACCCGGGCGAGCACTCCTGCGTCGCCGCCGCCCGGGAGACCCTCGAGGAGACCGGCCTGGGCGTCCGCCTGGGGCTGCCGCTGCCGTCCTCGGACTACCCGGTCCCGGACGGTTCCGGCGCGGTGGCGGCCAAGCACGTGAGCTACTGGGCCGCCGCCGTCACGGGTGGGAGCGGCCGGCTCGAGCATGAGGTCGACGCCCTCGAGTGGCTCGACGTGCCCGCCGCGCACGAACGCCTCGACTACTCCCGCGACCGTGAGCAGCTGCGGGCGCTCGTCCGCGCCGATCGCGAGTCCCGCCTCGACACCTGGCCCCTCGCCCTCGTCCGGCACGCGAAGGCCCGGGCTCGCGAGAGCTGGTCCGACGACGACCAGCTGCGCCCGCTCACCCCTGCGGGTGCGCAACAGGCCGTGACCATCGCCGGGGTGCTCGCGGCATACGGCATCTCGCGCCTGGTCACCTCCCCGTCCGTGCGCTGCTTGGCCACCCTCGAGCCGTATGCCGCCCGTGCGGGCCTGCGCCTGCACGCCAAGGAGGGCCTCTCCGATGAGGGGTATGCCGCTGACCCGGCTCCCGCAGCACGGCACCTTCGCGCGCTGCTGCGACGCGGCACGCCGGCGGCTCTGTGCAGCCACGGGCCCGTCCTGCCCGACCTGCTGGGGCGGCTCGCCGACCTCGTGCCGGGCGACCACCCGTGCGCCGAGACCTGGCGTGAGGAGCTCGCCGGCGCCGCGGACGACCAGATGCGCAAGGGCGAGGTGCTCGTCTGCCACGTCCGGGGCCGGGACGAGACGGCGGCCGTCGTCGCCGTCGAGCGCATCGCGAGCTGAGCGACCCGAACTCGTCGCCGCCTGTTCACCTCCGGTTCACCCGAGTTGGCGGAGTGGTTACCCGCGCACCGTACCTTCGCGACTGGACGCAGTTTCGGCAGCGCCGCCGGAGCGCCCACCACGTTCTTTCCACCCATCGAGAGGGATCAAGCTCGTGTCTGTTTCGCGTATCGGCGCCGTCGGCGCCATCGCCCTCACCGGTGCTCTCGCGCTGTCCGCCTGCGCATCGGAGAACCCGGCCCCCGGCGGCAGCACCCAGGGCGCCGGCTCGCCCGCGGCCGCCAACGTCTCCTGCTTCGACGGCGACCTCGCCGCCGAGGGCTCCACGGCCCAGAAGAACGCCATCGCCCAGGCGATCAAGTCCTACCAGGAGGCCTGCGCGAACGCGACGATCGACTACAACGCCACGGGCTCGGGCTCGGGCATCAAGCAGTTCATCGCCAAGCAGGTCGCCTTCGCGGGCTCCGACTCCGCCCTCAAGACCAAGCCGAAGGACGGCAGGGTCGAGGCCGACGACGCCAAGAACGCCTGCGGCTCTCCCGCCCTCAACCTGCCGATGGTGGCCGGCCCGATCGCGATCGCCGACCACCTTCAGGGCGTCGACAAGCTCGTGCTCAACGCGGACGTCGCGGCCAAGATCTTCAAGGGCGAGATCACCACCTGGAACGACCCGGCCATCGCCGCCCTGAACAAGGACGCGAAGCTGCCGGCGACCCCGATCAAGGTCTACTTCCGCTCCGACGAGTCGGGCACCACCGAGAACTTCACGAAGTACCTGCAGGCCGCAGCGCCGAGTGTCTGGACCGCCGAGCCGGCCAAGCAGTGGACCGGCAAGGGCGAGGGCAAGGAGAAGTCGGCGGGCGTCGCGACGGCCGTCCAGGGCCAGGACGGCGGGATCACCTACGTCGAGTGGAGCTACGCGCAGCAGAACCAGCTCAAGATGGCCTCCATCGACACGGGCAACGGCCCCGTCGAGCTCACCGGCGAGAGCGCCGGCAAGGCCATCAGCGCCGCCAAGCAGGTCGGCTCGGGCAACGACCTCGCGCTCAAGCTCGACTACGCGACGAAGGAGGCCGGCGCCTACCCGATCGTCCTCGTCACCTACGAGATCGTCTGCTCGAAGTACGCCGACGCCGAGCAGGGCAAGAAGGTCAAGGCGTTCCTCAAGCACTTCGCCTCCAGCGACGTCCAGAAGTCGCTCGAGCCGCTGGGCTATGCTCCCCTGCCCGCCGAGGTCCTGACCAAGGTCGAAGCCGCGGTGGACAGCATCTCCTGATGAGCACGACCTCACTGCCCAATCCGACCGGTCAGTCGGCGGCACCCGCCGCTGGCCGGTCGGGCCGCGCTGGTGACCGCCTGTTCAGCGGCGCGGCGACGACGTCCGGGCTCATCGTCATCGGACTCGTCACCCTCATCGGCGTCTTCCTCATCGCGCAGGCGGTCCCCGCGCTCACGAAGGACCAGGCGAACTTCCTCACCAGCCGGGAGTGGTCGCCCGGAGGTGACCAGCCGCGCTTCGGCATCCTCGAGTTCCTCTGGACGACGGTCACCTCGTCGGTGATCGCGATGGTCATCGCCGTGCCGGTCGGCGTGGGCGTCGCCCTGTTCATCACCCAGTACGCGCCGCGGTGGCTCCGCCGTCCCGCCGCGAACCTCGTGGACCTGCTCGCGGCCGTGCCGTCGATCGTCTACGGCCTCTGGGGCCTGCTGACCTTCCGGGCCATCGTCCGGCCCTTCGAGCAGTTCCTGCAGGAGCGGTTCGGCTGGTTCCCGCTGTTCGCGCCCACGCCGATCTCCGGCGGCACGATCTTCTTCATCGGCATCGTCCTCGCGATCATGATCCTGCCGATCGTGACCGCCCTCTCGCGCGAGGTCTTCGACCAGACCCCCGCCGCCCACAAGGAGGGCGCGCTCGCGCTCGGCGCCACGCACTGGGAGATGATCCGCACGGCTGTCCTGCCGTTCGGCAAGCCCGGTGTCATCTCGGCCTCGATGCTCGCCCTCGGCCGCGCCCTCGGCGAGACGATCGCCGTCACGTTCCTGGTGTCCGCGCTCGCGGGCGGGACTGCATGGACCTGGTCCCTCTTCAACGGCGGTGAGACCTTCGCCTCCAAGATCGCGAACAACGCCGCCGAGTTCAGCAACCCCAGCAAGACCGGCGCCTATATCGCCGCGGGCCTCGTGCTCTTCGTCCTGACGTTCGTCGTCAACAGCATCGCCCGCGTCGTCATCGAGCGCAGGAAGGCCTTCTCCGAATGACGACCATGGCCCAGGACGAGATGCGCCCGACCGGGCCGACCCCGCCTGCCGGTCCGGCCGGCCGCGAGGCCCTCGAGCACATGGCCCGCCCGCACCGCGGCCGGGCCATCAAGGACCACGCGGCCCGGATCGTCATGTGGGGCTGCTTCGCGCTCGCGACCATCCCCCTCGTGTGGATCCTCTGGACGGTGGCCAGCAAGGGCTTCCACATGATCACGACGATGCTGTGGTGGACCGGCAACCAGCGCAACATCAACACGACCGACGCCGGGGGCGGCGCCCGTCACGCGATCGAGGGCACCCTCATTCAGGCGGGTGCGACGGCGGCGATCGCCGTGCCGATCGCGATCCTCACCGCGATCTACCTCGTCGAGTACGGCCGGGGCCGGCTCGCCAAGACGATCAGCTTCATGGTCGACATCCTCTCCGGTGTCCCCTCGATCGTCGCCGCCCTGTTCATCTACGCGGTCTGGGTGACCACCTTCGGCATCGACCGCAACGGTTTCGCCGTCTCGCTCTCGCTCGTGCTGCTCATGATCCCGACCGTCACCCGCTCGACGGAGGAGATGCTCAAGCTCGTCCCCAACGAGCTCCGGGAGGCGTCCTACGCCCTCGGCGTGCCGAAGTGGATCACGATCGTGCGGGTCGTGCTCCCGACGGCCTTCTCCGGGATCGTCACCGGCGTCCTGCTCGGGCTCGCCCGGGTGATGGGCGAGACCGCTCCGCTGCTCATCCTCGGGCCGTACACGAAGAACTTCCAGCGCGACCTCTTCAGCGGCAACATGCCGACCCTGCCGACGATGATCAACGAGGACCGCAGCGACTTCGGGCTCGCCACCGCCGCCGAGCGGATGTGGGGCGCGGCCCTTACCCTGATCATCCTCGTCCTCCTGCTCAACCTCGCCGGCCGGCTCATCGCCCGCCGCAGCGCGGTCGCCAAGTGACCGCCACCGATACACCCCACGAAGGACTGCATTCCCATGGCAAAGCGCATCGACGTCAGTGACCTCAGCGTCTACTACGGCGACTTCAAGGCCGTCGAGGGCGTCTCGATGACGGTCGAACCCCGGTCCGTGACCGCGTTCATCGGGCCGTCGGGCTGCGGGAAGTCGACCTTCCTGCGCACCCTCAACCGGATGCACGAGGTCACCCCCGGGGGCCGCGTCGAAGGCAAGGTCATGCTCGACGACCAGGACCTCTACGCCCCCTCGATGGACCCGGTCCACGTCCGGCGGACGGTCGGCATGGTCTTCCAGCGCCCCAACCCGTTCCCGACGATGTCGATCTACGACAACGTGGCCGCCGGCCTG
>NZ_JBQCCV010000016.1:0-3694 GCF_051961875.1 Intrasporangium sp. | reverse complement strand
CGGTGCCCTCGACTCGCACACCGGCGAGGAGGTGCTGCGCGTGCTCCGGCAGCGGTGCGACGCCGGCGCGGCCGGGCTGCTCGTCACGCACGAGGCGCGGCACGCGGCGTGGGCCGACCGGGTGATCTTCCTCCGGGACGGGCGGATCGTGGACTCGACGGGCGGGCCGGACTCGGCGGACTCGCTCCTCGCGCAGACGCGGTGACCTGATGGCGTGGGGGCAGGGGGGCTCGGGGCGGCCCGGGCAGGGGACGGGCCGCTTCGAGCAATGGCGGGCGGGATGGCGCGTTGCGCTGCGGATGGCGCGGCGTGACGTGCGCCGGCATCGCGGCCGGAGCATCCTGATCACGGTCATGGTCGGGCTTCCGGTGCTGCTGCTCGTGGCCGGCAGCACGCTCTGGTTCAGCGAGGACCTCGACACGGAGGAGCGGCTGCCCCTGCAGGTCGGGCAGAGCCAGGGATACCTGGTCGGCCCGCGTCCCCAGGCGCTGACCCAGCTGCTTGACCCCAACACCTTCTACGGCAACGGTTCGGACCACGCCCCGGCAGCCAAGCCGGTCCCTGGCTTCGGACCGGGCACGGAGGCCGCGGCGCTTGGCGAGCTGGTCGGAGGCCGGCTACACCCGATGACCTCGATCCGAGGGACTGCGCGGGTCGACGGTCACCGGTTCACGGTGACCGTGGTCGGGGCGGACGCCACGGACGGGGGCGGCGTGCTGTCGCCCCGGGCGAGCCTCGAGACCGGCCGTTGGCCGACCGGGCCGGACGAGGCGCTGGTCACCGCCCTCGGTGTCGCAGCGGGCCTGCCGGCCACTGGCACGTTCGAGCTGACGACGGACGACGGGAAGGGCGGGCAGACGACGCGGACCGTGACGCTGGTCGGCACCGGACAGGGCTTCAGTTCGTGGAGTCCCAGTCAGGTGACGCCCGCGGAGCTGGTCATGACTCCCATGTCGCCCGACCTTGCCGAAACGCAGTGGCTCGTCGAGCGCAACTCCCCCATCACCTGGCCTGAGATCGAGCAGCTCAATACGTATGGCGTCGGCGCCTATAGCCGCTACGTGGTCCAGCATCCCGAGACGATGCAGGTGCCCGATGGGATGGGGCTCTTGTCGTCCGGGAGCATCTCGGCGCTCTATGGCGTCGGTGGGGCATCGCTCGGCCTGCTCCTGCTGACCACGCTGCTCGCCGGCCCGGCTTTCGCGGTCAGCGCTGCCCGGCAGCGGCGGACGCTCGCCCTCGCGTCCTCCAACGGCGCAACGACAGCACAGCTGAGGCGGAGTGTGCTCGCCCAAGCCCTGGTCCTCGGCGCACTCTCGTCCCTCGTCGGCGCGGCCATCGGACTCGCTGCTGGTCTCGCCGCCGTCGTACTGATCGGACGGCTGCGGCCGAACCACTTCTTCGGGCCGCTCGAGGTGCCGTGGTCGGCCATGGCGCTCGTCACGGCCGCTGGCGTGCTCAGCTCGGTCGTGGCTGCGCTCATCCCGAGCCGCGGCCTCGGCCGGCTCGACATCGTCTCGGTCATGCGCGGGCAGTCGGTCTCTCCGCGATTGCGCAAGCGCGTTCCGGTCGTCGGCGCGGTCCTTGCCGGCGTCGGCGTCGCCGCCGTGTCGCTCGCCTCCTTCCAGACCGCCGACGTCTACTTCTTCGTCTTCCTCGGCGGGGTGCTGCTGCTCGTCATAGGCGCGCTGCTCGTGGTGCCGCTGGTCTTGGCGCTTGGAGGCCGCCGCGCCCATCGTCTGCCGCTCGCCGCGCGGATGGCCGCTCGGGAGGCTGGCCGACTCCGCGGCCGGGCCACGCCCACTGTGGCCGCGATCATGGCCGGCGCGGCGGTCCTCACAACGGTATGCATCGCATTGCAGGGCGACACTCTCCGCAAGGCCAAGGAGTACCAGCCGGTCCTCGCGGACGGGCAGGCGATGGTCTATCCCCCGGGAGGCCCCGACCCGACCGCTGCAATGGCGGAGACGACCGCCGCGATCCGCCGAGCCGACCCGACGGTCCGGACGCTCGGGCTCATCGGGCTGGGGTTTGAGGACGTACCCGCCAACAGACTCGCAGCGCCGCGTGCAGGGTGCACCCCGCGCGAGGTGATCGTCGAGGACGACGACATGGCAGCGGTTGAGGGTCGTGAGGTCACCCGAGGAGACCCGCCACCCAAGTGCGCGACTGTCTCCACCAGTGGCTCATCGTCGGGGTCGCAACTGATCGCCGCGGATCTCGACGAGTTGACCACGATGCTCGACCTCACCCCCGAGCAGCGTGCCGGGCTGGCACAGGGAGCCGTCGCAATCCTGGATCCCGACTTCGCGCGGGCGCTGCCCCACCAATCCCGGTGGGGGTCCGCGCCGCTCGCCATCGAGCAGATGCGACCGGTCGACCTCGACGTGGTGGACGGCCGTGCCACGTTCTTCCGTTACACGCTGACGCCGGGTCCGGACGGCAGGCCGACCATCCAGGACCACGACGGGACCGACGTCGTCACCCTGCCCGTGGTCCACCTCGGCCACGACCAGTGGGTTCGCATCGTCAATGGCGGGAGCGGCGGGCCTGGCGGAATCATCACGACCCACACGGCCAGCAGACTCGGCTTACAGCAGTTCCCCAACTACATCGTCCTTCGTGGCAATGGCCCGATCACGGGCGAGCAGGAGCAACGGATCTTCGATGCGGTGGGCGCGGTCGCGGGGGAGGTGCCCATGCACGTGGAACGGGGCTTCCAGCGGGACGACGGGCTCATCATCGCGCTCGTCATCGGGGTCATCGCCCTGATCATCCTCGTCGCGACGCTCATCGCGACCGCCCTCGGGCAGGCCGAGGCGGCACCGCTCCTCGGCACCCTCGCTGCGGTGGGCGCCACTCGACGTACGAGACGGGCCATGGCGGGAGCACAGGCCACCTACCTGGGCCTCCTCGGCGCTGTGCTGGGCGTCCTCGTCGGCGTCGCGCCCGGCATCGCCCTCTCGCGCATCATGACCGCGCGGTACACCGATCAGGGCATGGACGTCAGCACCGTGGTCATCGACGTGCCATGGCTGCAGATCCTGCTGCCCGTCGTACTCGTCCCCCTCGTCGCCGGAGCCCTCGCCTGGCTCTCGGTGCGTCGGGCTCCCGTCGTCACGAGGAGGGCGACGTGACGGGCACGAGCGACATGCGTGGCGGCCGGTTCAGTAGCTGGCAGGCGGGCTGGCGGGTGGCGCTACGCATGGCGCGCCGCGACGTACGCCGCCACCGCGGACGCAGCATCCTCATCCTGATCATGATCGGGCTCCCGGTGCTGCTGATCAGCGCCGGCGCGACGCTGGTCTTCTCGATGACCCTCGACGACAACGAGCAGGAACCGTATCTGTTCGGCACCGGTCAAGCGATAGTGAGCGGACCGGTCGCAGGAAAGCAGATCTACCAGGAAGCCCTCGGCCGGGGGTGGGGTTCAGACGGAGACTCACCGCCCGCCACACCGATCGGAGGGATCGAGAACGATCCGGCCAGGGCCATTGCCGGGTTGACCGGCGGAACCGCGATTCCGTTGGCCCAAGGTCAGCTCCGTGTCGCATCTCCCGAGAAGACGATCTCCGTCAACGCACTGGGAGTGAGTCTCCAACCACACGCCGATCTGGGCGACCGAGCGCACCTCATCAGCGGGCGTTGGCCGGCTGATGACAGTGAGGTGGTGGTCACGAAGTGGGGCGCTGGG
>NZ_JBQCCV010000015.1:0-22578 GCF_051961875.1 Intrasporangium sp. | reverse complement strand
GAAGCGCGCCCAGTACGAGCGCGCCTGGGGCACGATCGAGAAGATCAAGGAGGAGGACGGCGTCGTCACCGGCACCGTCATCGAGGTCGTCAAGGGTGGCCTCATCCTCGACATCGGCCTGCGCGGCTTCCTGCCCGCCTCCCTCGTCGAGATGCGGCGCGTCCGCGACCTCCAGCCGTACGTCGGCAAGGAGATCGAGGCGAAGATCATCGAGCTCGACAAGAACCGCAACAACGTGGTCCTGTCCCGCCGTGCGTGGCTCGAGCAGACGCAGTCCGAGGTTCGTACGACGTTCCTCAAGGAGCTCCAGAAGGGCCAGGTCCGTTCCGGCGTGGTCTCCTCGATCGTCAACTTCGGTGCGTTCGTGGACCTCGGCGGCGTCGACGGTCTCGTCCACGTCTCGGAGCTGTCCTGGAAGCACATCGACCACCCGTCCGAGGTCGTCGAGGTGGGCCAGGAGGTCACCGTCGAGGTCCTCGACGTCGACATGGACCGCGAGCGCGTCTCCCTGTCGCTGAAGGCGACGCAGGAGGACCCGTGGCAGCACTTCGCCCGGACCCACGCGATCGGCCAGGTCGTCCCGGGCAAGGTCACCAAGCTCGTCCCGTTCGGCGCGTTCGTCCGCGTCGAGGACGGCATCGAGGGCCTGGTGCACATCTCCGAGCTGGCCGAGCGCCACGTGGAGCTGCCGGAGCAGGTCGTCAACGTCGGTGACGAGATCTTCGTCAAGGTCATCGACATCGACCTCGAGCGTCGCCGCATCTCGCTCTCGCTCAAGCAGGCCAACGACACGGCCCTCGCGATGACCGAGTTCGACCCGACGCTCTACGGCATGGCCGCGGAGTACGACGAGAGCGGCAACTACAAGTACCCCGAGGGCTTCGACCCGGAGACCAACGAGTGGCTCGAGGGCTACGAGGCTCAGCGGGAGAAGTGGGAGCGCGAGTACGCCGAGGCCCACGCCCGGTGGGAGGCCCACAAGGCGCAGGTCGAGGCCGCGTCGAAGGCCGACGCCGAGGCCGCGGTCAGCGCGGGCAACGCGACGTCCTACTCGTCCGCGACCGGTGCCGAGCAGGCAGCGCCCGCCGAGGGCACGCTCGCCTCGGACGAGGCCCTCGCCGCTCTGCGCGAGAAGCTGACGGGCAACTGACACCCGCATCGCTGAACGGCGTGAGGGCCCGGTCCGAGTGGACCGGGCCCTCACCCGTACCATCCATCAACCTGTGTGATGCCGTTCAGCGCGCGTTCAGGGCACGTCTGAACTACACCGATAGGTTTTCGGTGTGACTGTCACGACCGCCCCGTGCGCCACACGACCTGGGCCCTGGGCCCGGCTCGGTGCTGTCGACGTCGAGGGCCACCGTGGTGCCCGTGGGCTCGCGCCCGAGAACACCCTCGCAGGGATGCGGGCGGGCATCGAGGCGGGCGCCACCGCGATCGAGATCGATGTGCGGCTCAGCGGAGACGGGCATGCCGTGCTCTGGCACGACCAGGTGCTTCACCCCGCGCGGTGCCGGTTCACCGGACCCGACCTCGCAGGAGCACGCGTCGACGAGCTCGACCTCGCGCTGCTCCGCACGGTCGACATCGGCAGCGCGGCCCACCCGAGGTTTCCCGACCAGCGGCTCGACCCCGCGGCCCGCGTCGTCACCCTCCACGAGGTCCTCGAGCTCGGCGCCGCCCTCGACGACGACATGTGGTGGACGATCGAGCTCAAGGTCGACCCCACCCACCCGATCTCCCGGGCGACCCGCGAACCCCTCGTCGATGCCGTGCTCGCCGAGATCCACGAGCACGGGCTGGAGGACCGCTGCTTCGTCCATTCCTTCGACTGGGCGGTGCTCGACCGGTCCAGGACCCTCGCGCCCGGGCTGCTCCGCTCGGCCCTCGTCGAGGTCGGCACGACCTACGCCCCGGGCAGCGCCTGGCTCGGGACCGTCTCCTGGGAGGACCACGGCGACGACGTCGCCGGTGCGGTCGCGGAGCTCGGGGCCTGCGTCGTCGGCCCGCACCATTCGACGGTCGACGCCGGCCTCGTGGACCGGGCCCACTCTCTTGGCATCGCGGTCCTCCCGTGGACCGTCAACCACCCCGATGACCTGAGCACCATGCTCGACCTCGGCGTCGACGGCATCGTGACCGACTACCCGGCCCGCGCCCTCGAGCTCGCCTCCCTCGTCGGCTGAGCCACGCCGCCCCCGGGACGCGTGAGCCCTCGCGGCGCAGCCACCCGCCCGTAGGCTATCCCCCGTGCTGCGAGTGGGAGTCACCGGTGGGATCGGGTCGGGCAAGTCGTCGGTGTCCCGGCGCCTGGCCGAGCTGGGCGCGATCGTCATCGATGCCGACGAGGTCGCGCGCGAGGTCGTGGAGCCGGGGGAGCCGGCCCTTGCCGCCATCCGGACCCGCTTCGGGGACGCCGTGATGCGCCCGGACGGGTCCCTCGACCGTGCGGCCCTCGCCGCCATCGTCTTCCCCGACCCGGACGCCCTGGCCGCCCTCGACGCCATCACCGGACCGGCGATCGGGGACCGTATCGAGCAGCGGCGCGGGGGAGTGCCTGCCGGTCGCGTCACGGTCTTCGACATGCCACTGCTGGTCGAGCGACGCCTCTGGGTGCACGAGCACCTCGCCGTCGTCGTGCACGTCGACGTGGAGACTCGTGTCCGGCGCCTCGTCGAGCAGCGGGGCCTCGACGAGGGCGACGTGCGGCACCGGATCGCGGCCCAGGTCGACGACGCGGAGCGCCGGGCCGCGGCGGACGTCTGGCTCGACAACAACGGCACCCCGGACGAGCTGGTCGCCGCGGTCGACGCCCTCTGGCGCGAGCGGATCGAGCCGTTCAACGCCAACCTCGTGAGCGGTATGCGGACGCAGCGGCCCGACCGGAACGCGGTCGTCAGTCCGGAGGCGGCCTGGTGCGCACGCGGCGAGCGGGTCGTCGCGCGCCTCGCCGCCGCGCTGGCGCGGGCCGGCGCCACGGGCGACGTGACCCACATCGGCTCTACCGCGGTGCCCGGCCTCATCGCCAAGGACGTGATCGACATCCAGATCGGCGTGGCGGCGCTCGAGGACGCCGACCGGCCGGAGTTCGGTGGCGCGCTGCGCGACGCGGGATACGTGCTGAGCGTGGGCAACCTCGGCGACACCCCGCATCCCGCCGGAGCGGATCCGGCCGGCTGGGCGAAGCGCTTCTACGGCGGCTGTGACCCCGCGCAGATCGTCCACATCCACGTGCGGGAGGCGGGGTCGCCGGGCTGGCGCTTCGCGCTGCTGTTCCGGGACTGGTTGCGTGCCGTCCCGCAGGAGCGCGAGGGGTATGCCGCTCACAAGCGTGCGCTGCTCGCCGCCGATCCGCGCACCGATGTCTACGCGGAAGCGAAGGAGCCGTGGTTCGAGGACGCGTGGCGGCGGGCGTGGGCCTGGGCCGACGAGACCGGATGGGCGCCGAGCCCGGGGGAGCTGGTCTCGCCGGAATAGGGCTGTCGGCGGTCCGGTTTACCGTTGTGTCATGCGTCCCACCACCGATCTCCAGCGCGCGATCGCCCCGTTCGAGGTCATCTCCGAGTACCAGCCGAGCGGGGACCAGCCGCAGGCGATCGCGGAGCTGACCCGACGGGTCAACGCGGGTGAGCTGGACACGGTCCTGCTCGGCGCGACCGGCACGGGCAAGTCGGCGACGACGGCGTGGCTCATCGAGCAGGTCCAGCGACCGACCCTCGTCATGGCGCCGAACAAGACGCTGGCCGCGCAGCTCGCCAACGAGTTCCGTGAGCTGCTGCCCAACAATGCGGTCGAGTACTTCGTCTCGTACTACGACTACTACCAGCCCGAGGCCTACATCCCGCAGACCGACACCTACATCGAGAAGGACAGCTCGGTCAACGACGAGGTCGAGCGGCTGCGGCACTCGGCCACGAACTCACTGCTGACGCGGCGCGACGTGATCGTCGTCGCCTCCGTCTCGTGCATCTACGGTCTGGGCACGCCACAGGAGTACGTCGACCGGATGGCCCGGCTCAAGGTCGGGCAGGTGATCGAGCGTGACCAGCTGCTGCGCCGGTTCGTCGAGATGCAGTACACCCGCAACGACCTCGCATTCACCCGCGGCACGTTCCGGGTCCGCGGCGACACCGTCGAGATCATCCCGGTCTACGAGGAGCTCGCGGTGCGCATCGAGTTCTTCGGCGACGAGATCGAGCGGATCTACACCCTGCACCCGGTCACCGGCGAGGTGGTGCACGAGGAGCAGGAGATGTACGTCTTCCCCGCCTCGCACTATGTGGCCGGGCCGGAGCGCATGGAGCGGGCCATCGCGGGCATCGAGTCCGAGCTCGAGCAACAGCTCGCCGAGTTCGAGCGGCAGGGCAAGCTCCTCGAGGCGCAGCGGCTGCGGATGCGCACCACCTACGACGTCGAGATGATGCGGCAGGTCGGCTTCTGCTCCGGCATCGAGAACTACAGCCGTCACATCGACGGCCGCGCGGCCGGGTCCGCGCCGAACTGCCTGCTCGACTACTTCCCCGAGGACTTCCTCCTCGTCATCGACGAGTCGCACCAGACCGTTCCCCAGATCGGCGCGATGTACGAGGGCGACATGTCCCGCAAGCGGATGCTCGTCGAGCACGGCTTCCGGCTCCCGAGCGCGATGGACAACCGGCCGCTCCGGTGGGAGGAGTTCCTCGAGCGCATCGGGCAGACCGTCTATCTGTCGGCGACGCCCGGTGACTACGAGCTGGCGAAGTCCGGGCCGCCCGTCGAGCAGATCATCCGCCCGACCGGCCTGGTCGACCCCGAGGTGGTGCTCAAGCCGACGAAGGGGCAGATCGACGACCTCATGCATGAGATCCGCGAGCGGACCGACCGCAACGAGCGGGTCCTGGTCACGACCCTGACCAAGAAGATGGCCGAGGACCTCACCGACTACCTGCTCGACAAGGGCATCCGGGTGCGCTACCTGCACAGCGACATCGACACCCTGCGCCGGGTCGAGCTGCTCCGCGAGCTGCGGACCGGCGTCTTCGACGTCCTCGTCGGCATCAACCTGCTCCGTGAGGGCCTCGACCTGCCCGAGGTCTCGCTGGTGTCGATCCTCGACGCCGACAAGGAGGGCTTCCTCCGCTCGGCCCGCAGCCTGATCCAGACGATCGGCCGGGCGGCCCGCAACGTCTCCGGACAGGTCCACATGTACGCCGACTCGATCACCCCCTCGATGCAGCAGGCACTCGAGGAGACGAACCGGCGCCGTGAGAAGCAGATCGCCTACAACGCCGAGATGGGCATCGACCCGCAGCCGCTGCGCAAGCGGATCGCCGACATCACCGACCTGCTCCAGCGCGAGGACGCGGACACCCAGGAGCTCATCGGGTCTGGCCGCATCCAGTCCCGCGGCAAGACCGGGTCCGGTCGGGGCGCCGTCGCGGCCGACGCGGGGGTCTCGGGTGCGGGCGGTGCGGAACGGCCGGCCGACATGGCCGCGGCGGACCTCGCGGGGCTGATCCAGGAGCTCACGACCCAGATGCACCAGGCCGCCACGGAGCTGCACTTCGAGATGGCTGCCCGGCTGCGTGACGAGATCAGCGAGCTGAAGAAGGAGCTCCGACAGATGACGGCCGCGACCCGCTGAGCCGCCGGGTCGGGGTCCGGATGCTGGTACGCCCGGCGCGTCGGGCTTGAGCCGGCGCGGCGGACAATGAGAGCATCAGGCGTTCACGGAGGGGAGTATCCCCAATGCGACGTGCTCGTCATCACGGACGGCGGCCCCAGGCCGTGCGGTCCCGGGCCGTCGGCCCGCCCGCGCGGTGGGAGAGACCTCCGGTCACTATTCATGTGTCCGGAAGGTTGCATTCATGAACGTTCCCTGTGGGGCTGGCTCGTCACCATCGCGGCGTTGACCATCTTCCTGCTCGTCGACGTCCTCGTCATCGCCCGGCGACCGCACGTGCCGTCGATGGGCGAGGTGACCCGCCACCTGCTCTTCTACATCTCGCTCGCGATCCTCTTCGGCCTCTACGTCTGGTACGAGTGGGGCGGCAGGTACGCCGGCGAGTTCTACGCCGGGTGGTTGACCGAGTACTCCCTCTCGGTCGACAACCTCTTCGTCTTCCTCCTCATCATGCAGAACTTCCGGGTCCCGGCCCGGTTGCAGCAGTCGGCCCTCATGACCGGGATCGTCATCGCGATCCTGCTGCGCGGCATCTTCATCGCGGTCGGGGCCGCGGCGATCAACGCCTTCGCCTGGGTCTTCTACATCTTCGGTGCCTTCCTCATCTACACCGCGGTGAAGCTCGCGAGGAGCGGCGACGAGGAGGACGAGGACTTCGAGGAGAACCGGGTGCTCAAGTGGGTCGAGCGCCGGTTCCCGGCCACGAAGGAATTCCACGGCACGAGCCTCACCGTCATGGAGAACGGCAAGCGCCTCATCACGCCGATGCTCATCGTGATCCTGGCCCTCGGCACGACCGACCTGCTCTTCGCGCTCGACTCGATCCCGGCGATCTACGGCCTGACGAGGGAGCCGTTCCTCGTCCTCACCGCGAACGTGTTCGCGCTGATGGGTCTGCGCCAGCTGTACTTCCTCATCGGCGGGCTGCTGAAGCGCCTTGTCTACCTCACCGTCGGCCTCGCCGTGCTGCTGGGCTTCATCGGCATCAAGCTCATGCTGCATGCCCTGCACGAGAACAACCTGCCGTTCATCAACGGCGGCCAGCCCGTCGAGGCAGCGCCCGACATCCCGATCTCCGTCTCACTCGGTGCGATCGTCCTCATCCTGGGGGTCACCACCTTGGCGAGTCTCTGGAAGACTAAACGGGACGCAAGGCTGCTGGGCGGCTGACCGAGCCCCGGCTGGCCCGCTCCACGTCGTGCCGGAGCGGGTCAGCCGGCCACCCGGGCGGCGGCGACGAGTGTGGCCACCCGCTCGGCCGGCAGCTCCTCCTCGACGAGCACGCCTCCGGTCTCGGACGCGTGGACCATGCGGCCCGGCGCCGTGACGATGCCGACGTGGTGGATGCGTCGGCCCGGGTGGGCGAAGAAGTAGAGGTCGCCCGACCGGACCTGGTCGAGGTCGACCGGCATGAGCGCCTCCTGCTGGGCGTAGGCGTCGCGGGGCACTCGCGTACCGAGGGTTCGCCAGGCCCAGTGCACCAGGCCCGAGCAGTCGAACCCGTACGGCGTCAGCCCGCCCCAGAGGTAGGCCAGCCCGATGTGCTTGCGGGCGAGGGAGACGGTGGGGTGGTCAGCGTTCGCCTCGAGGTCGATCGACGCCTCGGGACGGGGGTATGTCGTGAGCTCGGCCTCCGTGGTCACCCACTGCAGGTGCGCGGCGGGGACCCAGCCGGGGTAGCCCTCCGGCGACTTGGGGGAGGGCTGCCACGGGCAGCGGACGTGCGCCCACGTGCCGTCCGGTGTGGTCTCGATGACGTGGACCGGCTCGCCCTCGACGAGCTGGGTCTCGATCCGCCCGTGCAGGCCCAGAAGGCCGTTGCCCGTCTCGTCCTCGCCGGCATGGGCGTCGAGGGCAGTCAGCCAGATGGAGGAGTCGGGGTGCGGCTCGACGATCGGCCGATCCACGGGTCGGGGCCGGTCCGGCTCCTGCCAGACGGTCGTGACGGGGACGCGGACGACGGCGGGCTGGGGGCGTTGGCTCACCGGGTCATCCTGCCATCCGCGCTGGGCTCGACGCCTTGCAGGCAGGGGCATGGCGGTCTGGTGGTCACGACCTCGTGGCCCAGCTGTGTGCGTGCCTCCGGGCCACGGGCGTTCAGTTGCCGAACCGGTCGTTGAGGAGTCGGACGATCGGCCAAGCGCCGTCGGTCCAGTTCGAGATGACGGTGTAGGTGACGGAGGATCTCGGCCAGTGCCGGCTGGTGAACGAGACGCCGGCGTCGTAGCCCTCGAGCCAGACTCCGTCGCCCGTGGGGTGCAGGTGGAACCCGAGGCCGTAGCGCCTGGATTGCTCGGGCCAGTCGCTGTGTGGCCGCACCATCTCCGCGACCCCCTCGGGCGAGACGATCCGTCCGGCGAACAGAGCTTCCCAGAAGGCGCTGAGGTCGGCAGCGGACGAGTAGATGCCACCGTCACCGTTGCCGCGAACCGGGAGATGGAACACATTCGTCCGCAGGCCGTCCGCGCAGAGGTAGCCCCGGGCGGCGCGCCCGGGGAGTTCGTCGGCGCGCAGGAAGGAGCTGTCGCGCAGGCCCGCCGGCTCGCAGACGAGCGTATCCACCAGTTGGTGGAAGCCCACCCCGGTCGCCCGTTCGGCCAACAGCGCGAGCAGGACGTAGCCGGAGTTGTTGTAGGCGAACCGTTCCCCCGCTGGGCACACTGTTTCGTGACCGTCCAGCACCGGCAGGAACTGCTCCGTCGTGGCGAGCTCGTTCACCGGCACCGACATGACGTAGTCCCGGATGTCGTCGACGGCGTCCTCGTCGAGGTAGTCGCCGATCCCGGACCGGTGCGCCAGCAGGTGCTCGATCGTCACATCGTCGGAGATCAGGGGCAGATCATCGCCAAGCAGCGAACGAGCGGTGGTGCCAAGCTCGAATGTTCCTCGCTCGACCAGGCTCATCACGGTGAGCGCGGTCAGACTCTTGGATCCACTGGCTATCGCGAAGAGGGTGTCGACGGTGTTGGGAATCCGGTGAGCGCGGTCAGCGAGCCCGTAGGCCCTGCAGAGCTCCATGCCGCCGCCGCGGTCCACACGGACCACGCCCGAGAATCCCGTGTGCTCGACCGTTCGGTCCACGGCGTCCTGGAGTGCCTGCATTGCGCTGAAACTACCGCCGGGTCGGGACGATCTCTCGCGAATGCCAGGACGCCATCAACATCCGGCGTCACCTGAGGTCCAAAGGTGCCCTTTCTCGCCGAGAAAGGGGCACCTTTGGACCAGGAGAGCGGGGTGGATCTGGCTCAGGGAAGCTGGAGGGTGCCGTCGACCCGCCGGGCCAGCTGCCACGGGTTGCCCTCGCGCAGCGCCTCGGGCAGCAGCGCCTCCGGCAGGTCCTGGTAACAGACGGGCCGCTGCCAGCGCTCGATGGCGAGGGTGCCCACGGAGGTCGTCCGCGAGTCGGAGGTGGCGGGGTAGGGGCCGCCGTGGACCATCGCGTCGCTGACCTCCACACCGGTCGGCCAGCCGCCCCAGAGGATGCGCCCAGCGCGGGTCTCGAGGGTCGGCAGGAGCACCCGCGCGTCCTCGACGTCGGACTCCGTGCCGTGGATCGTGGCCGTCAGCTGGCCCTCGATCCGCCCGAGGGCGGCCGTGAGGGCGTCGATGTCGTCGTAACGGATGACGAGGCCGGCGGCGCCGAAGACCTCCTCCGCGAGCCCCTCCTCGGCGATGAAGTCGTCGAGCTCGGTGGCGAAGACGGTCGGCGCCGGCGCGTTCGCCGTCTGGCCGGCCGTGCCGATCGCCACAGTGGCGACGGCGGGGGCGTTCGCGAGGAACTCCGCCCGCTGGTCGAAGTGGGCGCGGATCTGCGGGGTCAGCATCGTCTGTCCGGCGCTGGCTCGGACCGCGTCCCCGACCGCGTCGAGGAACCGGTCTCCGGCTTCGCCGGTCGGCAGGAAGAGCAGGCCGGGGTTCGTGCAGAACTGGCCCGACCCGTTGGTCAGTGAGGTCACGTAGCCCGTGGCGAGGCTCGAGAGGTCTCCCTCGAGCGCGCCGGGAAGCACGACGACCGGGTTGACCGAGGACATCTCCGCGTAGACCGGGATCGGCTGCGGGCGGCCGGCCGCGGCGGACACGAGGGCGAGGCCACCGACGCGCGACCCGGTGAAGCCGACCCCCTGGATGGCCGGGTCGGTCACGAGTGCCGCGCCGATCTCGTTGCCGAGCCCGAAGACGAGCGAGAACACGCCGGCCGGCATACCGGTCCGCTCCGCGGCGCGGGCGATCGCCTGGCCGACGAGCTCGGCCGTCGCCGGGTGAGCGTTGTGGCCCTTGACGACGACGGGGCACCCCGCGGCGAGGGCGGAGGCCGTGTCACCGCCGGCCGTCGAGAAGGCGAGGGGGAAGTTGCTGGCGCCGAAGACAGCGACCGGCCCGAGGCCGACCTGGCGCATCCGGAGGTCCGGCCGGGCCAGGGGCTGGCGGTCGGGCTGGGCCGGGTCGATCCGGACCCCGAGGTGGTCGCCCTGGCGGACGACCCGGGCGAAGAGCCGCAGCTGCCCGCACGTGCGCCCCCGCTCGCCCTGCAGGCGGGCGACCGGCAGACCGGACTCGGTGTGTGCGGTGTCGATGAGCTCGTCGCCGATGGCCTCGATCTCGTCGGCGATCGCCTCGAGGAAGCGGGCGCGCTCCTCGGGCGCCGTCGCGCGGTACTCGGCGAACGCCGCCGCCGCGGCGGACGTCGCCGCCCGCAGCTCGTCCGGGGTCAGGGCCTGCACCTCGGGCCCGATGGACTCGCCCGTCGAGGGGTCGACGGCCCGGAACGTGCCGGCCGTGCCCGATGTCGCGACACCCGCGATGATCGACTGTCCGGTCGCTGTCATGGCTCTCCTTGCCTCTCCGCGCGGGCTCACAGATGTCCGGGAAGCGGACGTAGGGGCCTCGGCGCGATGGTGGGACGCTGGCGTTCAGTGATGTGTAACATTACACACCATGCGACGCTGGAGTGGTCGGTGACAAGGGCGGTCATCATCGGCGCGGGGATCGTCGGCGCCGCCTGCGCGGAGGCGTTGACCCGGCGCGGTGTCGAGGTGGTCGTCGTCGACAGGCAGCCGGTCGGCTCCGGCACGACGAGCCGCGGTGAGGGCAACATCCTCGTCTCCGACAAGGGGCCCGGGGCAGAGCTCGCTCTCGCCCAGCTGAGCCGTCGGGCCTGGCTCGAGCTCGGGGGCCTGCTCGGCCGCGACCGGATCGAGCTCGAGGAGAAGGGCGGCGTCGTCGTCGCCCAGACCGAGTCGGGGCTGGGGTCGTTGCGCACCTTCGCCGACGGCCAGCGGGGGGCGGGCGTGACGGCCCTCGACGTGGAGAACCCGCTGGCCCTGGAGCCGCATCTCGCGCCCGGCATCCCCGGCGCGGTGCACTACCCGGAGGACATGCAGGTCCAACCCGTCCTCGCGGCGGCCGCGCTGCTCGCCGCCGCCGTGGGCCGTGGCGCCACCTTCCGCGCCGGTCTGGATGCGGCTGCGGCGGTCACGAACGGCGACGGCTCGGTGAGCGGCATACGGACTGCGACCGGCGAGGTCGTCGAGGCGGACGTCGTGATCAACGCGAGCGGCACGTGGGGTGGCGAGGTGAGCCGGCGCCTGGGTGCGCCCGTGCCCGTTCTGCCGCGCCGCGGCTTCGTCCTGGTGACCGAGCCGCTGCCGCCGCTCGTGCGACACAAGGTCTACTCGGCCGACTACGTCGACAACGTGGGCTCCTCGGATGCCGGCCTAGAGACGTCCTGTGTCGTGGAGGGGACGCGTGGGGGCACGATCCTCATCGGCGCCAGCCGCGAGCGGGTCGGCTTCGACACCAGCCTCTCGGTCACCGTCGTCGAGACTCTCGCGCGGCAGGCCGTCGCGATCTTCCCCTTCCTGGCCGGCGTCAACCTGCTGCGCGTCTACCGCGGCTTCCGGCCCTACTGTCCGGACCATCTGCCGGTCATCGGGCCCGACCAACGCGTTCCCGGGGTCCTCCACGCCTGCGGGCACGAAGGTGCCGGGATCGGGCTCGCTGCGGGGACGGCGAGCCTCGTCAGCGACTACGTCACCGGTGCCCTGACGCCTGCGAACGCGGGGGAGTGGGCCGCGATGCTGCCCGACCGGTTCGCGGGACTGACGGAGGAGACTGCATGAGCGAGCTGGAGTTCGACGGCGCCCCGGTGCCATTCCGCCCCGGGCAGACCATCGGGGCCGCCCTCGTCGCGGCCGGCCGGCCCTCGTGGCGGACCACGCGCATCACTGGCTCCCCGCGGGGCATCTTCTGTGGGATCGGCGTCTGCGTCGACTGCCTCGTCACCGTGGACGGCGTGCCGAACCAGCGCGCCTGCCTCGTCCGCGCGGAGGCGGGACAGACCGTGACCACACAGGAGGGAAGCGGCCATGAGCACGACTGACGTCCTCGTTGTCGGCGCCGGACCCGCGGGACTCGCCTGCGCCGCAACGGTCCTCGAGCACTCCGACCTGTCGGTTGTCGTTCTCGACGCCGGTCACGGGCCGGGTGGACAGTACTGGCGACAGCCGGCTCCCGCTTCTGGTCCCGGGGCGCTGGACGGCGCAGAGCTCGCGGACCTCCACCATGACCGAGGGACGTTCGTCGAGCTGGTACGGCGCGTCGAGCAGGGCCGCGCCGAGGGTCGTCTGGAGATCCGCTCAGAGCAGCACGTCTGGTCTGTCGTGCCGGACGGAGAGCGGTATGCCGCTCACACCGTCGACCGCAGTGGTGGACCGGGGCGTGAGGCGGGCTCGACGACGCGCGCCCGTGCCGTCCTCGTCGCCACCGGCGCCTACGACCGCGCCCTGCCGTTCCCGGGCTGGGACCTGCCGGGGGTGATGACCGTGGGCGGTCTGCAGGCACTGCTCAAGGCCGGCGGTGTCCGGGCGGGGCAGCGGGTCGCGATCGGGGGCACGGGGCCGTTCCTGCTGCCCGTGGCCGCCGGGCTGGCGCGCCGAGGCAGCACCATCGTCGGTGTCTACGAGGCGAACCGCCCCGGCGGCTGGCTCCGGGAGGGGCGCGCCGTCGTGCGCAATCCGGCGAAGCTGGGCGAGGGCGCCGGATATGCCGCCACGATGCTGCGCCACCGGGTGCCGGTGCGCACCGGACGGATGATCGTCAGCGCCCACGGAACCGACCGCGTCGAGGCGGTGACGGTGGCACGGCTCGATCGCGCCGGGCACCCGGTGCCGGGCAGCGAGCAGCGCGTCGCCGTCGACGCCGTCGGTGTCGGCTGGGGCTTCACCCCGCAGCTGGACCTGGCCGTCACCCTTGGCGTCGACCTGACGACTGACCTGGCGGGAACCCCGGTCGTCGGGGTCGACGACCTGCAGCGAACCAGCCGGCCACGGGTCTATGCCGCCGGCGAGGTGTGCGGGGTCGGCGGTGCGGCGTTGGCGGTCGCCGAGGGCCGGCTCGCTGCGGCGGGGATCGTGGCGGACCTCTCCGCGCACGGGATGCCGGGGGCGAGCGTTGCCCGCGATCGCCGGGAGGTCGCTCGCCTCCGCGCCTTCGCCGACGCCATCCTGCGGGCTCATCCGGTCCCGGCCGGCTGGGCGGACCGCCTCGAGGACGACACGATCCTGTGCCGGTGCGAGGAGGTGCGTTGCGCCACGGTTCGCTCGGCCATCGACGAGCTGGGCGCCACCGACGCGAGGCAGGTCAAGCAGCTGACCCGGACCGGGATGGGCTGGTGCCAGGGCAGGGTCTGCGGCTACGCGGCCGCGCTGCTGTCGTCGGGAAGGCCCGGTCCCGCGGTCGAGCGACTCATCTCGGCGCCGGTCCCGCTCGGCGCGCTCGCCGCCCAGCCGACCTCCGAACCTCACGTCGAGTGAGCGCTCCGCCCCACCCGCACCATCGCTGACCACCTCGAGTGAGCGCTCCGCCCCACCCGCAGCACCTGTTCCGTGACGGCTGTGACTGATTGCTCACTCGACGGCGGGGTGCTGTTGGGGCCTCTGGGCCGAAGGGCTCGCTCGGCAGAGCGGCTGGCAGCGGCCTGGAAAATTGGGGGGTAGCGCTCGGGCGAATGCAATGTAATATTGCACTGACGGCCACGGTCGGCTGGGACCGGGCTGAGCGGCACACCCCCTTCTCTTCTAGGAGTGACCAATGACGGACACCGACAAGAAGCCGTGGCACGGCATCCTCGTCGCGACGAGCCTGCAGTTCGACGCGAACGGCGAGATCGACTTCGGCGCGTACAAGGACAACGTGGCCTGGCTCAAGGAGCAGGGCCTGGACGGCGCCGCGCCGAACGGCTCGCTCGGTGAGTACCAGTCGCTCTCCTGGGAGGAGCGGGACAAGGTCGTCCAGACCGCCGTCGAGGCGGGTGGCGACGACTTCGTCGTCATGCCCGGCGTCGGCGCCTACAGCGGGCGCGAGTCCAAGCGCCACGCCGAGGTCGCGAAGGACCTCGGGGCCAAGGCCGTCATGGGCCTGCCCCCGAACGCCTACCGCGCGGACGAGCGCGCAATCCTCGAGCACTTCGAGCTCGTCGCGAGCGCCGGGCTGCCCGTGACCGCCTACAACAACCCGATCGACACGAAGGTCGACCTCACCCCGCCGCTGCTCGCGAAGCTCTACAAGGAGGGCTACATCGTCGGCGTCAAGGAGTTCTCCGGCGACGTCCGCCGGTGCTACGAGATCACCGAGCTCGCGCCGGGCCTGGACCTCATGATCGGCACCGACGACACCGTCCTCGAGGTCGGCATCGCCGGCGCGAAGGGCTGGGTCGCTGGCTACCCGCAGGTCTTCCCGCAGGCGTGCATCGAGCTGTTCCAGGCCTCGATCGCCCGCGACGTCGAGAAGGCGCTCCCGCTCTACCGTCAGCTGCACCCGGTCCTGCGCTGGGACTCGAAGACCGAGTTCATCCAGGCGATCAAGCTCGGCCAGGACATGATCGGCCGCAACGGTGGCGGCTGCCGCCCGCCGCGTCAGCCGCTGACCGCCGAGCAGGAGAAGGTCGTCCGCGAGGCGACGCAGGCGGTCATCGACGCCGGGCTCAAGTGACCCGACTAGCCTGACCGTCGATGCGTACGCGAAAGCTCTTCCACGCCGTCGACTCCCACACCGAGGGGATGCCGACCCGCGTCATCACTGGCGGGGTCGGCGTCCTCCCGGGGGAGACCATGGCCGAGCGCCGGCTCCGTTTCATGGCCGAGCGCGACGACCTCCGCACGCTGCTGATGTGCGAGCCGCGCGGGCACTCCTCCATGTCCGGAGCGATCCTGCAGCCGCCGACCCGTCCTGACGCGGACTATGGGGTGCTCTACATCGAGGTGTCCGGGTGCCTGCCGATGTGCGGCCACGGGACGATCGGTGTGGCAACCGTCCTCGTCGAGACCGGGATGGTGGAGGTGACGGAGCCCGAGACGGTCGTGCGCCTCGACACGCCGGCCGGTCTCGTCGTCGCCCGGGTCGCGGTCTCGGACGGCGCCGCCACGTCGGTGACCCTCGAGAACGTCCCGTCCTACGCCCACGCACTCGACCAGGTCGTCGAGGTCAAGGGCTTCGGCGCGGTGACCTACGACATCGCGTATGGCGGCAACTTCTACGCGTTCGTCAAGCTCAAGGAGCTCGGGCTCCCCTTCGAGCGCAGCGCCAAGGGACAGCTCATCGACGCCGGCCTGGCGATCATGGATGCCATCAACGAACAGAACCCCGTCGTGCACCCAGAGCGCCCCGAGATCAACGTGTGCCACCACGTCTACCTCGAGGCACCCGACTCCACGCCGGTCCACGGCCGGCACGCGATGGCGATCCACCCCGGCTGGTTCGACCGGTCGCCGTGTGGGACCGGCACGAGCGCCAGGCTCGCCCAGCAGCACGCCCGCGGCAACATCGCCGTGGGCCAGGAGATCGTCAACGAGTCGTTCATCGGCAGCCGGTTCGGCGCCCGCATCCTCGGCGAGACGACGGTGGGGGACCGGCGGGGCATCCTGCCGAGCATCACTGGCCGTGCCTGGGTGACCGGGACCGCGCAGTACATGCTCGACCCTACGGACCCCTTCCCGGCCGGTTTCGAGCTCTGAGCGCCGCCGGCCCGGGGCTCGCCACGTCACGGTTTGAAAAACACCGCGAATGCCCTTGTCCTGAGCCCGGGCACTCCTTACATTTGTGCAATGTCACATCGCATTGGTGACAGCAGTTGACAACGACGGCGCGAGCCGTCCGGAGCGGAGAAGAACCTCAATGATGAGAACCACACGGATCGGGGCCGTTGCGGCAGCGGCCGGCGTCGTCCTCGCCCTCACCTCCTGTGGTGGCGGCGGCCTCACGAACAGCGGCTCCGGGGGCGGCGGTGGCGACAACAAGGGTGACATCATCCTTGGTATGGCCACGCCGCTGAGCGGCAGCAGCGCCGCCATCGGCCCGTACATGAAGAACGGCGCGCAGCTCGCCGTGAACGAGATCAACGACAAGGGCGGGGTCCTGGGGCGCAAGCTCAAGCTCGTCGTCGAGGACGAGGCGTGCGACCCGAAGACCGCTGCGGCGGCGGCGGCCAAGCTCGTCACCGAGGGCACGAAGGTGTCCGTCGGCGGCTACTGCTCGTCGGCCACGCTGCCGACGCTGTCGATCTTCGGCAAGGCCAACATCCCGATGATCATCCCGGCGGCGAACTCGAACGACCTGCTCAAGGGCAAGAACAAGAACGTGTTCCTCCTCAACGGAACCGGTGCCCAGCAGGCGGAGGCCGCCGTCAAGTTCATGGAGAAGTCGGGAGCCAAGAACGTCGCGCTGGTGGACGACAACACGTCGTACTCGAAGGACATCACCACCCGCACGGCACAGGACCTCCAGGGCAACGCCACGGTCAAGGTGGCCACGCAGCAGTCCGTGACGGCCGGCGAGTCCGACTACTCGGCCGCGGTGACGGCGATCATGCGGGTCAACCCCGACTTCGTCTACTGGACGGGGTACTACCAGGAGGGTGGCCTCATCATCAAGCAGCTCCGGGCTGCGGGCTACAAGGGCAAGTTCATGGTCGCCGACGGCTCGGTCGACCAGCAGCTGGTCTCGATCGCCGGGCAGCCCAACGCCCAGGGCGTCTACGCGACGATGACCCAGACGCCGCAGACCATCCCCGGCGGGGAGGCCTGGATCGCGAAGTACAAGGCAGCGTTCAACTCCGACCCCGGCCCGTACTCGACCCAGTCCTATGACGCGGTCCGTGTGGCGGCCGAGGCGATCAAGAACGCCGGCTCGACCGACGGTGACAAGGTCATCACGGCGCTGCAGAACATCGACGGCTTCAAGATCTTCAGCGGCAACCTGAAGTTCACACCGGAGCACACCCTCACCGAGGGCGGCTTCGACATCCTGGTCGTCAAGGGCGACCAGTTCGTCCTCAACAAGTAACGACGCGGCGGGACCTACCCCCTATGGATCTGCACTACCTTCTCCAGCTCGTTCTGAACGGCCTGTTCGTCGGCGCGTTCTACGGGCTCGTGGCCCTCGGCTACTCGATGTTGTACGGCATCATCAAGCTGCTGAACTTCGCCCACGGCGACATCTACATGTTGGGTGCGTTCGCCGGCTACACGATGCTGACCGTCGGGGCCGGGGCTCTCGGGGGTGGGTCCCTCGTGGCGCTCGTCGTCATCCTCCTCATCGCGATGGTGCTGACGGGCTCGATCGGCCTCGTGCTCGAGCGGGTCGCCTACCGGCCGCTGCGGAGCGCGCCCCGACTGTCCGTGCTCATCACGGCGGTCGGGGCGAGCTTCGCCCTCGAGTACGGCATCGCCGTGGGCTTCGGCCCGAACCCCCGGGTCTATCCCGTCGGGTTCGGCAACGGCGCCGTGGACATCTTCGGCGCCCGGCTGACGTACGCGCAGCTGTTCATGATGCTCGTCGCCGTGGCACTGATGTTCGCGCTCGACCTCTTCGTGCGGCGGACCCGTTCGGGACGCGCCATGCGGGCCATCTCGCAGGACCCCAAGGCCTGCCTGCTCATGGGCATCAACGTCGACAACGTCATCTCCCGGACGTTCTTCATCGGCTCGGCCCTCGCGGGCGCCGCCGGTGTGATGGCCGGCGCCTACTACGGCAAGGTCGACTTCCTGATGGGCTTCATCATCGGTCTGAAGGCGTTCACAGCGGCCGTCATCGGCGGTATCGGCAACCTGCGCGGGGCCGTCCTCGGCGCCATCGTCCTGGGCCTGCTCGAGTCGTTCGGCACAGCCGTGCTCGGTAGCGAGTGGCGTGACGTCTTCGCCTTCGGCTTCCTCATCCTCTTCCTGACCGTGCGGCCCACAGGCCTGCTCGGCGAGCGCGTGACGGAGCGTGTCTGATGACCAACGAACGACTTGACACGCCTAACCCCGACGAGCCGTCGGGCTTCGTCCGGGCCCTCGACGACCGCGGTGACGCGGCCGTCGGTACCGTCGGCCACGGCCTGGCCCCGGCGAAGGCGGCGCGCGCCAACCCGGTGAGTCGCGTCATGGGGCACCCGCTCTTCGGATGGGTCGTCGTCGTCCTCGCCGTCGCGCTGCCCTTCATCAACTCCTCGGCCTACACGATCCGGATCTCGACCGACGCGCTGATCTTCATCATGCTCGCGGTGGGCCTCAACATCGTGGTCGGCTACTGCGGCCTGCTCGACCTCGGCTACGCGGCGTTCTTCGCGATCGGCGCCTACACGTCGGGTGTCCTCAGCACGACGTTCGGCTGGCCTATCCTCCTGACGATCCCGTTCGTCGTCGTGGCGGCCGTCATCGGCGGGCTCCTCATCGGCGGCCCCACCCTCCGGCTGCGCAGTGACTACCTCGCCATCGTCACCCTCGGGTTCGGCGAGATCATCCGGATCACCGCGAACAACCTGAACTTCACCGGTGGCCCGAACGGCGTGTACGGAATTCCCGACTTCGGCGACTTCGGCGACTACCGGCCTGACATCACGACCTACTGGATCGTCGTGGTCGTCGTCGGCCTGGCAGTGCTCGCCTCCTCCCGACTGGGCCGGGGCCGGCTCGGACGCGCCTGGCGTTTCGTCCGCGAGGACGAGGACGCCGCCGAGGCGATGGGCATCCACACCTACAAGGTCAAGTTCGCGGCCTACGTCACCGGTGCCATCTTCGGCGGCCTCGGGGGAGTGCTCTTCGCGGTCCACCAGACCGCCATTTCCCCGCCGAGCTTCAACTTCCTCTTCTCGGCGCTCATCCTGATGGCCGTCGTCCTCGGCGGCATGGGCTCGACCCCGGGTGTCGTCATCGGCGCCGTCATCATCTCGCTGCTGCCGGAGCTGCTCCGCGGCACGGAGAACCTGCGCTACCTCATCTTCGGCGTCCTGCTCATCGTCGTGATGATCTTCCGGCCCCAGGGGATCTGGCCGCACCGGGTCGAGGAGAAGCCGACCCGCGGCCGACGGCGCCGCTCCGCATCCGACCCCAAGGAGGTGTCGCAGTGACGAGCCCCGCTGTCTCCCCGTCACGCTCCCGCGAGGACTCACCGGTGCTGCTCCACGTCGACGGCCTCACCGTCGCCTTCGGAGGCGTCACCGCCGTCAACGGCCTCAGCTTCGACGTCCACCGCGGCGAGGTGATCTCGGTCATCGGCCCGAACGGCGCCGGCAAGACGAGCGCGTTCAACTGCATCACCGGCTTCTACAAGCCGACCGCAGGCTCGATCCGCTTCGACGGAGCCGACATCACCGGCAAGCGGCCCGCGCTGATCGCCGCCCGCGGCGTCGCCCGGACCTTCCAGAACCTGCGCCTCTTCGGCGAGCTGACCGTCCTCGACAACGTCCGCGCCGGGATGCACGTCCGAATAAGGCAGAACGCGTTCGACGCGATCCTGCACACCCCGCGCTACCGGCGGAGCGAGCAGGCGGCCACCGACGAGGCGAACCGCTGGCTCGACTTCGTCGGGTCTCGCGGCAACCGCGGGGCCGAGGTGCGCAACCTGCCGTACGGCGAGCAGCGCCGCGTCGAGATCGCGCGGGCCCTCGCCCGGGAGCCGAAGATGCTGCTCCTCGACGAGCCTGCCGCCGGCCTCAACCACGGTGAGAAGGCCGCGCTGCTCGACCTGCTGCGACGGATCAGCGACCTCGGCACCGCGGTCGTCCTCATCGAGCACGACATGGGCCTCGTCATGGACGTGTCCGAGCGGATCGTCGTGCTCAACTACGGCAAGGAGATCGCCGACGGCACCCCGGAGCAGATCCGGACCAACCCGGCGGTCATCGAGGCCTACCTCGGCGCCGACGACGCCGAAGCCCAGGAGGAGGCCCAGCGCGTCGCCAGCAGCAGCGACAGCCAGGTCTTCGACCACAAGCCGGCCCCCGAGGAGGACCGATGACCACCGTCCTCGAAGTCAAGGACCTCGTCGTCAACTACGGCAAGGTCGAGGCGCTCAAGGGCCTCAGCCTCACCGTCCGTGAGGCCGAGACGGTGTCGCTCCTCGGCAACAACGGCGCCGGCAAGTCGACGACGGTCGGGACGATCTCCGGGATCGTCCGGGCGGTCAGCGGCACCGTCACCGCCTTCGGCAAGGACGTGACGAACGCCAAGCCGTGGGACCTCGTCGAGATGGGCATCATCCACGTCCCGGAGGGGCGGCGGATCTTCTCCCGACTGACCGTCCACGAGAACCTCCAGATCGGTGGCTACACCGTCACCGACGGCAAGGCGATCGACAAGCGGATCAAGGAGGTCTACGAGCTGCTTCCCCGGCTCGCGGAGCGCCGCAGCCAGCAGGGGGGCACCCTCTCCGGCGGCGAGCAGCAGATGCTCGCGATCGGTCGCGCGATGATCGGCGCGCCCCGCCTGCTCATGCTCGACGAGCCGTCGATGGGCCTGGCGCCGCTCATGGTCGCCCAGGTCATGGACGTCGTCCGCTCGATCACCGAGCAGGGGACCGCGGTGCTGCTCATCGAGCAGAACGCCCGCGCCGCTCTCAAGGTCGCGAGCCGCGGCTACGTCCTCGACTCCGGCGTCGTGACCATCGAGGGGTCCGCCGACGAGCTGCGCGCCGACCCGCGCGTGGTGGAGGCCTACCTTGGCGCCTGACCTGCCTGTCCGTTTCGTCACCGACGACTACCACACCGGGGGCGAGCCGTTCCGGATCGTCGCCCCTGGTGCGGTGCCCCTCAGCGGGACCACCGTCGCGGAGAAGCGGGTGGCGGCCATCGCGAGCGAGGAAGTCCAGCTCGCGCGGCGGCTCCTCTGCAGCGAGCCGCGCGGGCACGCCGACATGTACGGCGGTTTCGTCACGGAGCCCGACGACGACGGCGCCGACCTCGGCATCCTCTTCTGGCACAAGGACGGCTTCTCCACGGCCTGCGGTCATGGCACCATCGCGCTCGGGACCTGGGCCGTCGAGACCGGGCTCGTGGCTCGGCAGGAGTCCGGGACCCGGGACGTCGTCATCGACGTGCCGTCGGGTCGCGTGACCGCTCGAGTGGCCTTCTGCGATGGCGAGATCCGCGACGTCTCCTTCATCAACGTGCCGAGCTGGGTGCACGCGCAGGGTGTCGACGTGGTGACCGACCGCGGCGCCCTGACATGTGACATCGTCTTCGGCGGCGCGATGTATGCCGCTGTGCGGGCGTCCGCCGTCGGCCTCCGGGTGTGCCCCGCCGACCTCCCCGAGCTGATCAGGACGGGCCGGCAGATCAGGGACCGGCTCAACGCCGTCGATGCGGCCGAGCACCCGAGCGACCCCCGGCTCTCCGGGGTCTACGGGACCATCTTCTACGAGGACGTCGACCCGTCCGAGCGGACTGCCGCGGAGCCGTTCGAGGGGCTCACCGCCGACGGCGCGGTGCACCAGCGCAATGTCGTCATCTTCTCCGACGGCGAGGTCGACCGCTCGCCGTGCGGGTCCGGCACCGCCGCCCGGGTGGCCCAGCTGACCCTCGAGGGGCGGCTGCCCGAAGGCGAGGTCCTCGTGCACGACTCGATCGTCGGCAGCCGCTTCCGGGCGCGCGCCGTCGAGCGGGTCCGCGTCGACGGGCACGAGGCGGTCGTCCCTGAGGTGACGGGGACTGCGCACCGGTTCGGTCACGGCTCCTTCGTGGTCGACCCACGCGACGCGCTCGTCCCGGGGTTCGTCCTGCGGTGAGCTGACGGTTCGAGAGACAGGGGAGCGACGATGAGCACACGGGCCGCGCCAGCGGAGGCGCCACTCCGGTTGCCGAACTTCGACAACCGGGCCAACCTGCGGCAGCAGGTCGCGGAGGCACTGCGGGCCCTGCTCATCACCGGCCAGATGCGACCCGGGCACGTCTACTCGGCGCCGAGGCTCGCCGCCGAGTTCGGCGTGTCCGCGACGCCGGTCCGGGAGGCGATGCTCGACCTCGTGACCGAGGGCCTCGTCGAGGTGGTCCGCAACAAGGGCTTCCGGGTGACCGATCTCGACGACCACGAGCTCGACGCCCTCGCCGAGCTGCGCGGGCTCATCGAGGTCCCCGTGATGGGGATGGTGGCCGAGGAGTGCGAGGGGCCGATGGCGACGGCGGTGGAGAAGCTGCGCCCGCTCGCCAAGCGGATCACCAAGGCCGCCGCGACGAACGACCTCGTCACCTACACCGAAGTCGACAACGAGTTCCACACCCGCTTCCTCGCCCTGCACGGCAACGAGCACGTCGTGTCGGTCGTCCGCGACATGCGGCACCGCTCACGCCTCTACGGTCTCGAGACACTGGCCGAGGCCGGTGTGCTCGCACAGATGTCGGAGGAGCACGAACAGATGGTCGATGCGGCCCTGCGCCGCGACGGCGACGAGATGCGCCGGGTCATGAGGCAGCACATCGGCCACATCCGGTCCACGTGGGCGGGCCGGGGGACGGCCCCCGCCCCTCCCGGGGGCGACTGACCCGCCGGCCCGGGGGGCGGGCTACCCCGGCGGGTTGGCGCGCCGCCCCCCCAGGGGGGGGCGCGGCGCGGGGGGGCACCAAACCCGCGCGCGCCCCGCCAGCCGGGGGGGGCGCGCCCCGCCGA
>NZ_JBQCCV010000014.1:0-6945 GCF_051961875.1 Intrasporangium sp. | reverse complement strand
TGACCCCCACATAGTTGAGCCGCTCGTCCCCGACCGCCTCCCGCAGGATGTCGAGGTCGCGGGCGACGCTCTCGGTGCCCATGTGGAGCGCGAGCGGCCCGCCCCGCGCGACGCAGCCTCGCAGCCGGGCGCGATCGGCCTCCTCCAGCGCGCGGCGCTCAGCCTGCGTGGCTGGGGTGGGGTCAGCGGCATACAGCTCGTCGAGGTCCTTGTCGGTGAGGCAGTCGAAGCCGCCCGACTCGCCGATCCCCCGCGGGTCGAAGCCGACGACGTCCCACACCGCACGCACGCCCTCGCCCAGGTAACGGTGCGCCTCGCGGGCGAAGTCGGTCCCCGAGCCACCCGGGCCGCCGGGGTTGATGAAGAGCGTCCCCTTGCGTTTGGCGGGCAGCCCGGCAGGCACCCGGTAGAGACTGATCGACACGGTCGCCGAACCGGGCGCGTCGTAGTCGAGCGGCACCCTGACGGTCGCGCAGTCGCCCCAGCCGCGGGCGCACTTCCCCCACACGGCGTGCTGCGCATAGAAGGTCTTGAGCTCTGGTGGGTTGGCCTTGACCGGCTGGGTGAACGTGATGCCGGGTGGTGTCTCCGGATCGGTATGCCGCTCAAGGGGTTTCGTCGCCGTCGCGCCTCTCGTCGTGCCGGGCTGCCCGGTGGTGCTGCCCGTCGCGAGGGCGAACATGACGGCGAGCACGGCGACGCCCGCCGCCGGGGTGCGGAGGTGCCTCAGCACGCCTTGCCGTTCTTGGGCACCGTGCCGGAGACCATGTAGCCGTCGACGACGCTGTCGATGCAGCTGTTGCCGGACAGGTAGGTGCCGTGGCCGTCGTTGTCCGAGGTGACGAGGACACCGGACGCGAGGTCCTTGGCGAGCTGCTTGGTGCCGCCGATGGGCGTCGCGGGGTCACGCAGGTTGCCGATGACGAGGATCGGCGGAGCGCCTTGCCCGATGGTCTTGCCCGTCGGCTGTCGACCGGGTGTCGGCCAGGTCCTGCAGTTGTCGAAGAGCTCACCGGTCATCCGGGCCCAGAGCGGGTGGGCGGCCTGGAGCTTGCGGTGCTCGGCCTCGAGGGCCGGCGTCTCCGGGGTGCGGGGCCAGTCGGCGCACCGGACGGGGATCATGGCCTGCAGGTAGGTCGAGTCGGCGTAGTTGCCCGTCGCGTCGCGCTCGAGGACCTGGCTGGCGTAGGTGAACAGGATGTCGCCGATGCCCTTGTCGAGGGCCTGGGCCAGGCCCCGGTTGAGGGTGGGCCAGGACGTGTTGGAGTAGAGGCACATGAACATCGCGAAGCCGACCCAGCCCTCGCCGATGCTCGTCTGGCCGCCCTTGGTCGTCCGCAGCGGCTGCCGGTCGACCCGGTCGAGCAGGTCGACGATCTTGCCGGCGGCCGCCTTCGGGTCGCGGCCGAGCGCACAGTCGTCGCGCTTCACACACCAGGCGATGAAGGCGTCCATCGACGACTCGAAGCCCTGGATGTCGTACTGCGTCTGCTGCAGGTCCGTCTGGTTCGGCGACATGGCCGAGTCGAGGACGAAGCGCCCGACCCGCTTCGGGAAGAGGTCGGCGTAGAGCGCGCCGAGGAAGGTGCCGTAGGAGACCCCGTAGTAGTTCAGCTTCTTGTCCCCGACGAGGGCCCGGATGATGTCCATGTCCTTGGCGACCTCGGTCGAGCTCATGTGACGCGCGCGTTCGCCGCCACTGGTCGCGCAGCTCTTCGTGATCGCGTCGTTGTCGGCGAGCAGCTTCTGCCGCTCGGCCGGGGTGTCCGGGGTCGGGTCGTCCTCGAAGAGGAGGTCCATCTGCCTGTTGGTCAGGCACCCGACGGCGTCCGACTGCCCGATGCCCCGAGGGTCGAAGCCGATGATGTCGTAGGCCGCCCGCAGGTTCTTGCTGAAGACGAAGGGGGCGTACTGCGCGTACTGGACCCCCGAGCCTCCGGGGCCGCCGGGGTTGATCAGCATCGAGCCGATCCGCTTCGACGGGTCGGTGGCGGGCGCCTTGCGCAGGGCGAGGGTGAAGGTGTCACCCGCCGGCTTCGCGTAGTCGACCGGGACCTTGACCTTGGCGCACTGGTGGTTCGAGGAGTCGCCGCACGGCGACCACGAGACCCGCTGGCCGTAGAAGCGGTCGAGCTCGCGCGGGTGGTCCGTGCTCCCGGGCGCCGGGGTGGTGGCGGAGGGGCCGGAGGTGGGCGGGGCCGACGGTGTGGACGGACCGGTCGGGCTCGGGGTCTGGATCGCGACCGGCGGCAGGTCGACGGGCCGGAACGCCCAGACGCCCAGGCCGACCACCGCGAGCAGGGCGAACACCGCGACGACGGCGACCACGGGGTTGAACCAGCCCGGCCGCACCCGGGGCGCCGGGCCCGGCCCCTGCGGCGCCGGGGGCAACGGGACGGTGTGCAGCGGAACCGGCGCGCCCGCAGGAGGCGGTGCCGCCGGCCCGGGCGCTGAGCCCCCGAACGCCGGCCCCTCGGACGCCGACGGCCCATTCACCGGCGGCCCAGACGGAGCCGGCGGTTCCGGTGGCGGCACCGCCGGCATCAGCGGCTCGGGAACTCCCGCCCTGAGCGGGGCCGTGTCTGCCTGCGCCTCGCGCGGTGGCGCGTCCGGAGCGATCCGGCGGAGAGCGGCATACGGCTCGTCTGACGCCCCGGGGAGGTCACCGGGCTGCGGGTCGTCACTCAGCACTTCAGTCCGTCCTTGGGCACGGTGCCCTGCACGTAGTAGCCATCGATCGCGTCGTTGACGCAGTTGTTGGAGCGCATGTACGCGGTGTGGCCGTCGCCGTCGAAGGTGATGAGGGAGGCGTTCGCGAGCTGGTCACGCAACCGGACCGACCACTGGTAGGGCGTGGCCGGGTCCCGGGTCGTGCCGACGACGACGATCGGGCCGCTGCCCTTGGCCGAGATCTTGCGGGGGCCCTCGCCGCCCTTGACCGGCCAGACCCCGCACGGCAGGTTGCCCCAGGCGAGGAACGCGCCCCAGGTGGGCGCCACCTTCGTGAAGTCCTTCGCGTACTGCTGGTAGGTCGCGAGGTCGGGGCTGTCGGGGCGGTCGAGGCAGTTGACCGCGTAGATGACCTGCATGATGTTGCCGGTGTAGCCGCCGCCCGGGTCGCGGTCGGCGTAGCTGTCCGCGAGCCGCATGAGGTCGGAGCCGTTGCCCTGCTGGGCCGCGACGAGGGCGTCGGTGAGGATGCCCCACGACCCCTGGTCGTAGAGCGCGGCGGCCATACCGAGGGAGGCCCAGGCCTCGTTCAGCTGGGGAACCGCTGTGTCGCCGCTCGGGATGGGTTTCGAGTCAAGCCGTAGGAGGAAGTCGCGCAGCCACTGCATCCCCTGGTCGACGGTGTTGCCGAGGGGGCAGTTGCCCTGGTTGACGCAGTCCTTGACGTAGGAGCGGGTCGCGAGCTCGAAGCCCGCGGCCTGGCCCATGGCCATCTCCTCGCCCGTGAGGTCGGGTGCGACCACGCCGTCGAGGACGAAGCGGCCGACCCGGGTCGGGAAGTGCTCGGCGTAGGTCGCCCCGAGGAAGGTGCCGTAGGACTTGCCGAGGTAGTTCAGCTGCGGGTCGCCGAGGGCGGCCCGCAGGACGTCCATGTCCTGCGCGGCGTCCACGGTCGAGACGTGTGGGAGGAGGACCCTGTTGCGGGCCTCGCAGCCGTTCGCCATGTCCTTGGCCTGCCCGAGCAGCTGCTCCTCCTCGGCGTGGTCGTCGGGCGTCGGGTCGGCGCTGAGGAACTGGTCGAGCTGATGGTCGGTGAGGCATTCGATCGGGGCGGACTGGCCGACGCCCCGCGGGTCGAAGCCGACGACGTCGAAGTACTTGCGCACCGAGGGCCCCACGATGCGGTCGGCTGCCTCGGCGTACTGGACGCCCGACCCGCCGGGGCCGCCCGGGTTGACGACGAGCGAGCCGATCCGGTCCTTCTGGTCGCGGGCCTTGACGCGCAGCACCTTGATCCGGATGTCGCCCTTGGCGGGGTCGGCGTAGTCGATGGGGACGGTGAGGTCGGCGCACTGGAAGGATCCGTCGCAGGTGCTCCATTCGAGCCGCTGCGAGTAGTACTTGGCGAGGGAGTCGGTCGGCGCGGCCGTCACGGCGGCCGCGTCGGCGGGCGCCGTCGGCTTGACCGGTGAGCCCCCGGGGGACGTGCAGCCGGCGAGCCCGACGGCCGCGAGCATCGCCAGGGCACCGGCGGCAGCGGCGGCCCGGGCACGGATCCTGCGACGACTCATGAGCGAAACCGTAACGCGCTCAGATCCCGAGGTTCCGCGGCACGCGCAGCTGCAGGGCCATCGCCTCGAGCGCGAGCAACGGCGGGACGTTGGCGTTGATCCGCTCGCGGGCCTCCGAGATCGCGTCGAGGTGGCCGAGGAGCTGCTCTGCCGAGAACAGGGTGGCGAGGCCGCGCACCTTGTCGATGGCGTCCGGGTTGACGAGCTCGACGTCCGCCCCGAGGCGCAGCACGAGGGCGTCGCGGTAGATCGAGGCGAGGTCGATGAGCGACCGGTCGATGACGTCGCGCACGTAGCGCTTGGCGCGCGCCTTCTGGTCCTTCTCGAGGGCCGCGAGCTGCGAGCGGATGTGCACCGGCTGCGTCCGCGCGGCCGGGTCCGCGCCGAGGGTCTCGAGCAGGTGCGCCTTCTCGGCAGCGTCGCGCTCGGCCGACGCCGCGCCCGACTCCTCCTCGGCGATCTTGCTGAGGTTGTCTGCGGCGAGGATCGCCTCGCCGACCCCGGTGATGCGCGTCGCCATCGAGATGATGTCGTGGCGCCGGTTGCGGGCCTTGGCGTCGCGGGCGAGCCGGCGGGCCAGGCCGATGTGGGACTGCGCGGCTCGGGCGGCGTAGAGCGCCATCGGCCCGTCGATGCCGTCGCGGCGCTGGAGCAGCTCGGCCACGGCGGCCGCCGGCGGGGTGCGCAGGCGCACGTGCCGGGACCGCGAGCGGATCGTGATGATGACGTCCTCGAGGCTGGGGGCGCACAACATCCACACGGTGCGCGGGGTCGGCTCCTCGAGCTCCTTGAGCACGGCGTTGCAGGCCTGCTCCGTGAGGCGGTCGGCGTCCTCGACGATGATGACGCGCCACGCGCCGACCGACGGACGGAGCGCCGCCACCTGGACCAGCTCACGCGCCAGCTTGACGCCGATCGAGAGGCCCTCGGTGGCGACGACCTTGACATCGGCGTGCGTGCCGTCGAGCGCGGTGCGGCACTCGCGGCACTGGCCGCAGCCGCCCTGGGGGCACTGCAGTGCCGCAGCGAACGCCCTGGCGGCGTTGGACCGCCCCGATCCCGGCGGCCCCGTGAACAGCCAGGCGTGCGTCATCGACGCCTCGTCACGCACCGCGCGCGAGAGGGTCTCGATGGTCGGCTCCTGGCCGACGAGGTCGTCCCAGACGCTCATCCCCGCTCCCCCGATGACGGTATGCCGCTCCGCTCGCTGCCGCTCGGCCGCTGGCGCCCGTGCGGGGTCGCAGCCCAGATGGTGTCGAACCGGTCGATGACGCGGGCGGCGATCTCGGCCGGTGGCAGGCCGGCGTCGACCACGAGGTAGCGCTCGGGGTCGCGGGCGGCGAGGTCGAGGAAGGCCTGGCGGACCGCGGCGTGGAAGTCGTCGGCCTCGGCCTCGAGCCGGTCGTGGACGTCGCCACGGCGCTCGCGGCCGACCTCCGGGGTCACGTCGAGGACGATCGTGAGGTCCGGGAAGAGGCCGCCGACCGCCCAGTGCTGCAGCCGCCGGATCTCGTCGGTGCCGAGGTCCCGGCCGACGCCCTGGTAGGCGATCGAGCTGTCGGTGTAGCGGTCGGTGAGGACGACCGTGCCGGCGTCGAGGGCCGGCCGGATCAGCTCGTCGACGTGGTGGGCCTTGTCGGCGGCGTAGAGGAGCGCCTCGGCGCGGGGGGCGACGTGGTCGCCGTGCAGCACGAGGTCGCGGATCTGCTGGCCGAGTGGCGTGCCGCCCGGCTGGCGCGTGACGAGGACGGAGTGGCCGCGCCGCTCGAGCTCCTCGGTGAGCAGGCGCACCTGCGTCGTCTTGCCCGCGCCGTCACCGCCCTCGAAGCAGATGAACCAGCCGGGCGCCGGGCTCTGGCGGGGCTGCTCACCGGTCTCGTTCACGGCCCGAGCCTATGCGACCACCCCGACAACCCCGTCCCAGCCGTCCCCAACCGTCGGGTGAGCAGTCCGCCCCATCTGTCACAGCGCCGGCCTGCTCTCCCCACGTCGAGTGAGCCGTCCGCCCCATCCGCCACAGCGCCGGCCTGCTCTCCCCACGTCGAGTGAGCCGTCCGCCCCATCCGTCACAGCGCCGGCCTGCTCTCCCCACGTCGAGTGAGCCGTCCGCCCCATCCGTCACAGCCCGAGGCTGTGACTCCTGGGACGAGGAGCTCACTCGACGAGCACTAAGCCACAGAGACACGTATGCCGCCCAGCCGAGCGGGCTGGGCGGCATACCGGATGCTTGGGAGGTCAGGCGCGGCGCTTGACGAGCTGCTCAGCGATCTGGACCGCGTTGAGCGCGGCGCCCTTGCGAAGGTTGTCGCCGACGACGAAGAGGACCAGCCCCTTGCCCTCGGGCGCCGCCTGATCAGCTCGGACGCGGCCGACGAAGACCTCGTCGCGCCCGGCCGCCTCGAGCGGGTTGGGCACGTCGGTGACGACGACTCCCGGGGCGTTCTTGAGCAGGTCGAGCGCCTCCTCCGGGGTGATGTCGCGCTCGAACTCCGCGTGGATCGCGAGGCTGTGGCCGGTGAAGACGGGCACCCGCACGCAGGTCCCCGACACGCGCAGCTCAGGCGCGTGCAGGATCTTGCGCGACTCGTTGCGCAGCTTCTGCTCCTCGTCGGTCTCGAGCGAGCCGTCGTCGACGATCGACCCGGCGAGCGGCACGACGTTGAAGCCCACGGGCACGGCGTAGACCTGCGCCTCGGGCACCTCG
>NZ_JBQCCV010000013.1:0-10080 GCF_051961875.1 Intrasporangium sp. | reverse complement strand
GAACAGGTAGAGCCAGTAGGCGAACATGTTGAGGCGCGGGAACGCCACGTCGGGCGCGCCGATCTGCAGCGGCATGATCGCGTTCGCGAAGCCGGCGAACAGCGGCGTCGCGAAGAGCAACAGCATGATCGTGCCGTGCATCGTGAAGAACTGGTTGAACTCCTCCGGGTTGTCCACGATCTGCAGCCCGGGCTCGACGAGCTCAGCCCGGATCAGCAGGGCGAGCACGCCCCCGATCATGAAGAAGAAGAAGGACGTCGCGAAGTAGAGGTTGCCGATCACCTTGTGGTCGGTCGTGGTGAGGATCCGCACCGCGAGCTGGCCCGGAGTGCGGGGCGGTGGGCCCGGGCGCGTGCGTGTCGTCGCGGCCCGGGCTGCTCGGTCTGCGGTCGTCGTCATCTCGCATCGCCACCTCACGCTGCGCCCGACGACGTCCCGTCGACGGGCATCGATGTTCCACACTGTACGGCTGCCGCCGCGTCTCCGACAGGGTTGCGCATTCATCACAAAGGCGACCCTGCGCCGGTGCGTACCCGATTCCAAGGGGTTGTCGCGGGGTGGATTCAGCCGGTCACGCGACGCGGTGGACCGTCTTGGTGACGCCGGCGATGATCCGCGTGTAGTCGCGGGTGGGGGCGTCCCCGAGGACCGCGCCCCACGCTGGGACGAGCTCAGCGCCATACCGATGGCCGTAGCCGTCGGGTGGATCGTGCCCGACGGCCATGTCGGTGGTCAGCTGCCAGAACGTCACGAACGGGATCCACGTGACGTCGGGGTTGACATCGCGGCCGCGCGGCTCGCGCAGCCAGTCGGGCTGGGCGCCGAGCAGCGCGGGGTTCCACCACACGATCGGATCCGACGGGTGCTGGGCATAGACGAACCGGGGGAAGTCCCAGGCTCCGTAGGGGCGCCCGTAGTAGTCGTGGGTGAGGTTGTCGGAGCTCGCCGCGAAGCGCACGTGCCGGCCGTCGTCGATGACCGGGACGATCTCGGGTGAGCCCTGCACACGTGAGGCTGTCAGCTGGGCCGCGATCTGGGTGAAGCTCGGGGTGCCGACCCACACACCGCCGTCGGCGCGGCTCATCATGTCGTGGAGGTCGGTGAACGCGGCCTGGCCGCCGTAGGAGCCGAGCGACTCGCCGCCGACGACGAGCCGGGGGCGCTGGCTCGGCGGGATGTCCTGCATGGCGGCGTAGATCTTGTTGAAGAGGAGGCGGCCCGCGTCGCCGGGCGTCTCGCGGTCGGTCATGATCGACATCGCGCTGGGCAGGTACGAGTACTGCATCGAGGCGACGGCGCAGTTGCCGCCGGTGAGGTACTCGATCGCCTGGACGGACCAGTCGTTGACCCAGCCCGTGCCCGTCGAGGTCAGCACGGCGATGACGGACCGGTTGAACGCGCCCGTCCGGTGCAGCTCGGCCAGGACCTGGTCCGCCACGCGCGCGATCGGTTCGTCGGCGTGCCGCCCCGCGTAGACCCGGATCGGCTCGATGGCCGGCTGCCCCGTGGCGTCCCGGATCTGCTCCGGCGTCGGGGCGCTCGTGACGAACCTCTGGCCCTCGTAGCCGAGCGTGGCGTAGGGCTGGAGGGACTGCGGGCTTCCGGACTTGAGCGGTGAGGTCGGTGGCTCCACGCCGGTCGGCGGCTTCTCGTTCACCTGGGCGGCGATCGTGCCGAACCGCTGCATGACCCGGTGGAAGACGACGCTGTCCCCGACCCACGCGGCCACCATCGTCACGACGATGACCGCGCACACCGACGCGATCGTCGCGGGGAGCACCTGGCCGACGGCCTCGGCCAGCCGGTGGGTCAGCCGCCGCAGCCCCCGGACGATGGCGATGAAGACGGTGAGGATGAGCAGCGCCAGCACGATCGACTTGAGCCAGTCGACGGGCCCGGGCGGGCTGAGGTGGACATGTGCGGCGGTGCGGCCCTGGGAGCGCACGTTGGCCACGGTGAGCCAGATGACGAAGGCGGTGGCGAGCACGTGCCAGCCGGTCCGCAGCCACCGGCCGGCCTGTCGCGACACCCGGATCTCGAGCTGGACGAGGCGGGCGAGACGGGCGACGAGCCAGCCGCCGACGACGCCGATCGCATAGCCCGCGCCGGCGCAGATCCCGCTGATGATGCCCTGGTAGTACCACGTGCGGGGCAGCAGGCTCGGTGACCAGGAGATGAGGAAGAAGCCGGCGGCGACGTAGAGCCCGGGGACCGACAGGCCGAGCACGGTGCGCCGCACGTGGTCGGGCACGATCCGGGCGGGCATGTGGAAACCCTATGGCGCCCGCCGCGGTCATGATGGAGCAGTGGCGACTTCCCGGCTCACGACGTTCGAGCACGACGGCCTGACCTTCGGCGTCACCGACACCGGGCCCCTCGACGGGGTGCCGGTCCTGCTCCTGCACGGCTTCCCGGCCGACCGGTCGAGCTGGACCCGGGTCGCGCCCCTCCTGCACGAGGCCGGGCTGCGCACGTTCGCACCCGACCAGCGCGGGTACTCACCCGGCGCGCGCCCGGCGGGCAGAGCGGCATACCGCCTCGAGCACCTCGTCGCGGACGTGACCGCGCTGGCCGACGCGACGGGCCACGAGCGCGTCCACCTCGTCGGGCACGACTGGGGCGGCGCCATCGTCTGGCTCGTCGCGGGCAACCACCCGGAGCGCGTCGCCTCGATGACATCGCTCTCGACGCCGCACCCGGCGGCGCTCCGGCGCGCGGCCCGCCGGCTCGAGCAGGCCGCGCGGTCGTGGTACATCGGCGCGTTCCAGCTGCCCTACGTGCCCGAGCACGTGCTCGCCGCGGCCTTCCGGCCGATCTGGTCGGCCACGGGCCTCCCCCGCGAGGACCTCGAGCGGTATGCCGCCCACCTCGCTCACGCTGACGCGCTGAACGGGCCGCTCAACTGGTATCGCGCCGTCCGTGAGTCGCACGTGCGCGCCTGGCCGGTGAGCGTGCCGGCGACCCTGCTCTGGGGCTCTCGCGACGTCGCGCTCGGCCGGTCCGCGGCGGAGCTGACGCGCGGGTTCGTGACGGGGCCGTACGCCTTCATCGAGATCGATGCCGGGCACTGGCTGCCCGAGACCGTGCCCCAGGCCTGCGCGGCCGCCGTCATCGACCGGGTTCAGTCGGTGTCCTGACGCCCACCTACAGTGGGGCGCGTGAAGATCGACATCTGGGCCGACATCGTGTGTCCGTACTGCCACCTCGGCAAGGCTCGCTTCGAGGCGGCCCTCGCGGAGTTCCCGCACCGGGACGAGGTCGAGGTGACGTGGCACAGCTTCGAGCTCGACCGGTCGGCGGAGCCGGTCGCCGACGGGACGCTGCCCGAGATGCTCGCGGCCAAGTACGGGATCCCGGAGAGCGACGCGGTCGCCCAGCACGAGGCGATCGCCGAGCAGGCCCGCGAGGTCGGCCTCGACTTCCAGTGGCAGCAGGCTCGGCCCGGCAACACCTTCGACGCGCACCGCCTGGTCCACCTCGCCTCGGACCACGGGCTCGAGAAGCCGATGCTCGAGCGCCTCATGCGCGCCTACTTCACCGAGGGCGAACCGGTCGGCGACCGGGCCACGCTCGTGCGCCTCTCCGCGGAGGTCGGCCTTGACACGGACGAGGTCGGGCGGATGCTCGAGTCGGACGACTACGGCAACCATGTCCGCAGCGACGAGGCGACCGCGGCCATGATCGGGGTGACGGGCGTGCCGTTCTTCGTCCTCGACCGCAAGTACGGCCTGTCCGGCGCGCAGCCGGTGCCGGTCCTTCTCCAGGCGCTGCAGCAGGCCTGGGACACCCGCCACGAAGAGCCCGAGCCGGTCGCTGCCGGCGGCGGCTGCGGCGGGGGCTGCCAATGCGGCGCCGGTGGCTGCGGCTCTGGCGGCGACGGGATCTGCTGACAGGCCCTACGGTGGGTGCCATGGCGCACCCGCTCATGTTCGAGGCGTCCGACCCTCACCTCCGCCGGCTCCGGGACCTGTGCCTCGCACTGCCGGGCGCGGCCGAGAAGATCGCCCATGGCCGGCCGAACTTCTTCACGCAGAAGGTGTTTGCCATTTTCGGGGGCTCGCTGAAGGGTGAGCACTTCGCCCCGGTTGCCCGTCGTGCGCTCCTGTTCCTGCCCGACGCGTCCGAGCGTGACGCCCTCGTGCAGGACGAGCGGTTCTTCGTGCCGGCCTACGTGGGCCCGTCGGGTTGGCTCGGGCTGACCTTCCACGGGTTTGGGGTCGACGACGTCGACTGGGACGAGGTCGGCGAGCTCGTCGACATGTCCTACCGCAACACCGCCCCGGCCCGGCTCGTCCGAGAGCTCGACGCGCGATGACCGAGCGGCTGGGGCCCGACGGCTCCTGGCACAGTCAGGACAACCACCCCGTGCGCCTCGAGTGGGGTCCCACCGGGGCGGGCTTCCTCGTGGGGTATGCCGCCCAGCGCGGTTCAGCCGTCATCGCCGTCGTCGTCGACGTGCTGAGCTTCACGACGTGCGTCTCGGTGGCCGCCGACGCGGGGACGTCGGTGCTGCCCTACCGGTGGCAGGACGAGAGTGCCGAGTCGTTCGCCGCCGAGCGCGGCGCGGCCCTCGCCCTGCCGCGCAGCGTGGCTCGCCATGAGGGCGGGATCTCCTTGTCCCCCAGGTCCATTCGTGAGGCTGGCTCGATCGGGTCGCTCGTGCTGCCCTCTCCCAACGGATCCACGATCACGACGATGCTGGCCGAGGCGGGGGCCACGGTCGTGGCGGCCTCGCTCCGCAACGGCGCCGCGGTGGGCCGGTGGCTCGCGGACCGGTTCCGATCGAGCCCGGGCGAACCCCCGGTCGTCGTCCTCGTGCCGTCCGGCGAACGCTGGCCGGACGCCTCGCTGCGGCCCGCCGTCGAGGATGCCTGGGGAGCCGGAGCGGTCGCGACGGCACTGGTCGAGTCGCTCGAGCACCAGGCCGGCCCGCTCCTGCTGAGCCCGGAGGTAGAGGCGGCGCTGGCGTCGTTCACGGCGGTGCGCGGCCGGGTCGACGAGGCCCTCGCGCGGTGCTCGAGCGGGCGCGAGCTCATCGAGCAGGGGTATGCGCAGGACGTCGCCATCGCGGCAGAGCTCGGCTCGAGCACCGCCGTGCCGATGCTGCGCGACGGCGCCTTCGTCCCCACCCCCGTCGACTGAGCGCTCCGCCCCACCAGCACCACCACAGGGTGTGACCCGTGGGACCAACCGCTCACTCGACGTGTTCCGAATGCCCCCCGCACTCGAGTGAGCACTCCGCCCCACCAGCACCAGGACGGCATATGTCCCTCGTGTGCGAGCCTGTCCGGATGGACCTGCCCACGGAGCTGACCTCGGCCCTCAGAGCCGCCGAGCGGGTCGTCGTCCTCAGCGGCGCCGGGATGTCGGCCGAGAGCGGCGTGCCGACCTTCCGTGACGCGCAGACGGGCCTGTGGGAGCGGTATGCCGCTGAGGACCTCGCGACGCCCGCGGCCTGGGAGCGCGACCGGGCGTTCGTGTGGGCGTGGTACCTGTGGCGGTTCGGCGGGATCAGCCAGGTCGCCCCGAACGCCGGCCACCGCGCGCTGGCCGAGTGGGCCGGGCGCGAGGGCGGCCCAGACGTCGCGGTCGTGACGCAGAACGTCGACGACCTGCACGAGCGCGCCGGCAGCGATCCCGTCGTGCACCTCCACGGCTCCCTCGCGGCCTACCGCTGCGAGGCCTGTGCGGCGCCATACGACGAGCCGATCGCCTTGCCCGACAGGACGGTCGAGCGGATCGAGCCACCCACGTGCCCGCGATGCGGCAGCAGCATCCGTCCCGGCGTCGTCTGGTTCGGCGAGATGCTGCCGATGGCCGAGTGGGACCGCGGCGTCGAGCTCGTCGAGGCGGCGGACCTTGTGCTCGTGGTCGGCACGTCCGGGATCGTCCACCCCGCGGCAGGGCTGCCCGCCATCGCCCGGGGCACCGGCAGCCTCGTCGTCGAGGTCAACCCGGTCGACACGGACGTCTCGGACGTCGCGCACCACGTGATCCGCTCCACGGCCGCGGTGGCGTTGCCGGCCCTCGTCGCGGCGACCCGTTAACCGTCTCGCGCGGTCTCCCGGTGCTGGTGGAAGACGAGGGCGAGCACGCGCGAGGCGAGGATGAAGCCGAAGAAGACCATGGTGAAACCGAGGAAGGCGTAGAGCCGCACCTGACCGGTCATCATCGGACCGCCGTCGGCGGCGATGAGGATGACGCCGCCGAGCGTGGCGGCCGCGGCGAGCGCCGTCATGACGAGCTGGTGGACGATGCCGGTCAGGAACGCCCGGTCGCCGGGGTCGCCGAAGGCACGCACCCCCAGCGTGAAGCGCCCCGCCTCGAGGTCCTCGCTGATCTTGCTGAACCGGCGCGGCAGCCGCTGCAGCATCGGCAGGACGGTTGCGAGCTGGCTCTCCAGGCTGGACCGGACCTCGGTGGGTGTGAGCGATGCGGTCACCAGTCCGCGGCCGTGCTCCCGGGCCGCGGACACCACGTCGAGGTCGGGGCTGATGACGCGCAGGCTCCCCTCGAGGGCACCGAGGGCACGGAACGCCCCCGCGACCTGCGGCGGCACGGTCAGGCCGTGCCGGAGGACGAGCCGGAACAGCTCGACGAACATCGCCGCGCTGCCCACCGGCCCGGGGCCGGCGGTGTGACGCAGCATGAGCTGGCCGAGGTCTCGCTCCAGGCCCCGGTCGTCGATGCGGCCGGTCCGGTCGAGCAGGTCGAGCAGGGCATCGGCCGCGGCGATCGCGTCCTGCCGGTCGACCGCGGCGAGGAGCAGCCCGATGGAGGTCCGGGCACCCTGGTCCAGTCGGCCGACGGCCCCGAAGTCGAGCAGGCCGAGAGTGCCGTCGTCGGCGACGAAGATGTTGCCGGGGTGCAGGTCGGCGTGGAAGACACCGGTCACGACGATCTGGTGCAGGACCGCGCCGAGCAGGTCCTCGGCCATCGCCCGGCGCTCGTCGGGCGCGAAGCCGGCGAGGACCGCACCGGCCTCACCGACCGGCCGGCCCGGCATGCAGTCCATGACGAGGACCCGTCGGGTGCACCACTGCTCATGGGCGCGTGGCACGCGCAGCCGGCTCCGGTCCGTGGCGGCGAGACCGGCCGCCACGGAGCGCATGTTGGTCAGCTCGACCCGATAGTCGAGCTCCTCGTCCAGAGACGTCGCGAAACCCTGGGCGAGCGGCCGCGTCCCGAGCCGGCGCCCCCAGCCCGTCGTCCGCTGCAGCCAAGCCCCCAGCCTGAGGATGATGTCGAGGTCGGCCGTCACCTGGCGGCGCGCGCCCACACGCTGGACCTTGACGACGACCTCCTCACCGGACCGGAGGACCGCACGATGCACCTGACCCACGGACGCCGCCGCCATCGGCTGCTGGTCGACGTGGCTGAACACCTCGGCGACCGGCCGGCCGAGCTCCTGCTCGAGGACCCGCTCGACGTCGGCCCACCGCTGCGGGGGCACCCGGTCCTGGAGGGTCGACAGCTCCGCGATGTACGCCTCGGGCAGCAGGTCGGGCCGAGCTGAGAGCATCTGCCCGAGCTTGACGAACGTCACGCCGCCCTCGGTCAGGGCCAGCCGGAGCGAGCGCGCCACCTTCGACGCGGGCTGGTCGGTCCCGGGCCCGGTCGGGCGGAGGTAGGCGCCGAGCCCGTGCTGAGCCGCGATCCGCACGATGGCGGTGTAGCGGGCGGCACGACGCCGCCGCGCCGGGAGGGAGCGCACGAGGGAGACCGGGCCGGGCAGCGTCCCCGTCGGGACGAAGACCTCGAGGATGGCGAGGATCGCGACCTGCACCGCGATGAGCCAGGCGACGACGAGCGCGAGGATCGCGAAGGTCTGGCCGAGGGCGGGCGAGTCGATGCTCGTGTCGAGGCCCAGCGTGTGCCCGACCCACGTCAGCAGCCCCGCTGAGCCGGCCTGGATGAGCAGGCTCAGCACGATGGTTCGCGGCCAACCGACCGGGACCCCGAGGAGCCGCCGCACGACGAAGCTGACGAGGGCGACGTTGACGACGGTGGCGACGAGATACGCGAGGACGTCCAACTGCGTTCCTCCCGGGGATCGGTGTGCGGCCCACTCTGCCGTACGAGTCCGTATGGCGGCCCGCAAGTCGGGCGGGTGTCGTCCCGGTCCGTGTCGGCTGGCGCAGTCGGACCGCTGGGCGGGCATGATGAGGAGCGTGACCGTCTCGACCGCACCGGAACCTGAGCGCGCGGCCCGCTCGGGGCCGCGGCGGGCGACATACCACCACGGCGACCTCCGCCGAGCGTTGCTCGACGCCAGCACGGAGCTGGCCCGGGAGGGCGGCCCCGACGCCGTCGTCGTGCGCGAGGCGACCCGGCGGGTCGGGGTCTCGGCGAACGCGGCATACCGCCATTTCGCGGACCGGGACGACCTGCTCGAGGCCGTCGCGAGCCGTGCCCAGGGCCAGGCCGCGGACGTCATCGCCGAGTCCATCGCGGCGGTCCCCGACGACGGCGCCGTGCAGTCGGTGGCCCGGCGGCGCTTCCGCGCCGTGGGTCTGGGCTACCTTCGGTTCGCGCTCGCCGAGCCGGGGCTGTTCCGCACCGCGTTCGGGGTGCCGGTCGACCTCAGCCGGTCGAGCTCACCGGAGGCGGCGGGTCAGTGCGGCCGCACGCCGTTCCAGCTTCTGTCCGACCAGCTCGACGCGATGGTGAGCGCCGGGGCCCTGCCACCGGAGCAGCGCGAGGGGGCCGAGCTGCTGGCGTGGTCGGCGGTGCACGGCTTCGCGATGCTCGCGCTCGAGGGGCCCCTGCGCGGCCTGCCGCCAGAGGCCATCGAGCACATCGCGCCGCGTCTCGTCGAGATGGTCGACCTCGGTCTGGGGCTCGTCGAGAGCCCGGTCGCGGGCGGTTAGGGTGGCGGCGTGACGACCGCCTCCGACACGCTGCTCGGTGACTTCGAGCTCGCCACGGACGTCCCGGCCTGCTACCTCCCGCTCGACGACGACCGCTACGCGCCGACGATCCACGTCCAGGGCGCCTGGCGACCCGACGAGCAGCACATGGCACCCGTCGGGGGCCTCATCGCCCACGCCATCGAGACCCACGAGCCGCGTCCGGAGCTGCAGCTGGCGCGGATCAGCTACGACATCCTCGGCATCATGCCGGCCCGCCCGAGCACGATCGCCGTGCGCACCCTGCGACCGGGTCGCACGATCGAGCTCGTCGAGGCGACGATGTCCGTCGACGACCGGCCGGTTGTCCGGGCCCGCGCCTGGCGGCTCGCCACCGGCGACTCCTCGGGGGCGGCCGGCCTCGAGCTCGAGCCGATGCCGGGACCCGACGCGTTCCCGCGGTGGAACGGGATGGAGATCTGGGGCGGGGGCTACATCCGCAGCCTCGAGGTCCGCGCCGATCCCGCAGGCCGCCCCGGGCGGGCCCGGGTCTGGATGCGGTCCCCCAACAAGCTGGTGCAGGGCGAGGTGGTGTCGCCGACCGCGGCCTTCCTCGCGTTCGCCGACACGGCGAACGGGATCGCGGTCCGGGTGCCGCCCGGCGAGTGGGCCTTCCCGAACGTCGACCTCACCGTGCATCTGCTCCGCGAGCCGGTCCCCGGGTGGGTCGGCCTCGACACCCGAGTCAGCCTCGGCGAGAACGGGATCGGCCTCACCTCCAGCGTCCTGCACGACGTGAACGGCCCGGTGGGGACCGTCGAGCAGATCCTCACGGTGCGGCGTCTCCCCACCTCCTGACTCCGCCGCTCTGGCGCGAGCCCCCTATGGCCGCCAGAGTGGAGCCACGGGTTGAAGCCACGTGCTCGCCTTCGCGGCGCACCGGCGCACGCTCGCGGTGCTCGCCCTCGACAAGTACGGCGTGACCCGTCTCGGCTGGGGCGACCCCGTCACGTACCTCGACACGGCCGCGTCGAAGTGAGGAGCCGCCCAACGCAACCCACCCGTATGCCGCTCAGCTGAGCGGCATACGGACTCGTCCCGCCACGCCCCCCCTTCGCTCTCCGTCGAGTGAGCGCCCCCACACTCCCCCCCCCAGACACGTGAGGCACGGGGGACGACGAGCACACTCGACGTGGGAAACGTATGACTGAGTGCTCACTCGACATGGGCG
>NZ_JBQCCV010000012.1:0-7374 GCF_051961875.1 Intrasporangium sp. | reverse complement strand
CCGGTCCCGGCTCGAGGCCCCGGATGAGGCTGGTGAGCCCGAGCTCGAAGCTGTCGTGGTCGATGCGCGTGGCCTCGGCGCGCAGCCGGTGCGCCTGGGTGAGGTGCGGGTAGCGGTCGAGGTAGACCTGGACGTCGTCGGCGAAGCCGGAGGCGAAGGGGGTTGAGGCGGCGCCGATGACGAGGTACTTGACGGCGCCAGAGATCTCGGTGGCGCGTCGCGGGGGCCAGCCGGCGCCGACGAGTCCCCCGTGGACTGAGTTGGCCATTTCGAGGAACTGTTCCCGGCGTTGGGTGCCGGAGGCGATGAGCGGCACGCAGTTCGGGTGCGCGGCGAGCGCGGCGCGGTAGGAGCGGGCCCAGGCGAGCAGGCCCTCGCGCCAACCCCGCGCGAATCCGGTCGTGTCGACCTCGGTGATGAGCAGGTTCGCGACGGCGTCGAGGACCTCGTCCTTGTTGGCGTAGTGGCCGTAAAGAGACGAGGGCTGCACGCCGAGGGCGTCCGCGAGGCGACGCATCGACAGCTCGGTCAGGCCGTGCTCGTCGATGAGGCGAAGGGCGGTGTCGCGGATCGTGTCGGTGCTGAGCAGGGGTGTCCGTGGCCTGGCCATGCTGCTTCTCCGTCCTGCGCCCACCGCGCGGATCACCGTTGTCGAAACGAATAGCGTTCGGTTAATATCCGAACAGCATTAGCCTACTGGGATGGAGACTGGCATGGCACGCACCGCTGCACCGACTGCCCCGCTCGAGCTGTTCGGCACCGACGCGTTGATCGGTGAGGAGGATCTGGCTATCCGTGACACCGTGCGCCGGTTCGTCGAGGACCGGATCCGCCCGGAGGTGGGCGAGTGGTACGAGGCCGGGTCGCTGCCGGCACGTGACTTGGCCAAGGAGCTCGGCCGGCTCGGGGTGCTCGGGATGCACCTGGAGGGGTATGGCTGCGCTGGGACGAGCGGGACGGCATACGGGCTGGCGTGCATGGAGCTGGAGGCGGGCGACTCGGGCCTGCGGTCGCTGGTGTCGGTGCAGGGCTCGCTCGCGATGTTCGCGATCTGGCGGCACGGGTCGGAGGAGCAGAAGCAGGAGTGGCTGCCCCGGATGGCCGCCGGCGAGGCGATCGGCTGTTTCGGCCTCACCGAGCCGGACTTCGGGTCGAACCCCGCCGGCATGCGCACGCGGGCTCGCCGGGTCGGGGACGACTGGGTCCTCACGGGCAACAAGATGTGGATCACGAACGGGTCGGTCGCGGACGTCGCCGTCGTGTGGGCGCAGACCGACGACCGGATCCGCGGGTTCGTCGTCCCGACCGAAACGCCTGGGTTCTCCGCCCCGGAGATCAAGCGGAAGCTCTCGCTCCGCGCGTCGGTGACCAGTGAGCTGGTCCTGGACGAGGTGCGGCTGCCGGGCTCGGCGGTCCTGCCGGGGGTGGCCGGGCTGTCCGGGCCGTTGTCCTGCCTCAACGAGGCGCGCTACGGGATCGTCTTCGGCGCGCTCGGCGCGGCACGCGACTGCCTCGAGGCGACCATCGCCTATGCCCGCGACCGCGAGATCTTCGACCGGTCCCTGGCGTCCTACCAGCTGACCCAGGCCAAGCTGGCCGACATGACCCTCGAGCTCGGGAAGGGGATGCTGCTGGCCCTGCACCTCGGCCGGCTCAAGGACGAGGAGCGGCTCGCGTCCGAGCAGGTCAGCCTCGGGAAGCTGAACAACGTGCGGGAGGCCATCGCGATCGCGCGGGAGTGCCGGACCATCCTCGGTGCCGCCGGGATCACGACCGAGTATCCGGTCATGCGGCACGCCAACAACCTCGAGTCGGTCCTGACCTACGAGGGCACCTCCGAGGTCCACCAGCTCGTCATCGGCAGGGCCGTCACTGGAGAGGCCGCCTTCCGCTGAGATCCGGCCGAGATCTCTACGCCTGTCACATCCGCGCGGCCCCGATCGTCAGACAGGATGAAAGCACAACGCGAAGCCACATCCGGAAGGACGGAGCGACATGAAGACGATGACCTGCCGGCAGCTGGGTGGGCCCTGCGACCTCGAGCACCGTGGTGAGACCGCGGACGACGTCATCAAGGCGCAGGACCGCCACCTGAAGGAGGCGGAGAAGGCCGGCGACACCGCTCACCACCCGGCGCGCGAGGAGATGAAGGCCCGCTGGCGCCACCCCAAGCGGTCGATGGACTGGTACCGGGACGCCAAGCAGCGGTTCGCCGAGCTGCCGGAGGCCTGAGCCCAGCTGCCCCGGGTGCCTGCAAGGCACCCGGGGCACTCACGTTGGGAGGCGGCCCAGCGACATACCCGTTTCGTATGCCGCTGGGCTGAGCTGTTTCCAGACCTCAGGCAGTGCCCGGCGGCGGGCCGGTGGTCCCGCGTACCACGAGTTCGACGGGCACCTTGGTGCTGACGGTCTGGGGCTCCTGCCCGCGGTCGGCCGACAGGCGTTGCCAGGCCAGCCGGCCGAGGGCCTGCTTCGGCACCCCGACCGTGGTCAGTCCCGGGGGCGTGAGCCCACCCAACGGGATGTCGTCGAACCCGGTCACCGAGACGTCCTCGGGCACGCGCACGCCCAGCTCATGCAGCCGGCTGAGCAGTCCGAGGGCGACGTTGTCGTTGAAGGCGATCACCGCTGTGGGACGGCTGTCGAGCGCCGCCTCTGCCATGCGATGGCCGTCCGACACCGTCGACCCGCAGGGGAGTGCGACCACGTCGAGCCCGGCACGCCGCGCCCGCTCGAGGACCCGGCGGCGTTGCCGGTCGGACCAGGCGTGCGCGGGTCCGCTCAGGTACGCGACGCGCCGGTGGCCCAGCGACACGAGATGATCGACGAGCTCGGTCATTCCGAGGTCATAGTCGACGAGGACCGAGTCGGCCGACTTGCCGCGCACGGAGCGGTTGATGAGGACGAGCGCCGGCACTGCGCGCGCGACCTCCGCGATCCGTGAGGCCATCATGCGGGGGGCGCAGAGGATGAGGCCGTCGACACGACGAGCGAGCTCCATCGCACAGCGGTACTCCTCCTCGGGATCCTCGTCCGAGTCCGCCACGAGGGTCTGCCAGCCCTCCTGGGCCGCCGCCGGCGTCGCTCCCTTGAGGATCTCGCCGAAGTAGGGGTTCGCAAGATCGGGGACGACGATGCCGATGGTGTGTGCCCTGCCGCTCAGCAGGACTCGCGCGGCCGGGTTCGGCCGGTAGCCCAGGCTGTCGGTGGCCGCCTTGACCCGCTCGCCCAGCTCCGTCGAGACCGGCTTCGCGCCTGTGAGTACCCGCGAGACCGTCGCGATGGAGACCCCCGCCAGCCGGGCGACGTCATGGATCGTCGGCCGAGAGGCACCCGTGGGCGGAGCTGCAGAGCCATGCACGACGTCATTCGACCACATCGACGAGACCTCGGCGTCGCTCGGCAGGCAGGGGTGTGCTCAGGCCGCCGACCCGTTGAGGACCAGTGGCTTGCCGTTCTCCGTGACGTTGCTCAGGACGAGCCCGTCGACGTACTGGACGACGTCGGGCTTGCGGGTCGTGCCGAAGTCCACGTCCTGCAGGGTCACCCCGGCGATGTGGTCGTCCTCGTAGCCACGGAGGTTGAGGCCCCGCTCCGCCGACTGCACTGTGATGCGCCGCAGGTCGAGGCTGCCGACGACCGGGTTGAAGCCGTAGCCCGGGCCTTCCTCGTAGAAGAAGTCGATGTCGACGACCGCCTTGGCCACCTGGCCGATGGTGATGTCGCTGGCGTAGAAGTCGGTGATGAAGCCGCCGCGGACCGAGTTCGTCTTGAACCGCAGCGCGATGTCGAGGTTGGGGCTGGACATCTCGCAGTTGCGGGCGAAGACCCGCCGGACGCCACCGGACATCTCGCTGCCGATCGTGACGCCGCCGTGGCCGTCGCGCATGAGACAGCCCTCGATGAGGATGTCTTCGCTCGGGACGCCGACCCGCCGCCCATCGGCGTTGCGGCCGGCCTTGATCGCGATGCAGTCGTCGCCGGTGTCGAACGTGCAGTTGCGGATGACCACCATCCGGCTCGACTCGGGGTCGCAGCCGTCGTTGTTGGGGCCGTGCGAGTTGACTGTGACGCCCTCGACGAGGACGTTCTCGCACAGGGTCGGGTGGATCTCCCACATCGGGGATCGGACGATGGTCACACCCTCGATGAGGACGTTGCGGCAGGCGTACGGCTCGATGAACGAAGAGCGGAGGCAGTCGCCCTCGCCGAAGACGCGCTGCTCGACTGGCACGCCCGCGGCGACCATCTGGATGAGCCGGTTGCGGGCGGCGTCCTGGCTCGGGTCGCCCTTCTTCCAGCCGTAGTCGGTCTTGCCCTTCCAGGGCCACCAGTGCTGGTTGTCGGCCTGCCCGTCGAGCACGCCCGAGCCGGTCACCGCGATGTTCTCCTGCCCGTGCGCGTAGATGAGCGGGGAGTAGTTGTAGAGCTCCATGCCCTCGAAGCGGGTCAGGACCGCGGGCAGGTAGTCGGCGGGACGCTGGCTGAACAGGAGGGTGGCGCCCTCGCTGACGTGCAGGTCGACGTTGCTGAGCAGGTGGATCGGCCCGGTGAGGAACGAGCCGGACGGGACGACGACGTGGCCGCCGCCCGCGTCGTGGCAGGCGCGGATGGCCCGGGCGAAGGCCTCCGTCGCCAACGTCGTCCCGTCGGCGACGGCGCCGAAATCGCGGACATCGAACCACCGGTTGGGGAAGTGGGGCCGTCGCACCTTGGCGTTGATGTACTCCGCCCGGGCCCAGGGGTTGCCGGGCGGGAAGGGGGAGGCGAAGGCGCTCGGGGCGAGGGTGGGGGCGAAGGCGGCGGCCGCGCCGGCGGCGCCGGCCCACCTGAGGAAGGTGCGTCTGCTGGTCTCGCAGGACATGGGTCACTCCTGGTGGAGGGGGCGGTGAGTAAACCTTTTCCTACAGGTGCACCCAGAGCCCGTCAAGAGGTGGCGGAGAGCGGCGCCACTCCGCCGGGCCCCATCGCCCGCGCGCCTGACCGTGCAGTATCGCTGCTGCCTGTCAGCGGCGGACCGGATATCGCAGGTGGAGAACCCGGTTGCCTCGGACCACCACGTCGGGGTCCTCGAGCAGGTATCGACCGTCCACCCGACCGAAGTACCGTTTGCCGGAGCCGAACACCACCGGCACGACGTCCATCGCCACCACATCGACCAGGCCGAGCGCGAGCGCCTGGCCCGCGACGTCCCCGGCGGAGAGCGCGACCACCCCGTCGGCAGCGAGCCGCCGGGCCGTCTCGATCGCTTCGGTCACGTCAGCCAGGAACGGTACGTCGGCCTCCGGGTGCCACCCGTCTGGCCGCGGCCGATGTGACACGACCACGAGGTTCTCACCCGCGGGCGGCTTCGCCTCCCAACCGTTCGTGAGGTCGAACAGGCGCCGTCCCACGACCGCACAGCGGATGCTGTCCCAGAACGGTTTGACGTAGCCGTACGAACGGTCGCTGATCGACATGCTGGGATGAGTGCTGTCATCGCTGCCGTCGAACAGGGGCCGGTCTCCGTTGAAGTACCAGTCGAACAGGGGTCCGACCTCGTCGTGGTCGTCGGCGATGAACCCGTCCACCGACACGACCGCGTGCATCACTACTGTGCTCATCTGTCCCCTCCGGGAGCGCCCAAGGCCGGGTCTGTGCGCCTTGTACCAGACTCTTCCAGAACGACGGTGCCCAACGGGTGGTGTCGGTCGAGGCATCGCGGAAGTGAGGAAAGCATGATCAGCGCCGAGTACACGATTCCCGGGCTCCACGTGCGCGAGCATGAGGTGGCGGTCCCGCTGGACTGGGACGCCCCCGAGACCTCTGCTGAGATCACCGTGTTCGCGCGTGAGCTCGTCGACCCGACGCGGCGGCACGAGGACCTGCCGGTGCTCGTCTACCTCCAGGGTGGGCCCGGCGGGAAAGGGCCCCGGCCGACGGATGCCTCGGGGTGGGTCGGGCATGCCCTCAAGACGCACCGGGTGCTGCTGCTCGACCAGCGCGGCACCGGACGGAGCACGCGAGTGGACGGGCGCACGATGGCGCGCTTCGAGGACGACGGGGCGGCAGCGGCATACCTGTCCTGCTTCCGTGCGGACTCCATCGTCAAGGATGCGGAGCACCTGCGCACCCGGGTCTTCCGTGCCCCTCGCTGGAGCACGCTCGGGCAGAGCTTCGGCGGGTTCATCACGCTCACCTACCTCTCGCAGGCGCCGGAGGGCCTCGCGGCGTGCTACATCACCGGCGGCCTCCCGAGCATCCGACCGGACGCCGAGGAGGTGTATCGGCGCACGTACGCGCGGGTGGAGACGAAGAACCTCGAGTACTTCGCCCGATACCCGCATGATCGGGAGCGGATGGACCGGCTCGCGGACCGGCTCTCGGTGGCGGACGTTCTCCTCCCGGACGGCGACGTGCTGACGGTGCGCCGGTTCCAGAGCCTCGGTATCGATCTCGGTATGAAGCCCGGTGCCGAACGGCTGCACTGGCTGCTCGAGGAGGCCCTCGACGCGGACGGCGAGGTGACCGACACGTTCCTGGGGCAGGTGCTCGGGCTGTCCAGCTTCGCCGACAATCCGCTCTTCGCCGCGCTCCACGAGCCGATCTACGGGCACGGTGCCGGGACGGCCACCGCCTGGGCGGCGCAGCGGGTGCGGGACAAGCTGCCGGAGTTCGCGGAGGATGCCCGTCCGGTGCTGTTCACGGGCGAGATGATCTTCCCCTGGATGTTCGAGGAGATCCGGTTGCTGCGCCCGTTCGCGGGTGCCGCCGAGGTCCTCAGTGCCCGGACCGAGTGGTCGCCGCTCTACGACCCGGACCGCCTGGCCCGCAACGACGTCCCCGTCGCGGCCGCGGTCTACTACGACGACATGTATGTCGACGCGGGCCTGTCGCTCGAGACCGCAGCTGCGGTGGGCAACGTCCGGGCCTGGGTGACCAACGAGTACGAGCACGACGGGCTGCGGCTGGGCGATGTCTTCCCCCGGCTGCGCACGATGATCGACGAGATGGGCGGAGGGAAGAACGGTGAGTGAGGCGGCGGACATCACGACGGCCGGCACCGGGAGCGGCGAGGCTGTCGCGGCTGCCGCAGCACAGCCGCTGGCACCCCGCTCGACTCCGTGGCCGGACGACCCCCCGCCGCTCATCGCCGGTCGCGGTCTGCCCCCGCGCCTGGCTGCGCTGCCCGGCTTCGTCGAGTTCATGGGCACCGGCTGGGGCTCCGCGGACCGCACCCCCTCCGTCCCGCCGGGGGGCGCCCCCGCCCCCCCCGCCCCCCCGGGACGGCCGTGCCCCCCCCAACAAAGCGCACCCCACGAGGAAACCCCCCCCCCCCCCCCCACACCCCACCAACACAACACAAACCAAAAAAACCCCCAACACCCCAACAAA
>NZ_JBQCCV010000011.1:0-16916 GCF_051961875.1 Intrasporangium sp. | reverse complement strand
AGCGGCTCGACCCCGACACCTACGAGTGGGCCAGCGCCAGGCTCGGCGTCCCGGTCATCGACAACTGGTGGCAGACCGAGACCGGCTGGCCGATCGCCTGCAACCCCAAGGGGATCGAGCTGCTGCCCATCAAGCCCGGTTCACCTACCGTCGCCGTGTGCGGCTACGACGTGCGGATCCTCGACGTCGAGGGGAACGAGGCGCCGGCCGGCAGCGAGGGCGCCATCTGCATCAGGCTGCCCATGCCGCCCGGCACCCTGCCGACGCTCTGGCAGGACGACGAGCGCTACGTCAGCTCCTACCTGTCGGCCTACCCCGGTCACTACCTCACCGGTGACGGCGGCTACATCGACGAAGACGGCTACCTCTTCGTCATGGGCCGCACCGACGACGTCCTCAACATCGCCGGCCACCGTCTCTCGACCGGTTCCATCGAGGCCGCGCTCGCCGGGCACGAGGCGGTCGCCGAGTGCGCCGTCATCGGGGTGCGCGACGAGCTCAAGGGGCAGGTGCCGCGGGCCCTCGTCGTGCTCAAGTCGGGCATCGACGGGCAGGCCGAGGGCGAGCGGATCCGGGCCGAGCTGGTCGCCCGCGTCCGGGTCGAGGTCGGCGCGGTCGCGTCCCTGCAGCAGGTCGACATCGTCGGGGGCCTGCCCAAGACGCGCTCGGGCAAGATCCTGCGCAAGACGATGCGGGAGATCGCCGACGGCGCCAACCCCGCGGTGCCGGCCACGATCGAGGATGCCTCCGTCCTCGAGGCCCTCGGGCCGGTGCTGCGCGGCCACTGAGGGAGCCGGTCAGGCGCGGCCCGGTCAAGCGGTCGCCGGCACGTGCACGCAGTTCGGGTCGGAGCCGAGCACGTCCCCGCCCACGGCATAGGCCTGCGACCGGCTGCCGCCGCAGACGTCCCGGAACTCGCAGGAGCGGCACTTGCCGCGCAGCTGGTCGGGATCGCGGAGGGACCGGAGCAGCGGGCTCGTGCGGTAGACCGCGCGGAAGCCTCCGTCGAGCACCGAGCCGCACCGTTGGGGCAGGAAGCCGCTCGGGTAGACGTCCCCGCGGTGGTCGATGAAGGCGAAGCCACGACCCGAGTTCACCTCGATGGGTGGGCGGGGACGACGCCGAGCCGTATGCCGCTCAGCCCGGATCGGCGCGGTGGCCGCGGTGAGGCGGTGGTACAGCTCACCGAGCGCGGGTGCCGGCGCACCGGACCCGCTCGCCCGGGCCCGCTCGATTGCCACACGGCGGTAGTGGGGAGCCTCCGTCGTCTTGAGGGCAACGAGGTCGGACACGTCGTGCAGCCAGTGCAGCACGTCCTCGACCTGCTCGGCGCTCAGGGCGTCGAGGAGCTGGCCCCGTCCGGTCGGTACGAGGAAGAAGACGCTCCACAGGGAGACCTCGAGGTCGAGCACCCGGCGCAGCAGCTCGGGCAGCTCGTCGACGTTGCCCCGAGTGACCGTGGAGTTGACCTGGAGGCGGAAGCCCGCCGCCCTGACGTCGCCCGCCGCGACGAGCGTCTGGTCGAAGACGCCCCGCACACCGCGGAACGCGTCGTGGGTCGCCGCCGTCGCCCCGTCGAGCGAGAGGGAGACGGCTCCCGCGCCGGCGGCGCGGAGCTCCGCCAGGACTCGCGGTGTGAGCCGTGGAGTCACCGACGGCGAGAGCGCCATGTGCAGGCCGAGCGCGTGGCCGTGCCGGACCAGCTCGGCCAGGTCGGGTCGCTCGAACGGGTCGCCACCGGTCAGCACGACGATGGGGTATGGCGCGCCGAAACCGGCGATGTCGTCGAGGAGGCCCTTGCCCTGTGCCGTCGTCAGCTCGTGCGGGTCGCGGCGGTGCTGGGCATCGGCGCGACAGTGGCGACAGACGAGGGCGCAGGCCCGCGTCACCTCCCAGATCACGATCAGTGGCCGCTCGCCGGCGTCGTGGCGCAGCCGGCGCACCGCCCTCCGCTCGGCGTTCGCGGGCCCTGCAGGTGGGGTGTGGGTCATGCGAGGCTCCCGGTCTCGACGGGTCTGGTCAGGTGGGTGAGGACCGCGGCGGCCCCCTCCTCGGCGGAGGACGTGCAGGCGGCGAGGCCGAGCCCGTCGTAGGACGCCCCGGCGACGGTGACACCCGGGGCCAGCCGGTGGAGGTCGTCGCGGAGCGCGCGGATGCGGGCGCGGTGCCCGACGGTCTGCTGCGGCATCCCGCCCGGCCAGCGCTCGACGTGGACCGCCTCCGGCTCGCAGGTGAGCCCGGTCAGCTGGTGCAGCTCGGCGAGCAGCCGCCCGACCAGCTCGTCGTCGCCGATCTGGTCGACCGTGGGGTCACCCGAACGGCCCGCGGACAGGCGCAGCAGCGTGGTCCGGCCGTCGTCCAGGTGCGGCCACTTGTGTGACAGGTGGGTCATCGCCTTGAGCAGCAGTCCGGATCTCGACGCTACGAGCAAGCCGTTGCCGCGGAATGCGCGCAGCCCGGAGGTGCCCCGTCGATCGACGGCGAGCACCACCGTCGCCACGGTCGCCGTCTCGACCTCGTACAGCCGTCGGGCGACCGGCGCCGCCGCGCCGGAGAGGATCGACGCCGCCTGGTGCGCGGGAAGCGCGAGCAGGACGGCGTCGGCCACGAGCTGCGCACCGTCGCCGACGTGAACCGCGTAGCGGCCGCCAAGCCGCTCGAGGGCGAGGGCGGGCGCACCGACCCGGACGTCGACGGCGGTATCGGCGAGGACACGGTCCGTCAGGACCTGCAGACCCCCGGCGAAGGACGCGAAGACAGGAGCCGCTGGGTTGGCCGTGGCCCGGGCGCCGCGTCGGCGCAGCACGATCGACCGACCTCGGGCGGCCGGTCCCACGAGCGCTGGCGCGCAGGCACGCAGGCTGAGCCGGTCGACGTCGCCGGCGTGCAGGCTGCCGAGAAGCGGGTCGACCAAATGGTCGGTCACCTCCCGCCCGAACCGGGACGTGAGGAACGCCCCGATGGAGGTGTCATCGTCGTCGTCCAGGCGTGCTGTCACGCGGGCGGCAAGCGGCTCGAGGCCGGCGCGTCCGAGGCCGCGGAGCGACAGGACGCGACTCGTCAACAGGGGTCGCAGCCGGCTTGGACCCGCCGGGCCCATGCCGGCCGGGAGGGGCCGCGGCCGGCCGGCGGACCAGACGAGGGTCGTGCCCGGCCGGGCCCCGACCACTTGCTCGGCCAGCCCTAGTTCATCGACGAGACCACGTGCCGCGGGTGAGCCGAGGTGCAGTGCCTCGGCCCCGACGTCGACGACGTGCCCGGCCACCGGGATGGTCCGGACCTGCCCGCCGAGCCGGTCCGAGCCCTCCGCCAGGGTCACCTCGCAACCGGCCCGGTCGAGACGGCGAGCGGCGACGAGGCCGGTCAGCCCGCCTCCGACAACGACGACGGTCGGGCGGTGGTGCAGATCCATGGCGCTCTCCTCCGATGTATTACTACGCATCGTAGGAGATAAGTCGCGGTGACTCGTTCGCGCCCCCTCGTGGCCCGCTCAGCTGGTCGCTCAGCCGCCTCAGGTGTGCCGCTCAGCGCGCTCCGCGGCATACCGCACCTCGCGCTCGCCCTCGACGGGCGGCTTGAAGCCGGCTTCCGCCCCGGCGCCCGCCACGAGCGGCAGGACGTCGTCGAGGTCGTCGACGAGATGCAGCGCCTCGCGCATCCGGCGGCCGCGCGCGAGTTGCTGGAGGGCGGGCCAGACGGGCACGGTCTCGGTCCAGTGCTCACGGCCCACGAGCACGAGTGGCGGCAGCGCGACGTCTTCGAGGGCATAGTAGAGCGGCGTCACGGCCTGGAAGATCTCCTGGACCGTCCCTGCCGCTCCGGCCAGCACGACGATCCCGCCGGTGCACCGGGCGAGCAGGCCGTCCTCGCGCAGGGCGTTCGAGAAGTACTTGGCGATGGCGTCGCAGAAGACGTTGGGCGGCTCGTGCCCGTAGAACCATGTCGGGATCCCGACCGAACGGGCCGACGGGCCAAGGGTTTCCGGTCGCGCCCCCGCTGCGTCGCCCTGCTCGAGGAGCTCTCGGCGGAGGTCCATCGCGACCCGCGCCCACGGGGTGACGTCGGGTCGGAAGCCCGGCACCGCCGCGAGCCGGGGGAGCGCGGCGTCGAGGGCCGACGGGTCGTGGCAGAAGGCGCCGAGGTTTGCCGCCTCCATCGCCCCGGGACCGCCGCCGGTCACGACGAGGTGGCCCTGGCCCGCCAGCCCGTGCCCGAGACGGGCGGCGTCGGCGTAGGCGTCGCTGCCGCGCGCGACATCATGGCCGCCCATGACGCCCACGACGGAGCGGCCGTCGATGAACTCGTCGAGCTCGTCCGTGACGGAGTCGTCGTGGATCGCCCGGACGAGGGTGGCGAACGCGTCCGTGGCGACCCTGGTGTCGGTCGACCACTGGTAGGCCTTCGCATCGGGGGTGTGCCCGTAGCCGTGCGCCTCGAGCCCGGCATAGAGCTCCTCGGGCACATAGAGGCCGCGCCACGGATCGATCGGTGCCCCGGCGAGCCCCGGGAAGACGATGGCGCCACCGACGAGCAGGACCTCCGCGACGTCCGGCGGCACGACGCCACCGAGGACGACGAGCCCGGCGAGCCCGGTGTGCCCCGCGAGCCGCGGCGCGTATTCGCTGAGGTCGAGGTGCTGCAGCCGCAGGCCGGTGAGGCTCGCGCCCGAGTCGAGGTAGTCGTCGAGCTCCTCCAGGGTCTCGATCTCCATGGCCGACATCCTGCCGCACCAGCGCCCGACCGCCCGGCAAAGTCGCGGTCGGCAAAGGGCTGACTCTGCCGCGTGTCGATGGCAGAGTGCGGTCATGAGGAGCACGATGCAGTCCCCGCCCCTGCTCATCTCGACGCTGCTGCGCTACGGCACGACGGTGCACGGCGACAGCGAGGTGGTCACCTGGACCGGTGACGGGGCGAGACGCATCACCTACCGGGAGCTCGGCCGGCAGGCCGCGCAGCTCGCCCACGCGCTGCGCGGGCTGGGGATCACCGGCGACCAGCGCGTCGGGACGTTCATGTGGAACAACGCCGAGCACCTCATGGCCTACCTCGCGGTCCCGTCGATGGGTGCGGTGCTGCACGCCCTCAACATCCGACTCTTCCCGGAGCAGCTGGTCTATGTCACCCGCCACGGTGGCAGCGAGGTCATCATCGTCGACAACACGCTCGCGGCGCCGTTCGCGAAGCTGCTCGAGCACCTCCCCGAGGTCCGGCACGTCATCGTCAACGGGCCGGTCGACGACGAGACCCGGTCGGCGCTCCTGGCTCCGGGCCACGTGCAGGGCGTCCACGACTTCACGCACCTCCTGGTGGACCACCCGACGACATTCGACTGGCCGGAGGATCTCGACGAGGACGACGCGTCATCCATGTGCTACACGTCCGGCACGACCGGCAACCCGAAGGGCGTCGCCTACTCGCACCGGTGCAACTACCTGCACGCCATGGCCGTCGCGGCCACGCTCGGGATCACCTCGGGGGACCGGCTGCTCATCGTCGTGCCGCTCTTCCATGCCAACGCCTGGGGCTTCCCGTACGCCGCGATGGTCACCGGCTCGACCCTCGTCATGCCGGACCGCTACCTCCAGGCCGCGCCGCTCTCGGCGATGATCGAGCGCGAGAAGGTCACCGGCGGCGCCGGCGTGCCGACGATCTGGAACGACCTGCTGCACCACCTCGACACCAACGACGTCGACGTCTCGTCGGTCCGAATGCTCATGGTGGGCGGCTCGGCCGCGCCGCTGCCGATGATCCAGGCCTTCCACGAGCGCCATGGCATCGACATCATCCACGGCTGGGGTATGACGGAGACCTCGCCGGTCGCCTCGCTCGCCATCCCGCCGGCCGACGTCGAGCAGGGCAGCGACGATTACTGGGCCTACAAGGCGAGCCAGGGCCGGATCCTCTGCGGCCTCGAGGGCCGGATCGTCGGACCGGACGGCTCGGTCGCCGAACCGGACGGAGAGACCGTCGGGGAGCTCGAGATCCGCGGCCCGTGGGTGACCGGGGCCTACTACTCCAACGGGACCGAGTCCGAGCAGGACCTCGCGGAGATGGCGATGAAGTTCGACGACGGCTGGCTGCGCACCGGTGACGTGGGCACCTTGTCGGCGAACGGCTTCATCACCCTGACGGACCGGGCCAAGGACGTCATCAAGTCCGGCGGCGAGTGGATCAGCTCCGTCGAGCTCGAGAACCTCCTCATGGGCCACCCGGACGTGCTCGAGGCCTCGGTCGTCGGCGTGCCGGACGAGAAGTGGGGCGAGCGGCCGCTCGCCTCAGTGGTCCTCAAGCCCGACTCGCCGACGAGCGCCGCGGACCTGCGGGAGTACCTCGAGGGGAAGGTCGCGCATTGGCAGGTGCCGGAGCGGTGGGCGTTCATCGACGAGGTGCCGAAGACGAGCGTCGGAAAGTTCGACAAGAAGGTGCTGCGCAAGCGCTACGCCGACGGTGACCTGCAGGTGCACAGCGTCGGCTGAGTCCACCCGCCGACCCCTGCCGCGCCGTGGCCGGCCGACCTGACAGGATCGGCCGGTGGTCGGTGTCATCGAGGGGTTCGCGACGATCGCGATCATCGTCGCCGTCGGCTGGCTGCTCGCGCACTTCCGCGTCCTCGACGAGTCCGCGCAGAACAACCTCTCGCGGCTCGCGTTCTATGTCGCGTCGCCAGCGCTGCTGCTCCAGGTCATGGAGCGCACCCCGCTCGACACCGTGCTGTCCCGCAATCTCGTCACGTCGCTCATCGCCTTCACGGCGACGGTGGGGATCTACCTGCTGCTCGCCCGGTCGCGGGGCGGGCCCGGCTCGCTCGGGGCACGGCTCATCGGCAGCCTGTCCGCGGCATACGTCAACGCGGGCAACCTCGGCATCCCGATCGCCCTCTATGTCCTCGGCGACGTCGCCTGGGTCGCCCCCACGCTGCTGATGCAGCTGCTCATCATCACGCCGGTCTACATGGCGCTCTTCGACAGCGACGCCCGCGGGGAGCGCCCCACGCTGCTGCGGAGCATCCGTCGGATGTTCAGCAACCCGATCACCATCGGCGCGATCGCGGGCCTGCTCATTGCCGTGCTCGACATCCGGCTGCCCCGGGTCATCGGCGGCTCCATCGACCTGCTCGGCAACATGGCCGTCCCGGCGATGCTCCTTGCCTTCGGGATCTCGCTGCGACGCGGCCCGAGACCGGCGGCGGGTCGAGCGGCCCGGCATGTCTGGACGATCGTCGTGCTCAAGACCCTCGTCATGCCGGCCCTCGCGCTGGGCGTCGGGCTGCTCCTCGGGATGCACGGCCAGGCCCTGTTCGCCGTCGTCGTGACGGCCGCGCTGCCGACCGCGCAGAACATCTTCACGTATGCCGTCCGCTACCGGCGCGAGGTCAACCTCGCTCGCGACGCCATCTTCGTCACGACGTTCGTGTCGGTGCCGGTGATCCTGATCATCGCGGCCGGCTTCCACCTCGCCGGGGTGTGACCGTCGCGCGCGCGAACGACCACCATCCGGCCGGTCCGGGACGGCGCCGCACACGGAGGAGGACGCCGACGATTGCTGGTCGTTCGACGAAACGCGGGACAGCGGCATACCGACCTGTCGGCGGACGCGCCGGACGGCGCTAGGGTCGGGGAATGGCAAGCGTGACAGAGCAGTCAGTGATCGAGTCGGTCCCCAAGTCGCTGCTCATCGGCGGTGAATGGCGCGAGGCGGAGGGCAGCGGCAAGCTCGCGGTCGACGACCCGGCGACGGGCAACGTGCTGACCCATGTGGCGGACGCGACCCCGGCCGACGGGCGAGCGGCCCTCGACGCCGCGGTCGCCGCGCAGGCGGACTGGGCGGCGACGCCGCCGCGCGACCGAGCGGAGCTGCTGCGAGCGGCATACGAGAAGATCATCGAGCGTGCCGACGAGCTCGCGCTCCTCATGACGCTCGAGATGGGCAAGACGGTCGCCGAGTCCAAGGGCGAGGTGACCTATGGTGCCGAGTTCTTCCGGTGGTTCTCGGAGGAGGCGGTCCGCATCGACGGGCGCTGGTCGACCGCACCGAACGGCGCGACGCGGCTGCTGACGATGAAGCAGCCGGTCGGTCCGACGCTCATGATCACGCCGTGGAACTTCCCGCTCGCCATGGGCACCCGCAAGATCGGGCCCGCCATTGCGGCGGGCTGCACGATGGTCGTCAAGCCGGCCAGCCAGACGCCGCTCACCATGCTCGCGCTCGCCAAGCTGCTCCAGGACTGCGGCCTGCCGCCGGGCGTGCTCAACGTGGTGACGACGAGCGACAGCGGCGGCGTGATGGAACCGCTCATCCGCGACTCCCGCCTGCGGAAGCTGACCTTCACCGGCTCGACGGGGGTGGGTCGTTCGCTGATGGAGCAGGCGAGCGAGCAGATCCTCCGGGTGTCGATGGAGCTCGGTGGCAACGCCCCGTTCCTCGTCTTCGGCGATGCCGACCTCGACAAGGCGGTCGAGGGCGCCATGCTCGCGAAGATGCGCAACATCGGCGAGGCGTGCACCGCCGCGAACCGGTTCTATGTGCATGAGTCGGTCGCCGACGAGTTCACGGACAAGCTGGCCGCGCGGATGGGTGCGCTGAAGCTCGGGCGCGGCACCGACGAGGGCGTCGACGTCGGACCGCTCATCGACGAGAAGTCCCGCGACAAGGTGACCGCCCTGCTCGACGACGCGGTCAGCAAGGGGGCCCGCGTCGTGACCGGCGGGCAGCCGGTCGACGGGCCCGGCTGGTTCTTCCAGCCCACCGTCCTCGCCGGCGTCACCGCCGAGGCGGACGTCAACAGGGAGGAGATCTTCGGACCGGTGGCGCCGGTGCGCACCTTCAGCCGCGACGAGGACGCCATCCGGATGGCCAACGACACCGAGTACGGTCTCGTCGCCTACCTGTTCACCCGCGACCTCAGCCGCGCCATCAAGGTCAGCGAGGCCCTCGAGTACGGCATGGTCGGCGTGAACCAGGGCATCGTGTCCAACCCGGCCGCGCCGTTCGGCGGCGTGAAGGCCTCCGGCGTCGGCCGTGAGGGTGGGGCCGAGGGCATCGAGGAGTACCTCGAGACGAAGTACGTCGGGATCGCCCTCTGAGCCCAGCGCCCGGGAGTCCTGGGAGCGGCTCCTCGTGAGCCGGGGAGGGCGCTGGGACGATCCACGCAGATCTGCCCAAACCCCCTCCCCGCCATCCGGCCCTGTGGTCAAATCGGCCCATGGGGAGAAGGGGATCTGGGGTGGGGGCTGCGCCGCGTTCGGTCGCGGCACTGCTGGAGCACACCGACATGTTGCTGCGTAGGGGAGAACAGGCGGGGGCCACGGTGTGGTCGACCGGGTTCCCCCTGCTCGACGAAGCCCTGGGCGGGGGGCTGCGCTCCGGCGAGCTCGCCCTGCTCGGTGGCCCACAGGGAAACGGCAAGACGATGATCGGCCTGCAGTTGGTGCGCAATGTCGTGTGCAGCGGCCGGACCGGCATTGTCTTCTCCTATGAGCACCAAGCGAATACGTTGATGGAGCGGCTCATCTCGCTCGAGGCGGCAGAGTGCGACTCGGGCACGGCGGCGTCTGTCCTCGAGGTGCGCCAGGCGCTCGAGGCGGGGTCGGCCGGCCGGTCGCTGGAGGAGGTGCTCGGCGCCATGCGGGGTGGTGCTGCGGCATACGCTCAGCTGCAGTCCTACGGCGACCGGCTGCACATCCACGAGTCGTCCGGGTCGTCGACGACGCTGACGGAACTGCGGGCGGTGGTCGCCGACGTGCAGGACCGGACGGGGCAGGTCCCGTTCGTCCTCGTCGACTACCTTCAGAAGGTCCCGGTCGAGAGCTCGACCGAGGACGCCCGGATCACCGGAGCGGTCGAGGGCATCAAGGACCTCGCCCTCGACCTCGGCGTGCCCATCGTCGCCGTCTCGGCAGCGGACAAGTCCAGCCTCGGGGCCGGACGCCGGATGCGCACCCACGACCTGCGAGGGGGATCGGCGCTCGCCTTCGAGGCCGACGTCGTCATGATCCTCAGCGACAAGATCGACGTCGTCTCGCGTGACCACCTCGTCTACGACCTCGCGAACATCCAACGGTTCCGGGAGTGGACGGTCCTGACGCTCGAGAAGAACCGCCACGGCCGGGGCGACGTCGAGCTCGAGTTCGCCAAGGACTTCGAGCACGGGCGCTTCATCACGGAGGGTCGGGAGGTCCGCGAGCGGCTCATCGACGAGCGGATCATCGTCTCGTAGTCACGGCGCGAGGTGGCACGCAGAGTGGTGACCCGCTCGTCGGGCGGGCACTGTCGGTGGTCCGCGCTAGCGTCGATGCATGCGTGAGACACCGGAGGAGATCGCCGCCCTGCAGGCCCTGCTCGACGCCTCGCACGCGCGTGCCACCGGACACCTTCGGTCGATCATCACCGACGAGCGCACCCTCTCGGCGGAGGAGCTCGTGCAGCTGCTCACCGGCATGAAGGTCCTCTCGGTCGCCACGGTGACGGTGCACGGAGAGCCTCGCATCAGCGCCCTCGACGGCCACTTCCTGCATGGCACGTGGACCTTCGGCACCGCCGGCGGGTCGGCGAAGGCCAGGCACCTCGAGCGGCGCCCGGCGGTCAGCGTCGCCCACATCGACGGCGAGGACCTCGCACTCTTCAGCCACGGCACCGCAGAGCTCCTGCCGCCGGGGCCGGCGCGCGACGAGGTCGACGCCCACTGGACCGCGCACTACGGCAGCAGCCCGTTCAGCTGGGGCGACGACATCCGGATGTACCGCCTCCGGATGAGTTGGGCCACCGCCTACGCGTCCAAGCGCGACGAGCTGCTCCGGTCCCGCGGTGTCCAGCCGCGCTGAGGGCCGGAGCTTGGGCCACGGCTGACAGCCAGGACGGCGACGGTGCCGGTCACACCTCCGGCTCCTCGACGGCAGTGAGAGCGTGCCGCTCCGCGAGCTCGGCCACGAGCGTGCGAAACACCTTCTCCGACAACGGATAGACGAGCATCACGAGGCCGGCCGCGGCGGCGAGGACGGCCGGGATGACACCCGCCGCGACCCGGATGGCGGTGAGGGCCGAGCCCGGCTGGGTGCCCGTCGCGAGGTAGCCGCCGAGCGAGAGGGCGAACGCGGCGGCCCACCCGCCGACGCCCTGGCCAGCCTTCCGGGTGAAGGAGAGGAGCGCGTAGTTGCTCGCCTCGGCACGCAGGCCACTCTTCCACTCGCCGTAGTCGACCGTGTCCGCCTGCAAGGCGAAGATCAGGGTGTTGATCGTGCCCGTGCCGAGGCCGAGCACCCCGTAGGCGAGGATCGACAGGGCGGTCCACCCCGCCGGGGCGAAGGCCACCCCGGCGCCGCCGACGACCACGACGACCACCGCGAGCAGGTAGGTGGTCCGTTTGCCCACCGAGCCCGCCAGGCCGGGCACGAGCATCGCGGCGACCACCATGGCGAGCGTCTGGATCAGCGTGAGGACGATGTAGAGCTCGGCGCTGCCGAGGACGTTCCGGGCGTAGTACACGGCGACCGTCTGCAGCGAGAACATCCCGGTGAGGAAGAGCAGGGTCGCGAGGCAGAGCAGCAAGAGCGGCCGGTTGTGTCGCAACATCGCCACCGTCTGGCCGAGGGAGACCCGCGCCGCCTGCACCTGCACGGTCTCGCGGGCCGTCGAGAAGCAGAAGAGATAGCTGAGGTAGCCGATCACCGCGAAGCCGACCGTGGTCAGCGTCAACGTCGTCTGCAGGTCTCTCGCCGCGGAGATCTGCGGCGAGACGACGACGGCGATGGCGAGGATCGTGAGGGAGGCGCCGATGGAGCGCGAGCTCGACAGCTTGGCCCGCTCGTCGGGGCTCTGTGTCATGGCGGCGGCAAGGGAGCCGTAGGGGATGTTGACGAAGCTGTAGGCGAGCGAGAAGAGCAGATAGGTCACGAACGCCCAGACGATCCTGAGCGCCGGCGACAGCGCCGAGGGGATCGAGAAGAGCAGGACGAGCAGGACGAGCAGGGGGATCGGCCCGAAGGCGATGAACGGGCGGAAGCGGCCCCATCTCGTCGACGTGACGTCGACCGTCCGTCCCGCGACCAGGTCGGTCACTCCGCCCCAGACCCGCGCGACCAGGAAGAGGATGCCCGCCGCCGCGGCGGAGATGCCAGCGACGTCCGTGTAGTAGATGAGGAGGAAGGCCGAGACCATCGAGAACGTGAGGTTGTTGCCGACGTCCCCGAACGCGTACCCCACATACTCGACCCTGCGCAGCGCCATCGCGGCACCTCACTCGGTCCCGGTGTCACGGGCGACGCGGTAGCGGCTCGCCCGGACGATGAGGTCGGCGCAGGTGTCGTCGTCGATCTCGCTCGTGTCGATGACGAGGTGGTAGCCGGCCGGGTCGGAGCCGTCGATCCCGTAGACGCGCCGGACGAACTTGACCCTGGCGTCGTCCTCGTGGCGCTGTCGTCGCTCGGCGGTCTCCCGGTCGATGCCGTCGAGTCCCATCCGCCGTGCGAGGCGGCGCTCGAGGGGCGCCCGGAGCAGGACGTGCAGGGCCCACGGGAACCGGCCGAGCACGACGTTGCCGCCCCGCCCGATGACGACGCCGCCCTCCATGGCGATGCGGGCCAGGGTCTGCTCGATGCCGGACCGCACCCGTCGCGACTGCATGTCCACCATCTCCGGGGAGCCCGACTCCGCCCCCGAGACGATCGAGCTGTGGCCGAGGTGCGAGAAGAACCGTTCCGAGAGTGTCCGGGGAACGTCGTCGACGTCGTCCACGACGTGCGCGGGCAGGCCCGTGCGACGCGCCACCTCCTCCGGCATGTTCCGGTCGTGGAAGGGGACCTCGAGCACCTCGGCAACGAGCGGACCGATCGAGCTGCCGCCGGCGCCGTAGAGGGCTGCGATCGTCACGAGGGGTCGTCGACCCTGGGTGTCGATCTGGTCGGGGGGCTCGCCGGAGGCGTCGGGCCGGGCCGCGTCGTCCATCTCTCCATGGAAGCAGGAAGCGCTCGGCTTGGGGGAGAATGCGCGGGTGACTGACGCGACGACCGCCCGGCCCCGCCGGGTCATCCTGCTCGGCTCGACCGGTTCGATCGGTACCCAGGCCGTCGACGTCATCCGCCGCAACCCCGACCGCTTCGAGGTCGTCGGGCTCGCCGCCGGACGCAACCTCGAGCTGCTCGCCCGGCAGGCCGTCCAGCTGCAGGCTCCCGTCGTGGCCGCCGCCGAGGGCACGGAGGAGGACCTGGCCCGAGCGATCGGCCAGGCGGCCGACCGGGCCGGCGCGGCGGCATACGACCCGGAGCTGCTGAGCGGGCCACAGGCCGCCTCAGCCCTGGCCGCCCGCCCGGCCGACGTCGTCGTCAACGGCATCACCGGCGCCATCGCGCTCGAGCCGACACTCGCCGCCCTGCGGGCCGGCACCAGGCTCGCCCTCGCGAACAAGGAGTCGCTCATCATCGGCGGCCCGCTCGTGCAGGCGCTCGCCGCGCCCGGGCAGATCGTTCCCGTCGACTCCGAGCACTCGGCGATCGCCCAGTGCCTCCGCGGCGGCGGGCCGGCCGAGGTGCGCCGCCTCGTCATCACGGCGAGCGGCGGACCGTTCCGGGGACGCAGCCGGGCCGACCTGGAGTCCGTCACCCCCGCCGAGGCGCTCGCGCACCCGAACTTCTCGATGGGCAGGGTCATCACGACCAACTCCGCGACCCTCGTCAACAAGGGCCTCGAGGTCATCGAGGCGCACCTGCTCTTCGACATCCCCTTCGACCGCATCGAGGTCGTCGTGCACCCGCAGCAGATGATCCACTCCATGGTCGAGTTCGTCGACGGCTCCACGATCGCGCAGGCCGGGCCGCCGCGGATGCTCGTGCCGATCGCCCTCGGGATGACCTGGCCGGAGCGGATCCCCGATGTCGACGTGCCGGTCGACTGGACCAAGGCCCAGTCATGGGAGTTCGAGCCGCTCGACGACGAGGCGTTCCCCGCGGTCGCGCTCGCCCGGCGGGTGGGGGAGGCCGGCGGGACCTGGCCGGCCGTCTACAACGCCGCCAACGAAGTCTGCGTCGACGCGTTCCACGAGGGGCGGATCGGCTTCCTCGACATCGTCGACACGGTCGCGCAGGTCGTGGAGGCGTATGCCGCGGAGCCCGGTTCCGGGGTCAGTGACCTCACGCTCGTGGACGTCATGGCGGCCGACGCCTGGGCCCGGCGGGAGGCCGAGGCGCAGCTCTGAGCCCGCTCGGGAGAGCCGAAACGTCCAGGTGGCCCCGAAGTGCGCAGAGGTGGCCGATATGCCAGCCACTCATGCGTATGTCACCCACACCTGTACGTATCGCGCCCTTCGCACACGCCCGGTTCGAGGAAGCACAGCAGTGCCAGAGCATCGTGATGTGAGAATGGAGGCGTGCTGTTCCTCCTGGGTGTCCTGATCGTCGCAGTCGGCGTCGCGTTGTCGATCGCGCTGCACGAGATCGGCCACCTCGTGCCGGCGAAGAAGTTCGGCGTCAAGGTGACGCATTACATGGTCGGCTTAGGTCCCACCATATGGTCACGGCGCAAGGGGGAGACGGAGTACGGGGTCAAGGCGATCCCGCTCGGCGGCTACGTCCGGATGATCGGGATGCTGCCGCCGCGTCCAGGTGACGAACCGGGCCGGCTGCGTCGCGTCTCGACCGGCCGGTTCAGCCAGATGGCCGACCAGGCCCGGGCCGACTCCATGGAGGAGGTCAAGCCCGGCGACGAGGACCGCGTCTTCTACAAGCTGCCGCCGTGGAAGAAGATCGTCGTCATGATGGGCGGCCCCCTGATGAACCTGCTCATCGCGGCGGTCCTCCTGACCGGGGTCATCACCCTCTACGGCCTGCCCCAGATCGCGCCGAAGGTCGGTGCGCTCTCGACCTGCGTGCCCACCGCCGCCCCCACGGTGCAGGCGCCTCAGCCGACCTGCAAGCCCGGCGACCCGAAGGCCCCCAGTGTGGCCGGCGGCCTCGAGGTCGGCGACCGGTTCCTGTCGGTCAACGGGCAGCCCGTCACGAGCTGGAACCAGGTCTCGGGGGCGATCCGGGACAGCCACGGCTCCCCCCTGACCTTCGTCGTCGAGCGCGACGGCAGCAAGCGGACCGTCGTCGTGCACCCGGCCGTCCTCGACCGCACCACGTATGACACGCAGGGCAACCCGGTCACCAGGGACGGCAAGCTCGTGCTCCAGTCGATGGGCTTCCTCGGGGTCGTCCCCGGGCAGGAGCTCGTCAAGACGCCCATCGCGCAGGCCCCCAAGTTCGTGTGGGACCAGACCGTCAACACGGCCGGAGTGCTCGTCAAGATCCCGCAGAAGATGACCGGCATCGTGCAGGCCGCCTTCGGCTCGGGGGCGCGCGACCCCAACGGGCCGATCTCGGTCGTGGGTGTCGGCCGGATCGGCGGCGAGGTGGCGGCGATGGACGTCCCCGCAGCCGAGGGCGGCAACTGGCTCAAGCTCGCCCAGCTCGTGCTGCTCGTCGCCTCGCTCAACCTCGCGCTGTTCGTCTTCAACCTCATCCCGCTGCTGCCGCTCGACGGCGGGCATGTGGCGGGCGCGCTCTGGGAGTGGGTCAAGAAGGGCTGGGCCCGAGTCCGTCACCTGCCGGATCCCGGCTTCGTCGACGTCGCGAAGGGCCTGCCGGTCGCCTACGCGATGTCGGTCGTCCTGATCGGCATGTCGGTCCTGCTGATCTACGCGGACATCGTCAAGCCGATCTCGTTGTTCGGCTGACGCCAAGGGCTGAGGACACGAGCGAGGTACGAGCGAGGCCGGGAGGCCCGGTTCGGCGTCGGCCGGGTTTGGTTCGGCTGATCTCCAGGGCAAGGGATAATGGACGTATGACGGTTTCCCTCGGCATGCCCTCTGCCCCCCAGCCGGTCCTGGCCCCGCGCCGCAAGACCCGCCAGATCCGGGTCGGCAAGGTGGGCGTCGGGAGTGACTTCCCGGTCTCGGTCCAGTCCATGACGACGACGCCGACGACGGACATCAACGCGACGCTGCAGCAGATCGCCGAGCTCACCGCCGCCGGCTGCGACATCGTGCGGGTCGCGTGCCCGAGCCAGGACGACGCCGAGGCGCTGCCCGCGATCGCGCGCAAGAGCCAGATCCCGGTCATCGCCGACATCCACTTCCAGCCGAAGTACGTCTTCGCCGCCATCGAGGCCGGCTGCGCCGGTGTCCGCGTCAACCCGGGCAACATCCGGCAGTTCGACGACAAGGTGAAGGAGATCGCCAAGGCCGCCAAGGACGCCGGCGTGTCGATCCGCATCGGCGTCAACGCCGGCTCTCTCGACAAGCGGCTCCTCGCCAAGTACGGCAAGGCGACCCCTGAGGCGCTCGTCGAGTCGGCCGTCTGGGAGGCGAGCCTCTTCGAGGAGCACGACTTCCACGACTTCAAGATCTCGGTCAAGCACAACGACCCGGTGACCATGGTCCGGGCCTACGAGCTGCTGGCCGAGCGCGGCGACTGGCCGCTGCACCTCGGCGTCACCGAGGCCGGACCCGCCTTCCAGGGCACCATCAAGTCCGCGACCGCCTTCGGGGCACTGCTCTCGCGCGGCATCGGCGACACGATCCGCGTCTCGCTATCGGCCCCGCCCGTCGAGGAGGTCAAGGTCGGCATCCAGATCCTGCAGAGCCTCAACCTGCGCCCCCGCAAGCTCGAGATCGTCTCGTGCCCGTCGTGCGGTCGCGCCCAGGTCGACGTCTACACCCTCGCCGACCAGGTCACTGCGGGCCTCGAGGGCATGACCGTGCCGTTGCGCGTCGCCGTCATGGGCTGCGTCGTCAACGGTCCGGGCGAGGCCCGCGAGGCCGACCTCGGCGTCGCCTCCGGCAACGGCAAGGGCCAGATCTTCGTCAAGGGCGAGGTCATCAAGACGGTGCCCGAGGCCGAGATCGTCGAGACGCTCATCGAGGAGGCGATGAAGATCGCCGAGGGCAT
>NZ_JBQCCV010000010.1:0-5432 GCF_051961875.1 Intrasporangium sp. | reverse complement strand
CGGGAAGCCACGTGTCCCGGGCCAACGTGGCGGCGGCGATCGCGGCCGTCCTCGAGTCACCGGCGACCGTCGGCAGGATCTACGAGTTCAACGACGGCGACACCCCCATCGCCGAGGCCTTCAACGGCCGAGCCGCGGGCTGAGCCGGACCGGCACCGAGGTTGCGGGCCGCGCGAGCCCGCTGGGCGGCATACGGGCCCGGGCGCGTTCCGTCAGTCGAGCGACAGTTCGGCGACGAGCGCACGGTGGTCCGAGACGGGCAGGGCGAGCGCTTTGTCCCCGCCCCCGCGGACGGGCCCGCGCACGAGGATGTGGTCGAGCTGCTGGGTGGGCGCCTCCACGGGAAAGGTCAGCTGCGACGTGACCGGCCGGAGGCCGCTCGCCCGCGCCGCGGGCTCGGGCCCCATGTTGAGGTCGCCCATGAGCACGAACGGGCCCGACTCGTCGGCGAGGCTCGTGACGAGGTGCCTCAGCTGGCGCGCGTTCCATCGGTCGATGAACGACAGATGAGTGTTGACGACCGTGACGCACCCCTGCGGCGTCTGCACCGCCGCGACGACGGCGACGCGCGGCTCGTCGCGCACGAGCTCGGGCCACCAGCGGCCCTTGAAGCGCATCGGCACGGGGAACGGGAGCGCTCCCAGACGGACCACCTGCCAGCCCTGCACCGGGTAGCGCGAGAGGAGCGCGATGCCGTACGCGGCCGCGTCCGGCTGCTCCTCACCGGTGGCGGCGATCCACGTGGAGCCCGGGCTGCCGGCGAGCGCCGCGACGAACTGGTGCTCGGTGGCGCCCATCGCCTCGGCGGCGATGGCGGTCAGGTCGGCGTGGTCCGAGCGGTGCTGGTTGCGGTCCACCTCCTGCATCGCGAGGACGTCGGCGTCGAGCTCGCGGATCGCGGCCCGGAACCCGTCGAGGTCGACCTGCTGGTCGGTCGGCACGCGCCCGTTGAGGATGTTGAAGGTCGCCACTCTCATCCGTGTGCCCTACCCGCCCGATGAGCGCTGACGCGTTCCATGGGTGCGTCGCGCGTCGCGGGGTAGAGGTGTCGCATGGTGACCGATGAGACGGCCGACCTCCGTGAGGCGCTCAAGACCGTCGCCGTGGCGCTGAAGCGCTCCGGGGTGCCCTTCGCGCTCATAGGTGGGTATGCCGCATGGGCGCGCGGAGGGCCCGAGCCCAACCACGACGTCGACTTCCTCATCGCCGAGGAGGACGCGGCCGAGGCGGCCAAGTTCCTCGCCGAGGAGGAGGGGCTCAACGTCGTCGACCCGCCGGAGGACTGGCTCTTCAAGGTCTTCACGAGCGGCGGCATGGTCGACGTCATCTGGCGTGACTCCGACCGGACCGCCGGTCGCGACCTCGTCCAGCGGGCGACGGAGATGCAGGTGCTCTCGGTGGACATGCCCGTCATGCCGGCGACGGACCTCATGGTCTCGAAGCTCAACGCTCTCGACGAGCACTACTGCGACCTGACGATGCCCGTCGCGGTCGCTCGTGCCCTGCGCGAGCAGATCGACTGGGAGCAGGTCGAGCGGGACGCCGCGGGGAACGACTTCGCCGCGGCCGTGCTGTTCCTGCTGCGACGGCTCGGGATCATCAAGGGGCAGGCACCCGAGGGGACGCCGGGGCTCCGGGACGGGGCTGACGCACGATGAAGAAGATCGGGTTCCTCTCCTTCGGCCACTGGACGCCGTCCCCCCACTCCCAGACCCGGACGGCATCGGACGCGCTGCTCCAGTCGATCGACCTCGCGGTCGCCGCGGAGGAGCTCGGTGCGGACGGCGCCTACTTCCGCGTGCACCACTTCGCCCGACAGCTCGCGTCGCCGTTCCCGCTCCTCGCCGCGATCGGGGCCCGCACGAGCCGGATCGAGATCGGCACCGGCGTCATCGACATGCGCTACGAGAACCCCCTCTACATGACCGAGGACGCCGGCGCGGCCGACCTGATCTCGGGTGGGCGCCTCCAGCTCGGCATCAGCCGAGGGTCGCCGGAGCAGGTTGTGGAGGGCTACCGCTACTTCGGCTACGTCCCCGACGAGGACTCGGACGCCGCGGCGATGGCGCGCCACCACACGGCGGTCTTCCTCCAGATGATCCAGGGGCACGGTTTCGCCGAGCCGAACCCACGGCCGATGTTCCCCAACCCGCCGGGCCTGCTCCGCCTCGAGCCGCAGTCGCCGGGGTTACGCGACCGGATCTGGTGGGGCGCCGGGTCCCGTGCCACGGCCGAGTGGACCGCCGAAGAGGGCATGAATCTCATGAGCTCGACCCTCCTCACGGAAGACACCGGCGTGCCCTTCCACCAGCTGCAGGCCGAGCAGATCGAGCGGTTCCGCGACGCCTGGCGGGCCGCGGGGCACCCCCGCGAACCGCGGGTGTCGGTGAGCCGCAGCATCTTCCCGATCGTCAGCGACACGGACCGCGCCTACTTCGGCCACGAGGCGGCGAGCCAGGACCAGGTCGGCCTGCTCGAGGGCGGCCAGGCCCGGTTCGGCAAGTCCTACGCGGACGAGCCGGACCGGCTGGTCGCGGCGCTCGCGGAGGACGAGGCGATCGCGGCGGCCGACACCCTGCTGCTCACCGTGCCGAACCAGCTCGGCGTCGACTACAACGCCCACGTCATCGAGAGCGTGCTGAGGCACGTCGCACCCGACCTCGGCTGGCGCTGAGCGGTCCGCGGGGGGGTGGGGATCATGCGAGTCATCGTCGTCGGCGCCGGTCTCTCGGGCCTCTCCGCGGCCTGCCACCTCGTCGGCCTCGGCCACGAGGTGACGGTCCTGGAGCGTCAGGACGCGCCTGGGGGTCGCGGGCTGCGAGTGCGCCAGGACGGCTTCACCTTCGACACGGGCCCCACCGTGATGACGATGCCGGACCTCGTCGGGGAGTGCCTTGCGGCGGCCGGCTCCTCCCTCGAGGAGGCGTTGCCTGTGCGGGTGCTCGACCCGGGCTACCGCGCCTGCTTCGCCGACGGCAGCGAGATCCGGGTCCGGGGCGGCGTCGAGGCGATGCGCGAGGAGATCCGGGACACGTGCGGCAGCGTCGACGCGGCCGCCTTCGTCGACTTCGTGGCGTGGTTGCGGCGGCTCTACCGCCTCGAGATGCCGCACTTCATCGACGCCAACTATGACCGCCCGCTCGACCTGCTCCGGTCCCCGCGTGCCGCCGCCCGCCTGCTTCGGCTGGGCGGCTTCCGTCGGCTGGGACCAGTCGTCCGCGAGTGGTTCCGCGACGAGCGCCTCCACCGGCTCTTCTCCTTCCAGGCCCTCTACGCGGGCTTGTCCCCCGAGGACGCACTCGCCCTCTACGCCGTCATCACCTACATGGACGTCATCGAGGGCGTCTACTGGCCCGAAGGTGGGATGGCCGCCGTTCCGGAGGCGCTCGCCGCCGCTGCCGGCAAGGCAGGCGCCGACCTGCGGTACGGCGCCATCGTGACCCGGCTGGTCCGCGACCGTCGTGGCGTCCTCGCGGGCGTGGAGATCGATACCGGCGAGCGCCTCTTCGCCGACGCGGTCGTCTGCACCGTCGACCTGCCGACGGCCTACGAGCAGCTGCTGCCGGACCTCGTGCCCCCTCGCGTGGTCCGCACCGGTACCTACTCGCCGTCCGCCGTCGTGTGGCACGTCGGCGCCAAGGGCCCCCCGCCGCCGGCCGCTGCCCATCACAACGTCCACTTCGGCGCGGACTGGGACGGGGCCTTCCGCGCCCTCGTCGATGAGGGGCGCCTCATGCCGGAGCCATCGCGGCTCGTCACCGTGCCCACCGTGACCGACCCCGCCTTCGCGCCACCGGACCACACCGTGCTCTACGTGCTCGAGCCGGTGCCCAACCTCACCGGCCGCCTCGACTGGCGCCGGGAGCGGGAGCCGATGCGAGAACGGCTCCATCGCTTCCTGGGCGCCACCGGCTACCCGACCGACATCGTCACCGAGCGCCTCCTGACGCCGCTCGACTGGCAGCGACTGGGCCTGCACTGCGGCACACCCTTCTCCTTGTCGCACACCTTTCTGCAGACCGGCCCGTTCCGCCCCAGCAACGTGGAGCGACGGGTCCCCGGCCTCTTCTTCGCCGGCTCCGGCACGGTGCCCGGCGTCGGTGTGCCGATGGTCCTCATCAGCGGCAAGCTCGCCGCGCAACGTGTCCGTGACTACCTGCCCGGGGCCCGACATGGTTGAGGACGCGATGAGCCCCCTCCTCGACGAGGGCTACCGGCGGTGCGCAGCGATCACGCGCCGACACGGCACGACGTACTACTGGGGCACGCTCCTCCTGCCGGCGGCGCGGCGTCGGCACGTCTACGCCGTCTACGCCCTGTGCCGCCTCGCCGACGACATCGTCGACGCCCCCGGTGCGACGAGCGGCACCCAGGCCGTCACCACGCAGGCCCGGTTGGGCGACTTCGCGGAGAACTTCCGGCGGGTCGCCGCAGGATCCCCGACCGACGACCCCGTCACCGCGGCGATCGGTCACAGCGTGCGGCAGTGTGGGATCGACAGCGGCTGCTTCACCCGGTTCTTCCACGCCATGGCTCAGGACCTCACCCAGTCCACCTACGCGACCTGGCATGAGCTGCTCGACTACATGGACGGGTCGGCCGCGGTCATCGGCGAGATGATGCTCCCGGTGCTCGAGCCGAGCAGCCCGGATGCCCTCGAGCCTGCGCGGGCCCTGGGGCTCGCCTTCCAGCTGACCAACTTCCTCAGGGACGTCGGCGAGGATCTCGGACGGGGCCGGGTCTACCTGCCCCAGGAGGACCTCACCCGGTTCGGTGCCGACCCCTGGGCCCGGCAGGTCACGCCGGCCTGGCGCGAGCTCATGCGCTTCGAGGTCGAGCGCAACCGGGTGCTCTACCGGGAGGCGGACTGCGGCATACCCCTGCTCCCGGCGGCCTCCGCCCGGTGCATCTCGACCGCCCGGACGCTCTACGCACGCATCCTCGAGCGGATCGAGAGGCGGGGCTATGACGTCTTCTCCGGGCGAGCCAGGGTGCCGACCTGGCGCAAGGCGGGGGTGGTGGCCCGCACGATCCTGGTCGGGACCGGCACCGGGACGGTGCGACGAAGGACGGTGACCCCATGACCCTCAGGCGGCTGCGAACCGACACGTCCCGGAGTGGGCATGCCGCTGCACCGGTCCCCCGGCCACCCGGGCGCCGGCTCAATCCGCTGCAGGTCATGCCGGAGGTGCCGCGGACCCACCTCGCCGAGACGTGGCGCGACGCGCGGCCGGCACGCATCCGGCGGGCGTTCCTCGCGTCCCAGCAGCGGGACCCTGGCGGCTGGCACGTCCTTGGTGCCTCGACCGAGCTTGGCACGGGACGGTCCCGCACGAGGACCGTGGGTGGACGAGAGGTCGTGCTGTGGCGTACCGGCGACGGCACGCTGCTCGCCGGTCCCGGTACGTGCCCTCACCTGGGGGCGCTGCTCG
>NZ_JBQCCV010000009.1:0-24243 GCF_051961875.1 Intrasporangium sp. | reverse complement strand
GGCCGCACCCCGAGCGAGCACTACGCCCGCCTCACGGCCCTGCACGGAGAACCGGCCTACGCCCGGATCGACGCTCCGGCCGACCGGGAGCAGAAGGCGAAGCTCGGCGCACTCTCGGCGAGCGACGTGAGCGCCGACTCCCTTGCCGGAGAGCCGATCCGGGAGAAGCTGATCGAGGCGCCGGGCAACGGCGCGAAGATCGGCGGCCTCAAGGTCGTGACGGACAGCGCCTGGTTCGCGGCGCGCCCGTCGGGGACCGAGGACGTCTACAAGATCTACGCCGAGTCGTTCCGCGGCCCGGACCACCTCGCACAGGTCCAGGCCGAGGCCAAGACCGTCGTCGACCAGGCCCTCTCCTCCTGAGCCGAGAGGATCAGAACAGGGCGCTCATCAGCGACTTGCGTGCCTTCGCGACGCGCTCGTCCTGGGCGCCGACCACCTCGAAGAGCTCGACGAGGTGCTCGCGTGCGGCGTTGCGGTCGGCGTCACTCGTCCTGCGGACCGTCTCGATAAGCCGCAGGAAGGCGTCCTCGACGTGGCCACCGAGCAGGTCGAGGTCGGCGACGAGGATCTGGGCGTCGACGTCGTTGGGGTTGGCAGCGGCCGCGGCGCGGGCCTCCGCCAGGTCGACACCCTGGGTGCGGCGGAGCAGCTCGACCTGGGCGAGGCCGACCTTGGCGTCGGCATCGGCAGGGTTCTGCGCGAGCGCCTCCCGGTAGGCGGCGAGCGCTTCGTCGAGGTCACCGGCCTCGATCGCGTCGAAAGCCTTCTGGTGCAGGGGCGGCAGCGGCGGCTCCTCCGGCTGCTCGGCCGCGACCGGCATGGTGGCGTCGGCGCTGACGGTGCCCGTCACGCCGTGCTGCGCGGCCAGGGCGAGCACCTGGTCGACGACCGCAGTGACCTGGTCCTCGGGCTGGACTCCCTCGAAGAGCGGCACCGGCTGCCCCTGGACCAGCGCGAACGTCACCGGGACGGCGCGCACCTGGAAGGCCTGCAGGATCGCGGGGTTGCTGTCGACGTCGGCCGTGGCGAGCTGGAACCGGCCACCGTAGCGCTGGGCCACGACGCGGAGCGTCTCGACGAAGTCGGCCGTCTCGGCGAGACGGGTCGACCACAGCACCAGCACGATCGGGTGCTTGGTGCTGGCCGTGATGACGTCGCGCACCGACGCGTCCGTGACCTCGATGACGAGCTGGTCGCCGGAGGCGGCGGCGGTGCCGTTCTCGGGGCCGGCACCCGCTGCGGGCCGGTTCAGGCCGGACAGGTCGACGGCACCGCGGAGTGCCGCTGCTGTGAAGGGCTGTTGGGTCATGCCTCCATCCTTCCTCAGTGCGCCTCTGCGGCGATCAGCTGGTCCCGCGCCGCGACGACACGCGCCTGACCGGTGGCCGGGATGACGAAGGCGATGAACTCGCTCGAGGTGAGCTGTGCCTCGGTCGTGATGGCCTTGATGCCGGAGAGCGCCGTGACTTCCTTGCTGGGCGTGAGGTTCGTGGGCTTGTGCAGGGCGATGGAATCGGTGCGCTTGAGGTGGGCGAAGACGAGCGCGCCGGTACCCCCCTTGAGACGAAGGCCGCCGAGGATGTCGCCAGCCTCGTGGCTCTGGGCGAACACCCCCTGCGCGCCGAGCGCCTTCGACTGCGTCGCCGCGTCCTTGCGGAGCTGGCTGGACCAGGGGTCGTCGGCAATGAGCTGGTTGGTCTTCGGGTCCGGGAACGCGACCGAGGCCGCCCACGCAGCGACGACGTCGGTCGGCGTGGCGGCGAGGCCCGTGCCGGTGCCGATGAGTCCGGAGCCCTCCGACGGCGGGTCGAGCGCCTCGATCTTGGCGTCCTGGACGAGCGGTGCGAGGGCGGTGATCTTGAAGTTCTTGCCGTTCCGGTCCCCGCTCAGGAGGACGAGGACGGGGGCGTTCGACTGCTTCAGGCTCGTGCGGGCGACGATCTCTTCCGGCTGGTCCGCCTTCGGGGAGATCCCGATGACCGTGGCGTCCGTGCCGAGCGCGGCCGCGGTCTGCTGGGCCGCCGTGCCCGCGGAGAGCACCTTGGCCCGCGCGTCCGCGGCCTGGAGCGCCGGACCCGAGTAGACCTTGGCGCGAGCCGCATCGCCGGCAGCCGTCGCGTCCGACTGGGACTGGCTCGCGGCAGTGACGAGGGAGGTCGCGACCGAGGCCGCCTCCGTGGGCGCGACGGCGGGCGTCCCCGTCGACGCGGTCGTCTCGTCGGCACCGTTGCCGGTGCACGCGACGAGCGACGCGAGGGACAGGACGCCCGCAAGCGTCGCGGTGAGCGCACGGCGACGCGACACGGGTCGGTACATCGGGCATGGCCTCTCGATCAGGACTGGGTGGCGCGCCGTGGGGGTGTCGGCCGCCATCAACCATACGCAGGGCGCCCGGCTGTGAGCCAAATCCGGGCCACCGGGTTTCAGGTGCCGGGGCGCCCGGGGGCCGGCGCCTCGGGGGCCGCGACACGGCCCGCTTCGAGGTGGAGCTCGCCGTCGGCCGCGAGGGCGGCCTCCGGGTCGTGAGTCGCCATGACGACCGTCCCGCCACGATCGGCGACTGCGCGCAGCAGCGCGAGGACGCGTTCCCGGTTCGTGTGGTCGAGCTCAGAGGTCGGCTCGTCGGCCAGCAGGACGACCGGGTCGGTGGCGAGCGCCCGCGCGACGGCGACGCGCTGCTGCTGGCCGCCGGACAGCTCCTCGATGAGGTGCCCCGCTGACTCCTCCAGACCCACGTCGGCGAGCGCCCGTGCCACTCGGGCGCGGGCCTCGCGCGCCGGCACGCCGCGCGCGATGAGGGGGACGAGGCAGTTCTCCTCGGCGGTGAGGACGGAGGCGAGTCCGTTCCCCTGCGGGATCAGCACGGGCGCCACGTCATCCGCGACGGAGACGGTGACACTCCCCTGTACCGGGGCCCCCACCCGTCGAGTGGCTCGTTCCCGTCGCGGGGCAGCTTCCCGCCCCGACGCCACACCGTCGAGCACGCCGGCCATCGCCCAGAGCAGGGTCGACTTGCCCGCCCCGGAGGGACCGGTCACGGCGAGGATCCGACCCGGGGCCGCGGCACAGCTGACCCCGTCGAGCGCAAGGACGTCGCCGAACCGCACGGTGAGGCCCCGCACGACGATGCTCTGCACCGATTCCTCCTCCCGGCCTGCGGGAGCGGTCATGTGCCCGTTCATCGGTCCTCCTGCGTCCCGGGGAGGGAGCCGGTGAGCAGGTGCGAGGTGAGCGGCATACCGTCCCTCGTCGTGACTGTGCCGTCCGCGTCGGCGATCTCGGGCAGCAGAAGCCACCGGCCGCCGTCCTCGTGCACGCGCACGAGGGTGCCGGGCGGCAGAGCGGCGAGCGCAGGCGGCGGCAGGGGCAGCGAGCCGTCCGCCGAGACCACGGCGAACTCCTCCCCCTCGCGCCCCTCCGCCCCGACCCGACCGTCGCGGATCGTCACAGTGCGCGGGAGCTCGGCCGCCACGGCGGGGTCGTGGGTGACGACGATGATCGTCATGCCGGTTCGCCGGTTCACCTCCCGCAGCGCCGCGATGACTCGGTCGCGGGCGGCGTGGTCGAGCTGGCTCGTCGGCTCGTCGCCGAGGAGCAGGCCCGGGAAGCACGCGATCGCGACGGCGATCGCGGTCAGCTGCAGCTCGCCGGGGGTGAGGCTCGGGAGGGGCTCGTCGGCGAGGTGCGCGATCCCGAGCAGGGCCAGGACCTCCTCGACGTCGGGCACCGTGTGGCCCCGGCCGCGGGCGGCCCGCTGGGCGAAGGCGACGTTGCGGCGGGGGCTGAGGTAGGGCAGCAGGTTTCGGCTCGCGCCCTGGAGGACGAGGCCCACATCGGCCGCCCGGAAGTCGTCGAAGTCCGCAGCCGTCATCCGGCGCACCTCGTGACGTCCGATGTGGACCCGGCCGGCACTGGGCTCGACGAGGCCACCGAGAACGGACAGGAGGGTCGACTTCCCCGCGCCGCTGGGTCCGAGGAGGCCGACCACCTCGCCGGCGCCGACATGCAGGTCGACCCCGGAGAGCGCCGCGACGTCGTGCCCCTCGGAGCGGTAGATGACGACGAGGCCGTGCGTGCTGACCTCGATCCCGGTCATGCGGCCTCCCTGACCCTGTCGATGGTGGACCGGCGAGCGAGCCAGCGACCGATGAGCGTGGCGACGCCGGCGAGCAGGACGAGCGACAGCACAGTGACGGCCGAGTCGGCCCAGAGCGCCGGACGCAGGTCCGGCCGGAGGGTCTCGGACGGGGTGGTGAACAGCGGGACGAGCCCGATCGCGAGCCGCGACCCGATCGCCCCGCACGCGGCCCCGAGCAGTCCGGCGACGAGCACGACGACCACCTGCTCTCCGACAACGCTCGCCCGCAGCCGCGAGGGCGGCACTCCGGCGAGACGCAGGGCCGCGAGGTCTCGGGATCGCAGCCGCCACGAGGTCGCCGCGAGGAGCACGAGGACGATGACGCCGAGCAGCATGGCCATGCCGCCCACCACGAGCGCGAGACGCAGGGCCCAGGCGGACGCGGAGCTGTCGAAGCGGCGCAACGTCTCGTCGCGCTCCACGGTCGAGGTGACCGAGATCCCGGCAGCCTGCAGGGCCGCCGAAACGCGGGCCGCCGCGGCAGGGTCGGAGACCCAGACCTCGATCGAGCCGGGGGCGTACATCCCGACTGCAGTGGCGGCCAGCGCGTCGTAGTCGACGAGGGCGACGTTCGCGGCGCCCCCGGGCGCGACCCTCGTGCGGGCGACCTCGGCGACCGGCACGTCCGTGCCGACGAAGCCAGCCACCGAGGTGACCGGCGACTCGGCGCGCTGGCCGTTCTCGTGCGGCACGACGATCGCGGGCAGTCTCGGGTCGGACGTCGCCGCGGTCAGCACGCCCCCCGTCGACGCGAAGTCGACCCGGACGGCGGCGCTCGAGGACGGATCGGCGCTCGCCTTGATGAACCCGGGGTCGCCGGGCATCACCTTTGCTGTCGGCACGGGACTGCCGGAACCTGCCCATACGGCTCGGGCCAGGTCGATCGGGGCACCTCCGTCGAGGGAGATGGACCGGACGCGGAAGCTGCCGGCGATGGCCCTCGTCTCCGGCATGTCACGGTCGACCGTGATGCCCGCGAGCCGGCAGGCGGTTCCGCAGAACACGTTCGAGCTGAGTGTCACTGAGGACGACCCGGAGATCGGCAGGCCGCCTATCGGCTGGCTGGCGGTCCGACCGTCGGGTTGCTGCAGCTCGAGTCGGAGCGGGATCGTCGGGGACGACGACAACGCCGGCTCGGTGCCCACCGGCTGCACCGCGGTGATCCGCACCTCGTCGAGCCGGACCGTCACCCGCCGCCCCTCGACCCGCAGCGGAGGTGGCGGCTCCGCCCGGATCGCGGACCAGTCGATCCGCTCGCCCGGGAGGGGAAGCGCGATGCGCGAGATCTGGTCGGGCACGACGGCCATGGTGCGGATCGCCTCGGAACTGACCCGCTGCAGGTGGGCCACCGGCGTGGCGAGGGTGCCCTTCGGGTCGAGCTCCTGGAGCACGGCGCGCACTACGTGCGGGTCCTTGGAGTCCGTCCGGAGCACCGACTCCGCCCCGGCCTCGACCGCTGCCCGGGACTGCCGGTTGCGGTCGCCGATGAGGTACGCGTCCGTGGCGAACACGACGAGGGCCGACGCGATCGTGACGATGGCCACGACCCGGCGCACCGCCGGGCGCCGAGCGATGTTGAGCGCCGCCAGGCCGGTCGTGGCCCTCCCGCGTCGCAGGGCCGAGCGCCCGATGGCCCCGGACAGGGGCACGACGAGCATCGCGAGCAGGAGCCCGACCGCGAGGGAGAGCAGAGCGGGCGTGGCCATGGCCAGCGGACCGGACGCGTTGCCGGTGACGATGGTCACGACACCGGCGGCCGCGGTCGTCAGGACGATGGCATCGACGAGGCCGACGGCCACGCGACCGGGCCGGGGAGGTACGCGCCGGAGCAGCGACGGCAACGGCTCGCGCACTCGCGGCCGCGTCGCGACCACCAGGGCGCCCAGGCCGGCGACCAACGCAGCGACCGCGCCGATCAGGGCCTCCAGCGGGACGTCGAACGGCACCCCCGCCGGCAGCCAGAGGCGGCGGGCGACCTCGCCCGCGAGCAGGGCGGCGCCGAAGCCGATCGGGACGCCCAGGGCGACGAGGGTGCCGAGCTCGCGCAGGAGGAGTGCCGTGGCCCCACGCCGCCCACGGCCACGAAGGCGGGCGATCGCGATCTCGGGGCGGCGCTGCTCGACGGCGGCGGCCGCCGCGAGGCCGAGGACGACGACCGCCAGCAGCGCCAGCTGGCCGAGCAGGAGCGGCACGAGGAGAGCGGCCTGCCGCTGGCCCGTCACGACGGCGGCGCCGATCTCGTCGAGGGCGCTGTAGACCTGGGCTCCGGTGGGCCGCGCCTTGGCCGACTCGAGCGCATCGACGACGCCCGGCAGCTCGGCGACCCCGAGACGGTCCGGACGCAGCGCGTACGTGTGCGTCACCGAGAGGCGTTCGGGCTGCGCGCCGAAGAAGGCCGGAAGCGTGATGGGCGAGTCCATCAGGGGATCGGAGCCGAGGCCCTTGATGACCCGCTTGCCGGTGCGGCCGGTGAGTCGCTGGCCGAACCAGTAGCTGTCGTCGAGGCGTTGCGTGTAGGTGCCGACGATGCGCATCCCCGCCGGGCGTTCGTCGAGTCCCGTCGCCGTGACGGGGGCCATCGAGATCCGGTCCCCCACCGACCAGCCCTGATAGGCCGCTTCCGGAGCGGAGACCAGCACTTCGTCGGCGGAGGCCGGGCAGGTCCCGCTGACGAGGGCGATGCCCCGGCACGGCTCAGCCGGGGCCAGGACCGTCGTCGTGATCGACTCGGCACCCTGCTTGGCAGAGGAGACGACGACGGCACGTCCCGACATGACCTCGGTCGGGGCTGCGTAGTAGGGCGCGACGGCCGGTGGCAGGGCCTTCGCCATCGCGTCCAGGTCCACGACAGCGCTGCGGGTCAGGACCTGTTCGACGGTGATGCCCGTCTCGGTGACACTCGCGTGGGCGAGCGCGTCGCGGAGCAGCCCGTGCTCGAGGTAGCGCGCGTAGAGCGGACCGAAGACCGCGCTGGCGGCCACGAGCGACGAGAGGAGGACGAGGACGACCGCCTGGGTCCTGCGGTGCGCGATCGCCGCCCACACGGGCACCGCTCCTCTCTTCTCCCGGTCCCCCGGGCGGGCGGACCGACTGCGACAGTCAAGAGCAGCAGCTGGCCCTCGGGGAACGCACGCGCCGCATCGTTGCGAAGTCGTGACGCCGGCTCTCAGCGGCGCCGGATCATCCGGATCTCTGGAGCGTCGGAGCCGGGGTGGTGCTTGCGGGCGCCCTCCGGGGCGAAGCCGTTGCGCACATAGAACCGCCGGGCGCGTCCGTTGTCCTCCGCCACCCAGAGGGTCGCGTCGCGGTCGCCGAGACCGCGGTCGAGCAGCTGCTGGCCGAGGCCGGTGCCCTGGGCCTGCGCGAGCAGGTTGATGACGTAGAGCTCGTCGCGGGTCGGTGCGTCCTCGTCCCGGCTCGGCCCCACGCTGATGAACCCGACGATCCTGCCGTCCGGGCCCCGCGCGACGAGCGTCTGCCCATCCGGGCGGGGGGACGCCGCGATGGTGCGCCACATCTCCGCACGCGAGCGGGGGTCGAGGCGCGCGAGGAAGTCGGCGGGCATCATCCCGACGTAGGTCTCCTGCCAGACCCGGACATGGACCTCGCCGAGCTCGTCGGCATCCTCGACCGTGAGCTGCGCGATGTGCCAGTCCGGCTCACTCACTACGGTGCCGCCCGAGGGCCGCCTCGAGCCGCTCCACCTTGCCGTCGAGCTCACCGCTGTGGCCGGGGCGGATGTCGGCCTTGAGGACCAGCGAGACGCGCGGGGAGGACTCCGCAAGCACGTCGCAGCAGCGCTTGACAACCGCCATGCACTCGTCCCACTCGCCCTCGATCGTCGTGAACATCGCGTCGGTGCGGTTCGGCAGCCCCGACTCGCGGACGACCGCGATGGCCGTGGCCACCGCGTCACTGACCGAGCCGGTGTCATCGGCGGCGACGGACGGGGCGACGGAGAAGGCGATCAGCATGCTGCCAACCCTACGAGGCAGGCGACTCGGTCTGCACTGTCGATGCGGAGACCTGCAGTGTCGACGGGGACTTCTGCCCTCTCGATCGGGAGAGCTGCACTGTCGACGGCGCTGTGGGTCAGAGGTCCTTCTTCAGGCTGAGCAGCTCCTCGACCACCTCGAACCCGAGGGCGACGTTGATCCCGACCATCCACGGGTTCGTCTCGGCGTTGCAGGTGTCGATGCGCTTGCGCTGCGGGTCGATTCGCTGCAGCTCCCGGATGTTGGCGACCTTGACGGCCAGACCGAGCCGGTGCCCTCGGTGCTCGGGGAGCACGAGGGTGCCCCACTGGTGGCCGACCTCGGGGTCCCCGCCCGGCAACGCGATGTCGGAGTAGGCCGCGACGACGCCCGTCCCCCGCTCGACGGCCAGCGCGGTCAGCCGGTTGGCGCCGGTGCTCCTCTCGTGGTCGAGGAACTCGGCGTAGTCGGCCGGCGTCATCGACTCCGGCTCGAAGTCGACGTCACCGGTCGGTGCGTCGAGCCCGAGGCGGTTCGAGCAGTCGCAGAGCGACTGGCGCAGCTCCTCGGGCACCCCGTTGAGGTGAACTTGGATGTCGTAGCGGTCCCCGTGGTCGGCCCGGGCCGACTGCTCGAGGGCCTCGAGCCGCTCCGGCGGCACCGGCAGGTCGAGCTGCCGCGAGATCTCGACGTTGGCAAGCGTGAAGCCGTGCCGCTCGGCAAACCGTCGGTCCCGGTGCGTCTCCCGCTCCTCGGGCCGCGCGAACAGCTCGGCGAGGACCGTCGAGCGGCCGTCCCGCCGAGCGGCCTGCTCGATCCAGTCGAGCAGGGCAGTCCCGACTCCGCGACCGCGGTGGGCGGGGTCGACCTGCAGCTCGGCCCAGCAGAGGGTCCGGTTGTCCCGCTCGGGGAAGAAGACCCGGGCCAGGCCGAGGACCTGGCCGGACTCGAGCGCGGCCGGCACGAGGTCGTGCTCACCGGGGAAGGTGAAGCGCAGGTGCTTCGCGAACTCCTCGAGCGTCTCCCGGTGCGGCGCCACGCGGGAGGCCGCCGTGCTCCGCTGCCACACGCCCCAGCACTGCTCGACGAGCGCGTCGTCCGTACGATCCAAGAGGCAGATGTCCATCCCACGACGGTGACACTCGCGCCTCCCGGCCTCAACGGGTTTTCGGCTGCCCGATCATCCGCTGCCCGATCATTCGCAGTCCGCGCCCTCGAGCAGGACGTCGACGGCGGCATACGGGTCGATGTCACCGGCGACGAGGCGGGCCGCGAGCGCCCCGAGTCCGCCACGCCCCTCGACCATGTCGAAGCGCGAGCGCAGGCGCTCCAAGGCGAGCTGCTCGATCTCCTCCGCCGCGCGCCGCTCGCGCCGGCGCCGCAGCTCACCCGTCTCGTCGAGATGCGCCCGGTGCTTGTCGAGGGCCTCGAGGACCTGCTCGCCTCCAGTCCCTTGCAGGGCAACGGTCCTGACGACCGGCGGACGCCACGTGCCCGGCGTCGTGCGGTCGGCGAGAGAGATCATGTGGCGCAGGTCGTGGACCGTCGCCTCCGCCCCGTCGTGGTCGGCCTTGTTGACGACGAAGACGTCGCCCACCTCGAGGATCCCCGCCTTGGCGGCCTGGATGCCGTCGCCCATGCCGGGCGCGAGCAGCACGACGGAGGTGTCTGCGAGCCCGGCGATCTCGACCTCGCTCTGGCCGACCCCGACGGTCTCGACGAGGACCACGTCGAACCCCGCCGCGTCGAGCACGCGGATCGCCTGGGGCGTCGCTGCCGAGAGCCCGCCGAGGTGGCCGCGGGATGCGAGCGAGCGGATGTAGACGCCGGCGTCGTGGGAGTGGTCCTGCATTCGGATCCGGTCGCCGAGCAGCGCCCCGCCGGAGAAGGGGGACGACGGGTCGACGGCGAGGACGCCGACCCGCTGACCGCGCTCGCGGAAGGCCCGGATGAGCATCGCAGTCGAGGTCGACTTGCCGACGCCGGGGGCGCCCGTCAGGCCGATGACCCAGGCGCGACCGGCGTGCGCCACGAGGGCCGCCATGACCTCCCGGAGGGCGGGGTGGTCGTCCTCGACGAGGGAGATCAGCCGGGCGATGGCACGCGGCGTACCCGCCCTGGCCGAGTCGACCAGGGCGGGGACGTCGACGGCGCGGGGAGCCAGGTCAGCTCTTGTCGGCAGCCGGCACGCGGAGGATGAGCGCGTCACCCTGGCCGCCGCCGCCACAGAGGGCCGCCGCGCCCACGCCGCCACCACGCCGCTTCAGCTCGAGCGCGAGGTGCAGGGCGAGGCGGGCGCCGGACATGCCGATCGGGTGGCCGAGGGCGATGGCCCCACCGTTGACGTTGACCTTGTCGAGGTCGAGCCCGAGCTCCTTGGCCGAGGCGAGCCCGACGGCGGCGAAGGCCTCGTTGATCTCGACGACGTCGAGGTCGGTCGGCCGGATGCCCTCCCTGTCGCACGCGACGGCGATGGCCCGCGCCGGCTGCTGCTGCAGGCTCGAGTCGGGGCCGGCCACCATGCCCTGGGCGCCGATCTCGGCCAGCCAGGTGAGGCCGAGCTCCTCGGCCTTCGCCTTGCTCATGACGACCACAGCGCAGGCGCCGTCGGAGATCTGGGAGGCGGAGCCCGCCGTGATCGTGCCGTCCTTGGCGAAGGCCGGCCTGAGGCCGGCGAGCGAGGCGGCCGTGGTCTCGGCACGGATGCCCTCGTCGCTCTTGAACTCGATCGGCTCGCCCTTGCGCTGCGGGATCGAGACCGGGACGACCTCGTCCTCGAAGAGACCGTCCTTCCACGCCTTCGCGGCGAGCTGGTGGCTGCGGGCCGCGAACTCGTCCTGCTCCTCCCGGCTGAAAGCCTGGTCGCCCGTGTTCGCGGACTCCGTCAGAGCGCCCATCGCCTGGTCGGTGAAGGCGTCCCACAGGCCGTCGTAGGCCATGTGGTCGCGCATCGTGACGTCGCCGTACTTGAACCCCGAGCGGCTCTTCTCGAGCAGGTGCGGCGCGTTCGTCATCGACTCCTGGCCGCCCGCGACGACGACCTCGACCTCACCGGCCCGGATGAGCTGGTCGGCCAGGGCGATCGCGTTGAGGCCGGAGAGGCAGACCTTGTTGATGGTGAGCGCCGGGACGTTCATCGAGATGCCGGCCGCCGCTGCTGCCTGGCGGGCCGGGATCTGGCCGGCGCCGGCCTGGAGGACCTGGCCCATGATGACGTAGTCGACCTGGTCCGGCCCGACCCCCGCCTTGTCGAGAGCCCCCTTGATCGCGAAGCCGCCGAGGTCCGAGCCCGAGAAGTCCTTGAGCGAGCCCAGCAGGCGCCCCATCGGGGTGCGGGCTCCAGCGACGATGACGGACACAGGACGGTCAGAACTGCTCATGGCGAGGCCCTCTCCAACGTCTTCGGGGATGTCCGTCCAACTCTAACCGCGGCCGTGGGGCGCCCAGGTCGACCATGACGAACCGCACACGGCGTCGCCCTCCCCCGTCCGCTGGCCCGGTCCTAGGGTCGAGTCATGACTGAGCTGTCGGGACCACTCTTCACGCACATCGACCACGTCGGCATCGCCGTGCCGGACCTCGACGACGCGATCGCGTTCTACGAGGAGAAGTACGGCATGACCAAGCTGCACGAGGAGCGCAACGAGGAGCAGGGCGTCCGCGAGGCGATGATGGGCGTCGGTGACTCCGGCTCGTGCATCCAGCTGCTCGCCCCCCTCACTCCCGAGTCGACGATCGCGAAGTTCCTGGACAGGAGCGGCCCCGGGATCCAGCAGATGGCCTACCGCGTGACCGACCTCGACGCGGTCTCGGCGACCCTGCGCGCCCGCGGCCTGCGCCTGCTCTACGACGAGCCGCGCCGGGGCACGAGCAACAGCCGGATCAACTTCGTGCACCCCAAGGACGCCGGTGGCGTCCTGGTCGAGCTCGTCGAGCCGGCCGACGAGGACGGGGCCGCCGCCCACTAGCCCGTCGCGGGCCTCGTCGGGACGGCAACGCGGCGGGAGGCAAGGGGTCCAGGGGACACAGTCGAGCGGCATACCGCGTCGTTTTGATGTGCCCCGGCCCCGTGACTCACGTCACCGTGTGGTGGGAGTCTCAAAGGTGACCGGTCGGTAGCAGGCCGTGGCTACGGTCGAGCAACGCACCGCCAGTGACCACAATCCTGCGAAAGGATTCGACATGCAGGCCATTCGCGACGCCATCCTCTCGGGAGACCGGTCCGAGGAGACCTACGCCAACCTCGAGATCCCGAAGACCTACCGGGGAGCCACCGTCCACAAGGACGAGGTCGACATGTTCGAGGGGATCGAGAGCCGGGACAAGGACCCGCGCAAGTCCCTCCACATCGACGACGTGCCGGTCCCCGAGCTCGCACCCGGCGAGGCCCTCGTCGCCGTCATGGCGAGCGCGATCAACTACAACACGGTCTGGACCTCGATCTTCGAGCCGGTGCCGACGTTCGGGTTCCTCGAGCGCTACGGCCGCACCTCCGAGTTCGCGAAGCGCCACGACCTGCCCTACCACGTCGTGGGGTCCGACCTCGCCGGGGTCATCCTGCGCGTCGGCCCGGGTGTGACGAAGTGGAAGCCCGGCACCGAGGTCGTCGCCCACTGCCTCTCGGTCGAGCTCGAGGACGCCGACGGGCACGACGACACGATGATGGACCCGCAGCAGCGGATCTGGGGCTTCGAGACGAACTTCGGCGGCCTCGCCGAGGTCGCGGTCGTCAAGGCCAACCAGCTGATGCCCAAGCCCGCGCACCTGACCTGGGAGGAGGCCGCCTCGCCCGGCCTCGTCAACTCGACGGCCTACCGGCAGCTCATCTCCAAGCACGGTGCCGCCATGAAGCTCGGCGACCGCGTCCTCATCTGGGGCGCGTCCGGGGGGCTGGGCTCCTACGCGACCCAGATGGCGCTCGCCGGCGGCGCGACCCCCGTGTGTGTCGTCTCCTCGCCCGAGAAGGCCGAGATCTGTCGGGCCATGGGAGCCGAGCTCATCATCGACCGCAACGCCGAGGGCTACCGGTTCTGGAAGGACGAGAGCACCCAGGACCCCAAGGAGTGGCAGCGCCTCGGCAAGCGGATCCGTGAGCTGACCGGCGGGTATGACGTCGACATCGTCTTCGAGCACCCGGGCCGGGAGACGTTCGGCGCGAGTGTGTATGTCGCTCGCAAGGGCGGCACGATCGTCACGTGCGCGTCGACGTCGGGCTACATGCACGAGTACGACAACCGCTACCTCTGGATGAACCTCAAGCGCATCGTCAGCTCGCACTTCGCGAACTACCGCGAGGCGTGGGAGGCCAACGAGCTGATCAACCGGGGCCTCATCCACCCGACCCTGTCGAAGACCTACACGCTCGAGGAGGTCGGGCAGGCCGCGCTCGATGTCCACCAGAACGTCCACCAGGGCAAGGTCGGCGTCCTCACCCTCTCCCCCGAGCCTGGTCTCGGTGTGACCAACCCCGACAAGCGCGCCGCGTTCGAGACGGAGATCAACCGGTTCCGCAACCAGTGACTCGCCCGTGAGTCCTCCTCGCCCGCGGGCGCCGCGCCACTAGGCTCAGTGCCCGGAGGTGACCATGTGGCGACGCTGGACTGACTACCGCCGTGCCCAGCGGCAGAAGCTGGCCCAGATCCGGGAGGGCCGCTACGGCAGCGGGAGCGCGCCACGCTCCGACGCGCCCTACCTCGGCGACGCGGAGGAGCTGGTCGCCCACGACGAGCAGCTCGCGCACGGCCTCATCACGAGCACGTTGACCGAAGACCCGCCGCAGGGGCCGCCGGATCCGCCACCGGAGGAGCCACGCAGGAGCGGCTCGTCGTTCGGCCCGGTGGGCACGCCGTTCAACCGGCAGTCGCCCTTCTACATCGGCTTCGTCGGGGCGCTGGGCGTGCTCGTCGCATACGCCTTCGTGCAGGCCATCGGCAAGCTCGACACCACCATCACGCTGCTGCTCATCGCGCTGTTCCTCTCCCTCGCCCTCAACCCGATCGTGGAGGCCCTGACCCGGGCCCACCTCCGGCGGGGCCTCGCCGTCGGCGTCGTCTTCCTCGGCCTGGTCGTCGCCTTCGCCCTGCTCGGGTGGGTCGTCATCCCGCCCGTCGCGACGCAGAGCACCGAGCTCGCCAACAACGCCCCGAAGATGCTCGACGGGCTGCTGCAGAACCAGTGGGTCCAGGACCTCGACCACCGCTACCAGGTCATCGCCCGGATCCAGGAGGAGATCAACAACCGCGTCGCCGACGGCAACCTCTGGGCCGGGATCTTCGGCGGAGTCCTCGAGACCGGCAAGGTCCTGCTCGGTGGCGTCTTCTCGGTGCTGACCGTCCTCGTCCTGACGCTCTACTTCCTCGCGTCGCTGCCGAGCCTCAAGCAGGCGGCGTACGCCGTCGTGCCGGCCAGCCGCCGCCCGCGGATCATCTCCCTTGCGGAGGAGATCATGCGCCGGGTCGGGTCCTACGCCATCGGCCAGGTCGCGGTCGCCGCCATCAATGCCTTCTGCTCGTGGATCATGATGACGCTGCTCGGCCTGAAGTTCGCGGCCGTGCTCGCCGTCGCCGTCGGCTTCCTCGGGCTGATCCCGATGGTCGGCGCCACCCTCGGCGCGAGCGTCGTCGCCATCGTCGCGTTCTTCGACGAGCCGAAGAAGGCGCTCATCGCGATCATCTACTTCGTCGTCTACCAGCAGATCGAGAACTACGCCGTCATGCCGCGCGTCATGCAGCGCACGGTCGCCGTGCCGGGCGCGGTCACCGTCGTCGCGGCGCTCGCCGGGGGCACCCTCGCCGGCATCCTCGGCGCACTGCTCGCCATCCCGACGGCCGCCGGCCTGCTGCTCATCTACGACGAGGTCCTCGTCCCCCGCCAACGACAACAGTGACCGCGCCCCCGCCCTGACGGTATGCCACTGGGCCGGCTCTGTGACGCCCGTGACGGAGCGCTCACTCGACGTCACACCCCCGTCGACCGGTCACTATCCCTGACTCGACCGGTCACTTTCCCTCGCTCGACCGGTCACTTCGTGTCGGCTGCGCGGTGTCAGCGGTAGGAAGCACCCGAGGGCCGCGCATCCCGGCGCTGCCAGCACCCGGTGTGCCAGTGCCGCCGGTCCCCGAGCCCGCCGACGCCGTCGGCCGGCCACACGACGACGTGCGGTGTCCCCGGCACCACGTCCTGCTGGCACCCGGGACAGAGGTAGGCGCGGGTCGACGCGGCACCGCTGACCGAACGCACCGTCCAGGTCCGGCCGCGATACGGCTCCTCCCTGGTCGCACCGCCCTGCAGCCGCGTGACGTCGAGGGGTACGTGCGACCGCGCGTGCTTCGAGGGACGGCGGCGGGACGGCATACCGCCATTGTCCCAGCCCCGTGCGGCGGGCACTGCAGAGCGGCCGCGCAGCTCAGCGCCATACGGCAACACACCGGGTAGTCGTCAACACCCCGCGGTCCGAACCCGGTGCGTTGTCGACTACTGGGTGCGTTCGGGCGAGAGAACCCGGGCGTCAGGCGTAGGTGCGGAACCCGCGGCCCGTCTTGCGGCCCAGGTAGCCCGCCGTGACGAGGTGCTCGAGCAGCGGGGCCGGGGCCCATCCGCGCTCGCGGAACTCGAGGTAGAGCTCGCGCTCGATCGCCAGGGAGACGTCGAGCCCGACGACGTCGAGCAGCTCGAACGGCCCCATCGGCAGGCCGCATCCCGTCTTCATCGCCGTGTCGATGTCGTCGGCGGACGCGTAGTTCGCCTCGAGCATCTTCACCGCGTCGTTGAGGTAGGGGAAGAGGAGGGCGTTGACGATGAAGCCGGCCCGGTCGCCGCATGTCACCGCGTGCTTGCCGACGCGTGAGCACAGGTCCTGCACGGTTGCGACGACGTCGTCCTCGGTCGAGACCGTGCGGACCACCTCGACGAGCTTCATCACCTGTGCCGGGTTGAAGAAGTGCATGCCGACCACGTCCTGGGGCCGCTTCGTCACCGCAGCGCACTCGATGACGGGCAGCGAGCTGGTCGTCGTCGCGAGGATGGCCCCCGGCCTGCAGATCTCGTCGAGGTTCTCGAACAGCGCCTGCTTGACCTTGAGGTCCTCGACGACGGCCTCGACGACGATGTCGACGTCTGCGAGGTCGTCGAGCCGGGTCGTGCCGCTGAGCCGCGCCAGCGCCGCGTCCCGGTCCTCCTCGGTCACCTTGCCGCGCTGGACCGCCTTCTCGAGGCTCTTGCCGATCGCCGCGCGCACCGCCTCGACCTTGGCCGCGGACCGGGCGACATAGACGACGTCGTAGCCAGCCTTCGCGAAGACCTCCACGATCCCGGTCGCCATGGTCCCCGACCCGACGACGCCGACCTTGCGGACCGCCCGGAGCACGAGCGCCCCCTCGGCCGTGGGGCGCGGGGTCAGCACGTCCTCGACGACCTGCGACTGGCCGGGACCGGAGTAGGTGTAGAAGCCCCGGCCCGTCTTGCGGCCCTTGAGCCCGGCGCTCACCATCTGCTTGAGGATCGGGCTGGGCGCGTGGAGCCGGTCGCGCCCCTGCTTGTACATCGTGTCGAGGATCTCGTATGCCGTGTCGAGCCCGATGAGGTCCATGAGCGCTAGCGGGCCCATCGGGTAGCCGCAGCCGAGCCGCATCGCGTCGTCGATGTCCTCGCGGGTGGCGTATCTCCCCTCGAACATCGAGACGGCGTGGTTGAGGTAGCCGAAGAGGAGCGCATTCGCGATGAAGCCGGCCTTGTCGCCGACGACGACCGGCTTCTTGCCGAGCCGCTCCGCGAGCGCCTTGACCTCCTCGAAGACCTCGTCGCTCGTGATGACCGTCTTGATGACCTCGACGAACTGCAGGACCGGCGCCGGGTTGAAGAAGTGCATCCCCACGACCCGCTTCGGGTTCTGGGTGGCGACGGCGATCTCGGTGACGGACAGGGACGAGGTGTTCGTCGCGAGGATGGCGTCGTCGGCCACGATGCCGTCGAGCTTGGCGAAGACCTCCCTCTTCAGCTCGAGCTGCTCCGGCACGGCCTCGACGACGAGCTGGCAGTCGGCGAGGTCGCCGAGGTCGGTCGTGAGGCGGACCCGCCCGTGCAGGGCCTCGGCGTCGTCCGCGCTGAGCTTGCCCCGGCCGACGGCGCGGTCGGTCGAGGTGCGCAGGTGCTGCCGGCCGAGCTCCAGGGCCGGCTCGTCGACCTCCACGCCGACGACGTCGATCCCGTTGCGGGCGAAGACCTCGACAATGCCCGCACCCATGGTGCCGAGCCCGATGACGCCGACCGTGCTGAAGTCCCGTGCCATGTTTGGGAGTCTGGCAGAGCCCGTGTGCCGCTCACAGGCCTAGCCGGGGTGAGCCTCCCCACGCTGGGTGGGCCGGACCACAACCCGTGCCGTTAGGGTGTCCGCGTGCGTCTCGTCATCGCCCGGTGCAGCGTCGACTACAGCGGCCGGCTCACCGCCCACCTGCCCCTCGCGACCCGGCTCCTGCTCGTCAAGGCCGACGGCTCCGTGCTCGTCCACAGCGACGGCGGGTCCTACAAGCCGCTCAACTGGATGGCGCCGCCGTGCTCGATGGTGGAGGTCGAGCCGGACGAGGCCCAGGCCGAGGAGGGCGCCGTCGCGGTGTGGAAGGTCGCTCACGCGAAGAGCGGTGACAGCCTCACCGTCAGCATCCACGAGATCCTGCACGACACCGCCCACGAGCTCGGCGTCGACCCGGGCCTGGTCAAGGACGGCGTCGAGGCGCACCTGCAGGAGCTGCTCGCCGAGCACATCCACACGCTCGGCCACGGCTGGTCGCTCGTCCGCCGGGAGTACATGACCGCGATCGGGCCGGTCGACATCCTCGCGAAGGACCACACCGGCGGCAGCGTCGCCGTCGAGATCAAGCGGCGCGGCGAGATCGACGGCGTCGAGCAGCTGACGCGCTACCTCGAGCTGATGAACCGCGACCCGCATCTCGCGCCCGTCACCGGCGTCTTCGCCGCCCAGGTCATCAAGCCGCAGGCGCGGACCCTCGCCGAGGACCGCGGCATCCGGTGCGTCGTGCTCGACTACGACGCGCTGAAGGGCATCGACGACGCCGAGTCCCGCCTGTTCTAGACGCCTCGCCGCCGCCCCGGTCAGCGAAACGGCTGGGTCGCGAAGCCGTCGGCGTCGACGAGGAGCAGCACCGGTTCGGTCGAGTCGCCCTCCCGGACGACGACCGCCGTCTCGCCCCGGTGCCGGTCGGCGAGGTCCTCGTAGCCGTCCCCGCCGACGCCGAGATCGCCGTCGACCGCGGCCGCCCGCATGCCGAGCCGCTCCGCCAGCCGCGTGACCGCGGCGTCCTGCACCAGGGGGTGAGCGGCATACACGGCGGCGATCCGCTCGCCCGCGAGCCGCCCCACGAGCCGTTCGACGTCACCCAGCCCCGCCTCGTCGAGGACGACGAACCGGGCCGCGCACTGCAGGTCGCTCACACCGCGACTGTATGCCGCTTCGCTCCCGCCGTCAGGCGGGCAGCGTCGCGAGCGGGCTCAGGCCGCGTGAGGTGCGGATGACGTCGACCATCTCCGCCATGATCTCGTTGAGGCCAAAGTCCTTGGGAGTGAAGACCATTGCCACCCCGGCCTGCTTGAGCGCCGCCGCGTCCGACTCCGGGATGATGCCGCCGACGACGACGGGGATGTCGTCGGCGCCGGCTTTACGGAGGCGGCTCAGGATGTCGGGGACGAGCTCCATGTGCGAGCCGGAGAGGATCGAGAGGCCGACGAGGTGGACGTCTTCGGCGACGGCAGCGTCGACGATCTGCTCGGGGGTCAGGCGGATGCCCTGGTAGACCACCTCGAAGCCGGCGTCACGTGCCCGGACGGCGACCTGCTCGGCGCCGTTGCTGTGCCCGTCGAGGCCGGGCTTGCCCACGAGCACGCGCAGCTTCTCGCCGAGCTCCTCGTTCGTGCGCGCGACGGCTTCCCGGGCCCGGGCGAGACCACCGCCCGGCTCAGCCGAGCCGACCCCGACCGAGGCGGAGACGCCGGTCGGGGCGCGGTACTCGCCGAACTGCTCGCGCAGCGCGGCCGCCCACTCCCCGGTCGTCACCTCGGCGCGCGCGCACTCGAGGGTGGCGGCCATGAGGTTCGTGTCGGAGGCGGCGTCGGCCTTGAGCCGGTCGAGCGCCCGCTCCGCCCGGCCGCGCCTGTCAGGGTCGGCGTCACGGCGCTCGCGCCACTCACGCACCGCGGCCGCGGCGGCCTGTTCGACGGTCGCATCGACGGTCTGGATCGCGGTGTCGAGGTCGGCGGTGAGCGGGTTCGGCTCGGTCGTCTCGAACTTGTTGAGCCCGACGATGACCTCCTCGCCGGACTCGATCCGGCGGCGCCGCTCGGCGTGCGAGGCGACGAGGGCCGACTTCATGTAGCCGGACTCGACCGCGGCGACGGCTCCTCCCATCGCCTCGATCCGGCCCATCTCGGTCCGTGCCCCCTCGACGAGCTCGGCGACCTTGCGCTCGACAACAACCGAGCCGGTGAAGAGGTCGTCGTACTCGAGCAGGTCCGACTCGAAGGCGAGCACCTGCTGGAGGCGCAGCGACCACTGCTGGTCCCAGGGGCGGGGCAGGCCGAGGGCCTCGTTCCACGCGGGCAGCTGGATGGCCCTGGCGCGAGCGTCCTTGGACAGGGTGACGGCGAGCATCTCGAGGACGATCCGCTGCACGTTGTTCTCCGGCTGGGCCTCCGTCAGGCCAAGGCTGTTGACCTGCACGCCGTAGCGGAACCGGCGTGCCTTGGCGTCGGTCACGCCGTAGCGAACTCGCGTGAGCTCGTCCCAGAGCTCGACGAAGGCGCGCATCTTGCACCTCTCCTCGACGAACCGCACTCCGGCGTTGACGAAGAACGAGATGCGCGCGACGACCTGGGCGAACTCGTCCTCGGGGACCTGCCCCGAGTCGCGGACCGCGTCGAGCACGGCCACGGCCGTCGAGAGGGAGTACGCGAGCTCCTGGACCGGCGTGGCCCCGGCCTCCTGCAGGTGGTAGCTGCAGATGTTGATCGGGTTCCACTTCGGGATCTCACGCACGGTGTAGGCGACCATGTCCGTGATGAGGCGCAGGGACGGCGCGGGCGGGAAGACGTAGGTTCCGCGCGAGAGGTACTCCTTGATGATGTCGTTCTGCGTCGTGCCGGCGAGGGCGTGGACCCATGCGGCCGGGTCCTCCCCCGCCGCCTCGGCCTGGCGCTCGGCCGCCACCTGGTAGAGCGCGAGCAGCCACATCGCCGTCGCGTTGATCGTCATGGACGTGTTCATGCCCTCCAGCGGGATGTCGCGGAAGAGCGCCTCCATGTCGCCGATGTGGCTGATCGGCACCCCCACCTTGCCGACCTCGCCGCGGGCCAGGACGTGGTCGGGGTCGTAGCCGGTCTGGGTCGGCAGGTCGAACGCGACGGACAGGCCCGTCTGGCCCTTCGCGAGGTTGCGGCGGTAGAGCTCGTTGCTGGCCGCCGCGCTCGAGTGGCCGGCGTAGGTGCGCATGACCCACGGGCGGTCGCGGGTGGGGCGCGCCGTCTGCGGCGGCTGGTGGCTCGGGTCCTGCTCAGGCATGCCTGTGAACGTACCCGCGGGTTCGGGGGGCTGGGGAGGTTGTCAGGCGGTGAGAGTCGACACAGTGTGCTCGCCGTGGGCCGGGACGAGGATGCGGTCGAGCCGGCAACCACGGACCAGGCGTGTCGTCCGCTCGGAGGACCCGACGAGCCACAGCCGGCGCTGCTCGCGGCGCGCCCGACGATGGAGATGGACGATGACGCCGAGCCCGGTCGCGTCGCCGATCTCTGCCTGACCCAGATGGAGTCGCAGCTCGCCCGGCCCGCGTGCGATGACCTCGTGGAGGGCGTCGCGGATGTCGGGGACCGTATGGACGTCGAGGCGGCCCTCGATGATCACGTCGTGACCATCCGGTGCTTCCAGCACCCTGACCGGATGCGAGCGGTGGCGTTTCAGCGTCATCGGCGACCCCTCTCGTACTGCCTCAACCATGATGACGCGCGAGCGCACGGAAACGTTGTCTCAGGGAGTCAAGAAAGGGTCAAGAAATGCCAAAGTCGCGAGAAGTGCTCGATCAGGGGCGATCGAACGCTGTCCTCTCAATCCTCCCAAAGGTCCTCGTCGGGCTCGCGGGACACGTCGGCGCCGAGCCCGCGCAGGGCCTCCTCGAAGCGCGGGTAGCCCCGGTCGATGTGGTGTACGCCGCTGACGAGCGTCTCGCCCTCGGCCACCAGGCCGGCGATGACGAGGGCCGCGCCGGAGCGGATGTCGCTCGACTCGACCGGTGCGCCCGAGAGGATCGGCACGCCGTGGACCATCACGTGGTGCCCGTCCACCTGGGCGTCGGCCCCGAGCCGGGCAAGCTCCTGGACCGTGCGGAACCGGGCCTCGAAGAGGTTCTCGGTGACCATCGCGCTGCCGCTCGCGACGGCGTTGTAGGCGATGGCGAACGGCTGCAGGTCGGTCGGGAAGCCGGGATACGGCAGCGTCGCGACGTCGAACGCCGCGAGCCGCCCCGGGCCGGCGGCGACCCGGAACCCACGCCCCGTCACCTCCACGGTGCAGCCGGCTCGCTCTAGGGCGGCCAGAGGTGCCCGCAGGTGATCCGCGCGCCCGCCCAGGACCTCGATGTCACCTCGGGTCGTCGCCGCCGCGAACGCCCACGTGCCCGCCGCGATGCGGTCGGGCACCACGGCGTGCGTGGTCGGCTTGAGCACCTCGACACCGTCGACGACGATGCACGAGGTGCCGGCGCCGGTGACCTGCGCGCCCATCCCGACGAGCAGGTCGGCGAGGTCCTCGATCTCGGGCTCACGGGCCGCGTTGTCGATGACGGTCCGTCCCCTCGCCAGCACCGCGGCGGTGAGGATGTTCTCGGTGGCTCCGACACTCGGGAACTCGAGCCGGATCTCGGTGCCGCTGAGCCCGTGCGGTGCGGCGGCGACGAGGTAGCCGTGCGAGACGTGGACGGAGGCACCGAGCGCCTCCAGCCCGGCCGCGTGCAGGTCGAGGCCGCGCGAGCCGATCGCGTCACCCCCGGGCACCGCCACGTCGGCCTCGCCGGTGCGGGCCACGAGCGGGCCGAGGACCGAGATGGAGGCGCGCAGGGCCCGCACGAGGCGGTAGTCGGCGCGGTGCCCCACCGTCTCCGGGACGTCGAGCACCACGACGCCGGAGTCCGGGTCGTAGTCGACGTCGACGCCGAGGCTGCGCAGGAGCTGGGCCATGATCGTCACGTCCGCGATGGCGGGCACGTTCGTCAGGGTCGTGCGCCCCTCCGCCAGCAGTGCCGCAGCCATCAGCTTGAGGGCACTGTTCTTGGCGCCGACGACCGCCACCTCGCCGGCGAGGCGCGCACCACCGTAGATCCTGAACCGCTCTCTCACCCGAGAGACCCTATCTGCGACAGTTGGGTGCATGGTCAACCTGACGAAGATCTACACCCGTACGGGCGACGACGGCACCACGGCGCTCGGTGACTTCTCGCGGACGAGCAAGACCGACCCCCGCCTCGGCGCCTACGCCGACTGCAACGAGGCCAACGCCGCCATCGGGATCGCCATCGCCGCGGGTGGGCTGGACGACGAGGTGATGGCCACCCTGCTGCGCGTCCAGAACGAGCTCTTCGACGTCGGCGCCGACCTGTCCACCCCGCTCCAGGAGACCTACGACTTCCCGCCGCTGCGGGTCGACCAGCCGTGGATCGACGACCTCGAGGCCGACTGCGACCGCTACCTCGAGGACCTGCCGAAGCTGCGGTCCTTCATCCTGCCGGGCGGCACCGCGGGCTCGGCCTACCTCCACCTCGCCACGACGATCGTCCGCCGCGCTGAGCGGTCGGCATGGGGTGCGATCGCCGAGCACGGCGACGCCCCGGGCAGCGGACGCGGCACGGGCGGCGTCAACGTGCTGACCGCGAAGTACCTCAACCGCCTGTCCGACCTGCTGTTCATCCTCGCCCGGGTCGCGAACCTGCAGATCGGCGGGGACGTCCTCTGGCAGCCGGGCGGCGGCCGGGTCGAGAAGCCCGAGAAGTAGCCGCCAGCCCACCCCGTCCGGAGCGGCCGTGGAGGATCACCGACGCCAGCACGTGCTGATCCTCCACACCCAGTGAGCAGGGCGGGCCCGGCCACGCGGATGTTTCGGGGGGATACGGGGGCGCAGGGCCGCCCAGGCCCGTGAGCCCCCGTGCGTCAGGCGACGTTGACGTTGTAGCCCGGCGGTGACGCCTCCTGCCACGACCGCACGGCCGTGTAGTCGTCGTGTGCCAGGGCCAGGTCGAAGCGCTGCCGCCCCGACGTGCACGGGACCCGCTGGGCACCGGGGATGACGGGGATCGACTCCCCCGACGCGAGCGGGGCCGGCGTCTCGAGCAGCAGCGACTGGCGGGGCCAGCGGTGGCGGGCGCGCAGGGAAACGCCCCCGAGTGCGTACCACTCGAGGGCGTTGTCACCGAACCGGATGAGGCCGAGCCGCCAGCGCTTGCCGGCCTCCATGCGCAGACCACAGACCGTGAGCGGCAGGCCGCGCGAGATGTAGCGCCGGCGCGCATACGTCACGAGCAGGACGAGTGCGACGACGAGCAGGAGCGTGCCGACCACGATCTCCGTTGAGACGAGCGCGGACGGCACGGCAGGTCCTCAGTGCCCGGCGGCGTTGAGGGATGACGCGTCGACGTGCTCGGCGACGATCGTGACGACGTCGGAGTCGACCGAGAGGAACCCGCCGTCGACCTTCGCCTGGTGGCGGGAGCCGTCCATCGCCTCGATGGTCACCTCACCCTCGACGATGGCGCCGAGCAGCGGCGTGTGGCCTGGCAGGATGCCGAGCTCGCCGCTCGCGGTGCGCCCGCGGACGAACTTCGCCTCGCCCTCCCACACCTTGCGGTCGGCTGCGACCATCTCAACCTTGAGTGAACTCACGTGTTCCTCCGGATCTGTTCAGCAGTTTCAGAAGTGTAGTGCCCGGGCCCGAGGGACTCCTCCGCCGTCCGGCGGACTGATCCCCCGCCGAACCCCGCCGTATGGCGCTGGGGGCCCGGCCGGGGGAGCGCCCCCCCCGGCGGGGTGCAAGGGGCCCCCCCGGGTGCCGGGCGAGATTATTGTGGGTTGGGGGCCCCCGGG
>NZ_JBQCCV010000008.1:0-5996 GCF_051961875.1 Intrasporangium sp. | reverse complement strand
ACGGCGTGATCGTGTACCCGGTGATCGTGCTGCCCCCGTTCGACGGCGCCGTCCAGGACACCGTCGCCGACGCATCACCCGCCGACGCCGTCACGTTCGTCGGGGCCCCCGGCGCCGTCGCGCCCGCGGCGAAGACGACGTCGACCCAGTAGTTGTTGGCCTGGTAGGTGCTGGTGGGGAAGGCGCTGCTGCCCGTGTAGGCGTAGACGCCGTTGCCGCCGCTGGCGCCGTCCTTGAGGGCGTGCAGCGGTGGGTTGTCGACGCCGCTGGTGAAGAAGTTGCTGTCCCCGGCGTAGTGACCGGCCGGGGCGAAGTACGACGCGACGTAGACGGTGCCGGCCGTGATCGCCACCGGGGTCGCGAAGTTGACCTGCTGCCAGCCGGTGCTGGTCTCGTTGGTGAACGTCGCCGAGGCCAGCTTCGTGCCGGTCGAGGTCCACAGGTTGCCCACGTGGGTGCCGGTGTTCCCGGTGCCCTTGTAGAACCGGATCCCGGTGATGAACCCGTTCACGTCCGAGGTGAACTTCACCCCGAGCTCGAGCGAGTTGTTGTCCGCAGCGCTGGAGACCGTCGGCGCGGCACTGGACGGCCAGATCGTGCACGCGGTACAGCTGACCGCCTTGGGCGTGACCGCCGCCGACGCGCTCGACTCCGGCCCGGTACCGACCGCGTTGGTCGCCGTCACCGTGAAGGTGTACGCCGTCCCGTTGGTCAGCCCCGAGACCGTGGCCGTCGTCGCCGGCGGGCTGCCGGTGACCTTCGTGGTGGCCTGCGCCGCCGTCCCGATGTACGGCGTGATCGTGTACCCGGTGATCGTGCTGCCCCCGTTCGACGGCGCCGTCCAGGACACCGTCGCCGACGCATCACCCGCCGACGCCGTCACGTTCGTCGGGGCCCCCGGCGCCGTCGCGCCCGCGGTCGGCGTGACGGCATTCGAGGCGCTCGACTCCGGTCCGCTGCCGACGGCGTTGGTCGCGGTGACGGTGAACGTGTAGGCCGTCCCGTTGGTGAGGCCGGTGATGTTCGCCGTGGTGGCGGCCGGGCTGCCGGTGATCGCAGTCGGGGTCTGCGGCGACGTCCCCACATAGGGCGTGATCGTGTAGCCGGTGATGGTGCTGCCGCCGTTGGACGGCGCCGTCCAGGACACCGTCGCCGACGCGTTGCCGGCCGTGGCCGTCACGTTCGTCGGGGTGCCGGGCACGGTCGCGCCCGAGGTGGGCGTGACGGCATTGGAGGCGCTCGACTCCGGTCCGCTGCCGACGGCGTTGGTCGCGGTGACGGTGAACGTGTAGGCCGTCCCGTTGGTGAGGCCGGTGATGTTCGCCGTGGTGGCAGGCGGGTTGCCCGTGATGGTGGTCGGGGTCTTCGGGGACGTGCCGACATAGGGCGTGATGGTGTAGCCGGTGATGGTGCTGCCGCCGTTGGACGGCGCCGTCCAGGACACCGTCGCCGAGGCGTTGCCGGCGGTAGCGGTCACGTTCGTCGGGGCAGCGGGAGCCGTCGTTCCCGTCACGAAGACCGGGTCGACGTAGTAGTTCTCGGCGTTGTAGGTCAGGTTCGGGAAGGCGCTCGTGCTCGAGTACTTGTACACGCCGTTGCCGCCGTTGGCCCCGTCCTTGAGCGCGTGCAGTGGCGGGTTGTCCAAGGCCGTCGCGAAGTAGTTGCTGTCCGCGGAGTAGTGCCCGGCGGGTGCGTAGTAGGACGCCACGTACACCGTGTTCGCGGCGATGGTGACCGGAGTGGCGAAGTTGACCTGCTGCCAGCCGGACGCGGTCTCGTTGGTGAAGGTCGCGGTGGCGAGCTTCGTCCCCGAGAGGGTCCACAGGTTGCCGATGTGGGTCCCGGTGTTCGCGGTCGACTTGTAGAACCGGATCCCGGTCACCAGCCCGCTCACGTCCGAGGTGAACTTCACGCCGAGCTCGTCGGCGTTGGTGTCACCCTGGTCGAGAGTCGTCGGCACGGTGGACGGCGTCCACAGGGTGCACGGGGAGCAGGTGACCGCCTGTGGTGTGACGGGCGCGGACGCCGCCGAGTCCGGGCCCGTGCCGACACTGTTGGTCGCCGAGACCTTGAAGGTGTATGCCGTCCCGTTCTTCAGGCCGGACACGGTGGCGCTGGTCGCGGGCGGGCTGCCGGAGACGGTCGTGGTGGCCTGCGCGGTCGACCCGATGTAGGGCGTGACCGTGTAGCTCGTGATCGCGCTGCCGCCGTCCGTTGGCATCGCCCAGGACACGAGGGCCGATCCACTGCCCGGTGAGGCGGTCACCCCGGTCGGGGCTGCCGGCGCGGACGGAGGGGTCGTGCTCAAGGCGAACATCACGTCCACCCAGTAGTTCTCCGCGTTGTTGCTGGACGTGGGGAAGGCACTCGACGTGCTGGTCTTGTAGAGGCCGTTCACCGTCCCGTTGACGTTGCGCAGCGCGTGGAGCGGGGGGCTGTCGAGCCAGCCCCTCGTATACGGCGTCGGCGACGGGGCCGGGAACATGTAGGCCTCGTCCTGGGCGGTGTGGCCGCTGGGTGCGAAGTACGACGCGACATAGGTCGCGTTGGCGTTGATCGCCACCGGGCTGGAGAACGTGACCTGCTGCCACCCGCTCGCGGTTTCGCCGGTGAAGGTCGCCGAGGCCAGCTTCGTGCCGGACGCGGTCCACAGGTTGCCGATGTGGGTCCCGGTGTTCGCGATCGACTTGTAGAACCGGATCCCGGTCACGTAGCCGGACACCTCAGACTTGAACTGGACCCCGACCTCGACCGCTGACGCGCTGCCCGAGTCCGCGGCACCGGGGGTCGCGCCCACGCCCCAGATGGAGCAGGTGCACCCGATGTTGACCTTGACCCCGGCGGCGGCCGTCTCGAGGTTGCCGCTGTCGTCGACGGCCCGGGACCGGATCGTCGCGGTGGGGCTCCCGTGGGCCACCCACGCGTAGCTCCAGCTCGTCGTGCCCGTGGCGGGGTGCCAGGTCGTTCCCCCGTCCGTCGACACCTCGACTCCAGCCACGACACCGCCGCCGGTGTCGGCGGCCGTTCCGCTGATGGTGACCTTGCCACCGTCACCCAGGGTGACGCCGCTCGCCGGCGAGGTGATGGTCGAGGTGGGAGCGCTCGTGTCCGTGGAGGCCGTTGCCGCGGTCAACCCGGAGATCAGTGCGTAGGGCTGTGCCCCCATGTCGGCGAAGAGGTTCACCGTCGCCTGCTGCATGTTCACGTCTGCCGGTTTGCCGGAGCTGGACCCGTCCAGCCCCCAGGACCACTGGACCGTGCCGGCGCCGAAGACCAGGGCGCCGCTCGGTGCCTTGTAGATCGTCAGGTTGTGCGTGGCACTCTGGTTGCTCTGGGTCGTGCTGCCGTAGTCGGTGAAGATCTCTGCTGTGGTCGACGTCGTCGACGACATCCGGAACAGGCCGGCGGGGCGGAACCCGTTGTCCGGGTCCGCGTCCCACTCGTAGCCGAGCGTCCCCGCGCCGGGTGCGAGGGTCGCGATCTGGCCTGCGCTCAACCTCGCCACGCTGGTGTTGCGCCAGAAGCGCAGCTTGGAGTACTGGGCCGGCACGGCGATGTCCGTGGTTCCCGAGTTGACCAGGAACTGCTGCCCGGTGAGGGCGTTCTGCGGCCGCCCGCCGTCGCCGGGCGGACTGAAGCGAGGATCCTGCCAGGTGCCGGTCCACGTCGGCGGATCCTGGGGGTCGACGACGCTGTCGTAGTGCGTCTCCTTGTAGCAGACCAGCGTGCGGTTCGCAGTCGAGGTCCCGTCGGCGCTCGGCTCGAAACGCGTCTTCCAGAACACCTCGTTGCCGCTGAAGAAGGCGAGGTTCACGCCCTTGTCGCGGGCCGCCTCGACGTTCGCCCGCTGGACGCCGGACCAGTACTCGTCGTGCCCGACCGAGAGGAATACCTTGTGGTTCGTCAGCAGCTGGCCGCCGGCGGTGGTGCTCACGTCGAGACCGCTGGTGTAGGACAGGTCATAACCGTTCGCCTCGAGGAACCGGATCATCGGGTACTCGGAGTACATGAGCCAGCTGCGCCCGGAGTCGTCGAGCGCGCTGTGGAACGGACGGTTGTACGAGACCTTGGAGGCGCCCTTGTACGCGGCGGGGCTTCCGGGTGGGCAGTTGACGCTACAGGTGTAGAGGCTGTTGCCGCCGTAGGTGTTGTACGCCTGCCAGGTCTCGTCCGAGGTCTGGACGATCAGGTCGGAGTGGCTGGCGTCGTTGCGCACGACGAACGGGATGAGGCTGCTACCGCCGGTGTCGTTGCGCACCAGGTGCGCGAGGTAGACGCCCGAGACGGCAGTGCTCGGCACCGACCAGGCAGCGGAGACGGCCCAGTTGCCGCAGTCGATGAGGCCGGTCGTGGCCTGGCTCAGGCAGGCCGGCTGCGACTGCGGCAGCGTCGCCGTCGGCGCGAGTGCAGAGACGACCTTGCGGGCGCCGTTGCCCTGGTAGTAGCCCATCCGAAGGATGTCGATGTGATACGCCTTCGCGGGGGTGTTGATCTTGAAGCTGATGGTGTCGCCGACGTTGACGCTCATCGTCGTGGCGAAACCCTGGATGGTCGAGTCGCCCGCACCGCTGACCTGCCAGTCGCTCGGCGGGTCACCGGCGAGGGTGTTCTCACACGCGATGACACTGACCACCGGTGGACCACAGGGCCCCGCTGCCGCGGCTGGGCCTCCCGTCAGCATCAGCGGCTGGAGGAGGCCCGCGACGAGCACGGCGGCGGCGAAGGCGATGATCGGGCGCAGCCTGCGCCTCCGGCTGGGCCCCGAACGCATCGAACGGCTCATGAGGTCCCCCCTCACACGTTCGCACGGGCACCCCGCCCGGTCGACTTCGACCGGCATCGCCGCGGTCCCGTCCTTGGCGATCCCCAACCGGTCGAATTCGAGGTTACGGCCCCGTCAGGCGGCCGTCTGCCGAAGACCGGAAGGTCCGAATCGCCTTGAAATGGCGCGGAATGCCCGCGATGTGACGGGTGAGGGAGCCGCCCTCAACCCCCTGGTGACGGGGCCGGATGCGCCCTCCCGGCCGCTTCCGCGCTCCTATTGCCGTGCCTCGGTTCAGTCCGCCAGGAAGCCGAGCAGGTCTGCCCGCGTCAGCACCCCGACCGGCTTGCCGTCCTGGATGACGAGCACCGCGTCGTGCTTCTCGAGCTCCTCGCGGGCGCCCGACACCGGTTCGCCGGAGCCGACGAGCGGCAGCCCCGGCTCCATGTGCTTCTCGACTGAGTCGGCCAGGTGCGCGTGCCCGGTGAACAGGGCCTCGAGCAGCGCGCGCTCGCTGACGGAACCCGCCACCTCGCCGGACATCACCGGCGGCTCGGCCTTGACGACCGGCATCTGTGAGACGCCGTACTCGCGCAGGATCTGCACCGCGTCGCGGATCGTCTCGTTGGGGTTGGTGTGCACGAGCGCGGGCATGTCACCCGACTTGGACCGCAGCACGTCGCCGACGGTCTGCTCCCCCGGCTCGTGCAGGAAGCCGTACGACGCCATCCACTCGTCGTTGAAGATCTTCGACATGTACCCCCGGCCCGCGTCGGGCAGCAGGCCGCCGACGACGGCGTCCTGGGGCAGGTCCTTCGCGGCGCGGAGCGCGGCGACGACCGCCATGCCGCAAGAGCCGCCGACGAGCAGGCCCTCCTCCTGCGCCAGTCGCCGCGTCATGTCGAACGAGTCGGCGTCGGTGACCGCGATGACCTCGTCGACGACCGACGGGTCGTAGGCGCCGGGCCAGAAGTCCTCACCCACGCCCTCGACCAGGTACGGGCGCCCGCTGCCGCCGGAGTAGACCGACCCCTCCGGGTCGGCGGCGATGATCCTGACGGAGCCGTCGGAGACCTCCTTGAGGTAGCGACCGGTCCCGCTGATCGTCCCGCCCGTGCCGGCGCCGGCAACGAAGTGCGTGACGCGACCGTCCGTGTCCGCCCAGATCTCCGGACCGGTGGAGTGGTAGTGGCTGTTCGGCCCCTCCGGATTGAAATACTGGTTCGGCTTCCAG
>NZ_JBQCCV010000007.1:0-13809 GCF_051961875.1 Intrasporangium sp. | reverse complement strand
GGACGCGGCTCGCCCGCACCGAGTCACGTACCGCAAGCTGACCCGCGACTGACGGCTCGGGGCCCGAGCGGCCCCAGCCCGCGCTCGGCTGAGCCGGACGCGATGCGCCGAGCCGCACCTCGTCGTGGCACCTGCGCCGGGTCAAAGTGGGGCGAATTCTGCGACGATCACAGAATGCGACTTGGGCTTCAGGTCTCCTGGTTCTCCTGGCCGGATGCGCCAGCTTCGATCGGCCCCACCTTCGGCCGGATCGCCCAGGATGCGGAGGCCTCGGGCATGTGGAGCCTCTGGGTCATGGACCACTACTTCCAGATCCGGGGGATCGGCCCCTCCGAGCTCGAGATGCTCGAGGCCTACACGACCCTGGGGTATGCCGCCGGGCTGACGTCTCGGATCGAGCTCGGCTCGCTCGTCACCGGCGTGACCTACCGGCACCCGGGCATCCTCGCCAAGACGGTGACGACGCTCGACGTGCTGTCCGGTGGCCGCGCGTGGCTCGGCATCGGGGCGGCATGGAACGAGCAGGAGCACCGCGGCCTCGGTGTGCCGTTCCCACCGCTGAAGGAGCGGTTCGAGCGGCTCGAGGAGACCCTCCAGATCGTCCTGCAGATGTGGGCCGAGTCCGACGACCCCTTCCGCGGCCGCCACTACGACCTCGAGCGCACCCTGAACAGCCCGCCAGCGGTTCGGCGCCCGCACCCCCCGATACTCGTCGGCGGGATGGGGGAGGAGAAGACCTTCCGGCTCATCGCCCGCTACGGCGATGCCTGCAACCTGTTCGACATGGGACCGGAACGGGTCCGCGCCAAGCTCTTGGTCCTGGCCGACCGCTGTGCCGAGGTGGGACGCGACCCTCGCGAGATCCGCAACACCGTGCTGTCACGGATCACACTGTCGCGAGACGGGGGCGGCCGGGCGCCGTCAGGTGAGACCACGATGTCCGTGGCGCAGGCCGTGGACAAGCTCGCTGCCCTGGCCGAGGTCGGCGTCGATGACGTCATCATCGGCATGGCAAATCCTGAGGACGCTGCTGTCTACGAGCTCGTCGCCGACCTGGTCAGCCAGGTTGCCCCGGTTGAGGCCGCCCGTCCGTGAAGTGACCACAGCGTGGCGGAATCAGCGCCGGACCCGTTCTGCCCCGATCATGTGCTCATGCGCCGGAACGTCCCCCTGCTCAACCTCAGCCCCCGAGACCAGCTGCGGGCCGGCCAGCTGCCGCGACGGCTCACCCAGCTCGTCGTGGGGCTCGTCCTCTACGGCGTCTCCATGGCGATGATGCTGCGGTCGACCCTCGGCCTCAACCCATGGGACGTCTTCCACGCCGGCCTCACCGAGCGGGTGCCGCTGTCCTTCGGACAGGTGACGATTGTCGTCGGCGCGTTCGTCCTGCTGCTCTGGTGGCCGCTGCGTCAACGGCCGGGTCTCGGGACCTTCGCCAACGTGGTCGTCATCGGCATCGCCGCGGACGCCGGCCTTGCCGCCATCGCCCAGCCGAGCGGTTGGCCCGCGCAGCTCGGGCTTCTGATCGCCGGCATCGTGCTAAACGGGCTCGCCGGGGGGCTCTACATCGGCAGCCAGCTCGGCCCCGGGCCGAGAGACGGCCTGATGACCGGCTTCTCCCGCCGCACCGGCGTCAGCATCCGGGTGGTCCGCACGCTCATCGAGGTCACCGTCCTGGTCGTCGGATGGCTGCTCGGCGGGCCGGTCGGACTCGGCACGGTGCTCTATGCCGTGTCCATCGGCCCGCTCGTCCAGTTCTTCCTGCCGCTCGTGACGGTGCGGCTCGCCGAGACGGCCCAGCCCGCCACCGCCTAGCCCGCACTCAGCTCGGCTCGCCGAGCTTCCAGCTGGCGAGGACATGGCAGTTCCCCGGCTCGTACCACGCGAGGTCGAGGCGATCGGCTCGGCATGTGACCGGAACCAGACGGCCGACGAGCCCTCTTGTGGAGGCCAGCGTCACCCGGTCCGACCGGGCGTCGAGCGTGAGGTGCGGTCGGACGTCGGGGAACAGACCGGCATACGGAGGCTTGTCGGGGAAGGCGGCGCAGAGGTCGGCCGTCAGCGCCCGGAAGGGCTCGTCCGGCTCTGGCACGAGGTGGATGATCCCGTTGGGGAAGACGTCGAAGCGCCCGAGGGTGAACGAGAAGGGCTCGGTCCGCGCAGCGATGGCCGCGACCAGCGAGAGGTTGTCAGCCGCCAGCTCGTGGCTGGTGAGGAACGGTCCCAGCGCGGTGACGTGGGCGTGCACAAAGTCGGGGTCGGCCGACACGTAGTCGGTGTCGTAGTGCTCGTGGCGGGCCCGGACGAAGGGCTCGAGCTCGGGGACGGGGACCTGGAGGACGGAGTGGCCGGCGGCGTCGGAGAGCACGTTGACAGCATGGGACACCCGGGACAGACTAAGCAAGCGCTTACCCACTGACTGGAGGTCGCCATGCCGCGTCACATCTACGATGAGGACCACGAGGCCCTGCGCAGCTCGGCCCTGGAGTTCGTCGAGCGGACCCTCAGGCCACGGGCCGAGCAGATGATCGAGGCCAAGTCGATCGACCGCGAGGTCTGGCGGGAGGCAGGGAAGCAGGGCTTCTTCGGATTCGACATCCCCGAGGAGTACGGGGGCGCCGGAGTCGGCGACTACCGGTTCAACGCCGTCCTCACCGAGGTGTGGGCCGGCTTCAACGCGGCGGTCAGCTCCTGCTTCGGGATCCACGCCGACGTGTGCCCGCCCTACATCGTCGACCTCGGCACCGAGCAGCAGAAGCAGCGCTGGCTGCCCGGCATCGCGACCGGCGAGCTGGTCATCGCCATCGGGATGACGGAGCCGTCAGGTGGCTCCGACCTCGCCGCGCTCAAGACGACCGCCGTCCGCGATGGCGACGCCTGGGTCCTCAACGGCTCGAAGACCTTCATCACCAACGGCTTCCAGGCCGACCTCGTCATCGTCGCGGCGCGGACCGATGCGTCCAGGGGGGCCAAGGGCATCACCCTCTTCGTCGTCGAGCGGGGCATGGAGGGCTTCGCCAACGGCCGCAAGCTAGACAAGGTCGGCATGCCGGAGTCGGACACGGCGGAGCTGTTCTTCGACAACGTCCGGGTCCCCGACGAGAATCGCCTCGGTCCGGAGGGGCTGGGGTTCATCTCGATGATGCAGCGGCTGCCGCAGGAGCGGGTGGGGTCCGCGGTCAACAACGTCGCCCACGCCAAGTCGGTGCTCCTCGAGACGATCGAGTACGCCAAGGAGCGCAAGGCGTTCGGCCAGCCGATCGGCGCCTTCCAGTACAACAAGTTCCTCCTCGCGGAGCTGGTGACCAAGATCGAGGTCACCGAGGCCTACGTCGACGACTGCGTCATCGCACACTCGAAGGGCGAGCTCAGCGCCGTGGACGCCGCGAAGGCGAAGTGGTGGAGCGCGCAGGTGCAGAACGACGTGCTCGACGCATGCCTGCAGCTGCACGGCGGCTACGGATACATGAACGAGTACCGGGTGGCCCGGGCATGGAAGGACGCCCGCGTGACGAAGATCTGGGCCGGCTCCAACGAGATCATGAAGGAACTCATCGGAAGGGACCTGGGGCTCTGATGACGGCAGAGGGAGCAGGGCGGCACGCGGGTGCGGTCGCCATCGTCACGGGTGCGAGCCGCGGCATCGGCCTCGGCATCGCCCAGCGGCTCGTCGACGAGGGCGGCAAGGTCGTCATCACGGCCCGGAAGGAGGCGGCGCTCGCCGAGGCGGTCGAGCAGCTCGGCGGTCCGGCGCATGCGCTGGGTATCGCGGGCAACGCGGCCGACGAGGCCCACCAGGAGGAGGTCGTCGAGGCGGCCCGGTCGACGTTCGGTGGCCTGCACTACGTCGTCAACAACACCGGCATCAACCCGGTCTACGGACCGATGCTCGACAGCGACGCCGCGGTGGCCCGGAAGGTCCTCGACGTCAACGTCATCGCCGCGTTCTCGTGGATCCAGAAGGCCGTCAAGTCGGGGCTTGGGGACGTCGACCATCCCGGTGCCGTCGTCAACCTCGCCTCGGTCGCGGGGCAGGGCGCGTCGGGGACCATCGGCTGGTATGGCATCTCCAAGGCAGCGCTGATCCACCTGACGAAGGAGCTCGGCTACGAGCTCGGGCCGGACGTGCGGGTCAACGCCGTCGCCCCAGCGGTCGTCAAGACGAAGTTCGCGACGGCGCTCTACGAGGGCCGCGAGTCCGAGGTCGCGGCCGCCTACCCGATGAAGCGGCTCGGCGTCCCGGAGGATGTCGCGGGCGCGGTGAGCTTTCTGCTCTCCCGTGACGCAGCGTGGGTCACGGGCCAGACGCTCACGATCGACGGCGGCGTCACCCTCGGGGGAGCCCTCTAGCAGGCCCCGGGTGGTATGCCGCTCGGCTGGGACCGCGTGATCGCGCGGTCCCAGCTCGCGTCTCGCCCCGCTCAGGAGTTGAGCGCGACCGCGAAAGCGCTCTTCACTTCGTCCGTGACGGCGCCCGCCCCGCCGAGGACGAAGCCGACCTTGATCGTCGACGGGTTCGCCGACTTCACGATCTCGGTAGTGGCCGCCTTGGTCGCCGCGGGAAGAGAGGTCTGCTTGGCCAGCAGGAGCGGCCCGGCCCCGGCCATGAGGGCGCCGCCCGCCAGGGCGTCCGGCCAGTTCTCGCCGGTGGCGAGGGCGATGGCGTTGCCGTCGTCGCTGTCGGTGTCCGGGTTGGCCCAGAAGGAGCGCGCGATCAGTGCCGCGGTCTCATAGCGGTCCTTCCCGGCCAGCGTGCCGGTCCAGCTGAACGGCGCCTTCGCCGTTGCCCCACCGACCGCGAGGACGTCGACACCGGCAGCCTGCTCAGCCATGAGGTAGGACTTGACGGTGGCCGGCAGGACGCTGTCCTTCGTCAGCACGACGGATGCCGCATATCCCGCGGCGGTCGCGCCGGCGGCGAGGCCATCGGGGAAGTTCTGCCCGGTCGTGGCGAAGACGAGCTGCGGGTGGCCGTCCTTCTGCTGCTTGGCGACCTCCTTGGCGACCACGACCGAGGTCGTATACCGGTCGGGGCCGGCGAGGCGCTTCACGGTGTAGCCCTTGTCGCGCAGGCTCTTCTCGGCGGCTCCCGAGATGGCGCCGGTGCCCCCGAGGAGATAGACGGTGCCCTTCTTGCCGAGGATCCGGGCCACCTCGTTGATCGTCGACGTGTCGATGTACGCGGTGTGGGTCAGCAGCAGGGGACCACCGACGGCTCCGGCGAGGGCCGAGCCGCCGAGTGCGTCGGCGTAGTCGTCGTAGCGGCTGATCACGGCGGCGGTCGCCGTCGGGGAGTTCGGCGTGCCGGCGTCATCCCACATCGCTCGCGAGGCGGCGACGGCGGTCGCGATCCGGTCGGCACCCTGGATGCGGTAGACGGGGACAGTGTCCGCCGGGGCCGCGACGGCCTGGGCGATGGAGGTCGTCGCGAGAGCGGCGGCGGAGAGTGTGGCGGCGGCGAGTCGAAAGGCTGTGCTCATGGTTGCTCCTCCATGATCGGCGCTGGATGCGCCGTGAGGCGGTCACAGTATCCGGACTCGAAGCGTTTGGCTCCGGAAAGGCGCGAATGGCCCCGCTCGGCGCAACGACGTCACAGGAGGGTGACGAATAGGTGACGGAATGGGCCCCCGGGGCGGGTCCACAGCCGACCTTCAGTCACATGCGTCACTCTAGTCACATGGTGTTCCTCATCTTCCTGATGCTGGTCGCCACCGGCCTCGGTGTCGCGATCGTCGGTTCCGTCGCCCTGCCGGCCCACCGCGACGGCAAGGTCATGTTCACTCCGCGCGGCGCGGCGCGCCTCGGCCTGCTCCGCCGGCGCCGCCCGCGCACCCACTGACGAAGCGGTCCTGAGACCGGTCCCCACCCACTCCTCGGCCGTCGTCGCAGGGCCGGCCGCGTCCAGCGGCGGTGTCGCGCCGCGTGATTGGATGAGTGCGTGGAGAACCTCTGGCTGTACGTCATCATCGCCCTGGTCATCGTGGTGCTCGGTGCCGGGCTCGTCTTCGGGCTCATGCGCGGTGGAGGACGAGCGGAGACCCCGGTCGAGGAGCGGGAGGCCCCGCGCCAGGCGCCACCGGGTCTGCCAGCCGAGGACCTCGACCGCAGCCCGGAGGAGGCCCGGGCGACCGCTCCGCCGGAGCACCCCGGCGAACCCTCCGAGGGACCCACCGACATCGGAGTCGAGGAGATCATCCCGGCGCCGGCCGTCGAGCGGCCCGAGTCGGCCCGGGGTCGCCTCCAGCGGCTTCGGGCCCGGCTCGCGAGGTCGAACTCGGCGATCGGCAAGGGCCTGCTCGCCCTGCTCTCGCACGGCAAGCTCGACGAGGAGGCATGGGAGGAGGTCGAGGACACCCTCATCGCCTCGGATCTCGGGGTGGAGGCGACGACCCAGCTCGTCGACTCGCTGCGCACCCAGGTCAAGGTTGAGGGCACCACCGACGAGGCGACGGTCCGCAGCTGGCTGCGCAAGGACCTGCTCGAGCTCGTCCAGCCGGACATGGACCGGCGGATCGCCTCCTCGCGCGTCGGCATCCGCCCGGCCGTGATCCTCGTCGTCGGGGTCAACGGCACGGGCAAGACGACGACCGTGGGCAAGCTCGCCCGGGTCCTGGTCGCCGAGGACCGCGATGTCCTGCTCGGTGCAGCAGACACCTTCCGTGCCGCGGCCGCGGACCAGCTCGAGACGTGGGGCGGGCGCGTCGGCGTGCCGACGGTGCGGTCCGACAAGGAGGGTGCCGACCCGGCCGCTGTCGCGTTCGACGCGGTCAAGGCCGGCATCGAGCAAGAGGTCGACGTCGTCATCATCGACACGGCCGGGCGCCTGCACAACAAGGTCGGCCTGATGGACGAGCTCGGCAAGATCAAGCGGGTCATCGAGAAGCAGAGCGAGATCGACGAGGTGCTCCTCGTCCTCGACGCGACGACCGGCCAGAACGGTCTCCAGCAGGCGAAGGTCTTCGCCGAGGCCGTCGACATCACCGGCATCGTGCTGACGAAGCTCGACGGCACTGCCAAGGGCGGCATCGTCGTGTCGGTCCAGCGCCAGCTCGGCGTGCCCGTCAAGCTCGTCGGCCTCGGCGAAGGTCCCGACGACCTGGCGCCGTTCGACCCGGAGGCCTTCGTCGACGCGATCGTGGAGTGATGGTGTGACCGATCGGACGTATGCCGCCGAGCTGAGCCAGCTGGGCGGCATACGTCGTTCTGGGCCGGGAAACGAGAACGTCACACGCGGGCGGATCTGTTGACGCCGCTGTAACGTGCGGCGACCGCAGCGGAAACGAGGGGTCCCGAGACTCCTCGGCATGAAAGACGCACTCAACACCGGCGACACGGCGTGGATGCTCGTCAGCGCCTCGATGGTGCTGCTCATGACGCCGGCGCTCGCCCTCTTCTACGGCGGGATGGTCCGGAGCCGGTCCGTCCTCAACATGATGATGATGTCCTTCGGCGCGATGGGAGTCGTCGGCGTCGTCTACGTCCTGTGGGGCTACTCGATGTCCTATGGGCCGCACTCGATCGGGGGCCTGTTCGCGAGCCCGCTCGACCTGTTCGGGCTGCGCGGCGCGATCACGGACAGCGCCGGCAACTACGTCATGAGCGGCAGCTACCCGACCGTGGTCAATGTCGCCTTCCAGATGACCTTCGCGATCATCACGGTGGCGCTGATCAGCGGCGCGATCGCCGACCGGGTCAAGTTCAGCACCTGGCTCGTCTTCTCCGGGCTGTGGGTGACGTTCGCCTACTTCCCGCTCGCACATCAGGTCTGGGGTGGTGGGCTCCTGTCGGGCTCGGCCGACCGCCTCGCGGCGCGGCAGTTAGGGAACGCGCGGTCCGGAGGGGACGTGACGGCGGCCGTGGCGCCGATCGACTTCGCCGGTGGCACCGTCGTGCACATCAACGCCGGCATGGCGGGCCTCGTGCTCGCCCTCGTGGTCGGCAAGCGGATCGGCTTCGGGAGGGTCCCGATGCGCCCGCACAACTTGCCGCTCGTCATGCTCGGCGCGGCGCTCCTCTGGTTCGGCTGGTTCGGGTTCAACGCCGGGTCGGCCCTCGCCGCCAACGGCACAGCCGGCGTGGCCTGGGTCAACACGACGGCCGCGACATGCGCCGCGATGCTCGGCTGGCTCGCCACCGAGCGGGTTCGCGACGGGCACGCGACCTCGCTCGGCGCCGCCTCCGGCGTCGTCGCCGGCCTCGTCGCGATCACGCCGGCGGCCGGCGCGTTGTCGCCGATCGGCGCCCTCGTGCTCGGCGCGGTGGCCGGCTCGCTCTGCGCCCTGGCGGTCGGCCTCAAGTACCGACTCGGCTTCGACGACTCTCTCGACGTCGTCGGCGTCCACCTCGTCGCCGGGCTGTGGGGGACCATCGGAATCGGCCTGCTCGCGACCCGGACCGGTCTCTTCTACGGCGGCGGGTTCCGGCAGCTCGTCGTGCAGCTCATCATCGCTTTCGCGGCCGTCGTGCTGTCGGGTGTCGTGACGACCGTCGTCGGACTCGCCCTGCGGGCGCTCATGGGCTGGCGGGTCAGCTCGGACGCCGAGGCCGCGGGGATCGACCAGGAGCTGCACGCCGAGTCCGCCTATGACTGGAGCAACCTCGCAGGCGGCCTCGGCGCAGCGTTCGGGGGCGCGCTCGGCAAGTCCCTCCACGGTGCCAACGCCGCCCCGGTACCGCTCGCGGCCGGCCTCGGCGGGCCGACCGTTCCCGTCGACCCTGCCGGTTCGGCCGTCACCAAGACGCACCCCCACAAGGAGGCGCGGTCCTGAAACTCGTCACCGCCATCATCAAGCCGCACCGGCTCGACGACGTGAAGGAGGCACTGGAGGCCTTCGGGATCTCGGGGATGACGATCAGCGAGGCCAGCGGCTACGGCCGGCAGCGCGGCCACAGCGAGGTCTACCGCGGGGCCGAGTACACCGTCGAGTTCGTGCCCAAGGTCCGGATCGAGGTCATCGTCGAGAGCAGCGACGCCCCGGACGTCATGGAGGTCATCCTCAAGGCGGCGCAGACCGGGCGGATCGGCGACGGCAAGATCTGGGCCGTCCCGGTCGACGACGTCATCCGGGTGCGCACCGGCGAGCGCGGGCCGGCGGCGCTCTGAGGGACGAGACATGGCAACGACGATCATGGACAACAGTCGTAGCTCGGGCCGCGGCGGGCCGTCTTTCCGGGGACGTCGGCTCGACCTAGCAGGCACGCGTGACTTCGCGACAGCCGGCGCCGGGCCGGCCCGGCGAGAGGCGATCAGCAGGCACACCTTGGCATGGCTCCGCGACCTCTGGCACCGGGCAGGGGCCGGTCGACGCCTCGACCGCGTCGCCCTGGCTGCGGTCGGCTCCCTCGGCCGCGGGGAGTCGGGGCCGCTCAGCGACCTCGACCTCGTCCTGCTCCACCACCCCCGCGGCCTCTCCGACCCCGAGGTGGGCGCCGTCGCGGACCGGCTCTGGTACCCCCTCTGGGACACCGGCATCCGGCTCGACCACAGCGTGCGCACGGTGGCCGAGTGCCGGGCGGTGGCGGCCACCGACCTGACGGCGGGCATCGGCCTGCTCGACATCGCGTACGTCGCCGGCGACCCGGACGTCGTGGCATCGGCACGGTTCACCGTCGCGCACGACTGGCGCGCCCACGCCCGGAGCCGGCTGCCCGAGATCGAGGAGTCGCTCGCGGCGCGGTACGCCCGGCACGGCGACCTCGCCCACCTCGTCGAGCCCGACCTCAAGGAGGCTCGCGGCGGCCTGCGCGACATGGCCCTGCTCCGCGCACTGGCCGCGGCCTGGCTCGCCGATCGGCCACACGGCGACGTCGACGCGGCATACGCCCGGCTGCTTGACGTGCGTGACGCGCTCCACGTCGTGACCGGTCGCGACCGCGACCGTCTGGGACGCGACGACCAGGACGCCTGCGCGGCGCTGCTCGGTGAGCCGGATGCCGACGCCCTGCTCGCGACGGTCTCCGCGTCCGCACGGGTCATCGGGTATGCCGCCCAGAACACCTTGCGACGGGCCCTGCAGTCCCAGCGCGCGCGCACCCTGAGGGTCAGCGCGCGACGTCCACACCTCACCCCGCTCGGCTACGGCCTGTACCGGCACGAGGGTGAGGCGGTTCTCGGGTCACCCTCGAGCGCCGGGGCGGACGCGCTTCTTCCGCTGCGGGCGGCCGTCATCGCGGCGCGGAACAAACTGCCTCTGGCCCCGGCGACGCTGCGCAACCTGGCCGAGCAGGCGCCGCCGTTGCCCGAGCCGTGGCCGGCGCTGGCGCGCGAGCTGTTCACCGACCTGCTCGCAACCGGTCCCGGGCTGGTCGCGGTGTGGGAAGGGCTCGACCTCGCCGGGATCATCGACAGGTGGCTGCCCGAGTGGGCCGGCGTCCGGTGCCGGCCCCAACGGAGCCCGGTGCACCGGCACACCGTCGACCGGCACCTCATCGAGACGGTCGTCATCGCGGCCGGGATGCTGCGTGACCTCGACCGCCCCGACCTGCTCGTGCTCGCGGCGCTGCTTCACGACATCGGCAAGGTCCGCGACGCGCAGGATCACTCGACGACGGGGGCGCGGCTGGCCGGCTCGGTGCTGCGCCGCATGGGAGTGCCCGAGCCCGACCTAGCCCTCGTCGTGCGGCTTGTGCGGGAGCACCTGACCCTCGTCGAGCTCGCCACCAGGCGCGACCCCACCGATCCCGTCACCATCGACACCCTGGCGGAGGCGGTCGGCGAATCGGGGTCAACCCTCGAGATGCTCCGGGCCCTGACGGAGGCTGACGCCCGTGCCGCTGGTCCGCTCGCGTGGACCGACTGGCGCGCCGGACTCGTGGAACGGCTCTGCGAACTTGGCCGGAGGGACCTGGGCTGCGCGGCGGACGCAGCCCGCCGTTCGGCCGCGGCTGAGCCGGTCCTACCAGCATGGGGAGAAGAACCGACGCGCGCCCATCTCGAGGAGCTGGCGGTGGGCCGGCCGGTGGTCCGGGTCGAGGCCCTCGGTGGTGCACATCGACTCGTGGTCGTGGGCCGGGACCGTGCGGGTCTCTTCGCCGACACGGCTGGCCTGCTCGCGAGCCAGGGCTTCGTGATCCGCTCGGCGACGGTACGGACCCGTGACCAGTTGGCGGTCAACGAGTGGTGGGTGGACTCGCCGAGCGGGGAGGCCCCGGTCGCCGAGCGGATCGCGCGAGACCTCGTCCGCGTCGCCGCCGGTGACCGGGGGCCGCTCGCCCCCCTCGACCGACCCCGGACGGGGGAGCCTCTCCGCAGTCGGGCGTGCGGGTCGCCCGACCAGAGCCGCGCGCTGGTACTGCACGGGGTGTCGCGCTCGGCGACCGTCATCGAGGTCCGCGCCTCCGACCGCCCGGGGCTCCTGCGCGACATCGGCATGTCGCTCGCGCGCTCGTCGTTGACCATCCGATCAGCCCACGCGGCGACGTACGCCGGGCAGGCGCTCGACACCTTCTACGTCACCGAGTTCAGCGGTGGCTTGCTCCAACCCGCCCGGGCCGCGCACGCCATCGCGGCGATCATCGAGGCGTGCGACGGACCGTGACGGGTCAGGCAGTGCTGCGCGAGCTGCGCAGTTCCTCCAGGTACTTCTCCTTCGCGGCAGTGAACTTCTCGCCCAGGTCGCCGAGCTCCTGGTTCGACGCCTCGTCCGAGAACTTGGGCAGGATCTCCTCTTCTTCCTCCTCGACGTGGTGGCGCACCTCGCCGATCATCGCGGCGATGAGGCCGTCCGCACCCGGCTCGTCGGGGTCCATCCCGAGCAGCTGCGTCAGGACCTCCTCGACGTGCTGGTGCTCAGCCAGACCGTCGTCGACATCGGAAGCCTCGTCGGGAGTCGTCCTCTTGATGGCGGGGTAGACGACCTCCTCCTCGGCCTTGGAGTGGGGCACCAGGAGCTCCTCGACCTCGCGGAGCAGCGCCTTGACGTCCCCCTTCTGCGCCTCCAGCTGTTTGAACACCTTCTCGAGCTTTGCGTGGTCGTCCTTGATGAGGGTCACGACTCCAGCCATGGATGCTTCCTTCCGGGGTGTGAGAGAGCCGGCGAAGGGCAGCGCCGGCTGGCCCCGTCCTACCCGGACCGTCCGCCACTCAATCGCAGCGGCAGGTCACGCTGCGGGCGGAAACCGGTTGAGCGGCATACCCCGTGCCGGTGGCGCGGGAGTACACCCCGCAACGGTTAGGCTTGCCTGCGTGTTTGGAACCCTGTCTGATCGCCTGACCGCGACCTTCAAGAACCTCCGCGGCAAGGGCCGCCTGTCCGAGAGCGACGTCAACAAGGCGATTCGCGACATCCGGTTGGCCCTGCTCGACGCGGACGTCGCGCTGCCGGTCGTCAAGCGGTTCACGAGCCGGGTCCGGGAGCGGTCCCTCGGCGCCGAGGTGAGCCAGGCGCTCAACCCCGCCCAGCAGGTCGTCAAGATCGTCAACGAGGAGCTCGTCTCCATCCTCGGCGGGCAGACGCGGCAGATCCACTTCGCCAAGCAGCCTCCGACCGTCATCATGCTCGCGGGCCTGCAGGGGTCGGGCAAGACGACGTTCGCCGGCAAGCTCGGTCGCTGGCTCAAGGACAAGGGGCACACCCCGCTCCTCGTCGCCGCCGACCTGCAACGGCCGAACGCCGTGACCCAGCTCGAGGTCACGGGCGAGCGCGCCGGGGTGCCGGTCTTTGCGCCGGAGCGCGGCAACATGGGTGGGCACGACGCGGTGCTCGAGTCGGGGGAGGGCACCCGGTCGTTCGGTGACCCCGTCGCCGTGTCCCGCGCGGGCGTGGCGGAGGCTCAGGCGCGCCAGCACGACGTCGTCATCATCGACACGGCGGGCCGGCTCGCCGTCGACACCAACCTCATGCAGCAGGCCGCGGACATCCGGGCGGCGGTGCAGGCCGACGAGGTCCTCTTCGTCATCGACGCCATGATCGGTCAGGCCGCCGTGGAGACGGCGCAGGCCTTCCACGAAGGCGTCGCCTTCACCGGTGTCGTCCTGTCGAAGCTCGACGGCGACGCGCGTGGTGGTGCCGCCCTCTCGGTCGCCGAGATCACCGGCGAGCCGATCATGTTCGCCTCGATCGGTGAGAAGGTCACCGACATCGAGGTCTTCCACCCGGACCGGATGGCCAGCCGGATCCTCGACATGGGCGACGTCCTCACCCTGATCGAGCAGGCCGAGAAGGCGTTCGACAAGCGCCAGGCCGACGAGATGGCCCGGAAGTTCCTCGCGGAAGAGGACTTCACCTTCGAGGACTTCCTCCAGCAGATGAGCGCCATCAAGAAGATGGGCTCGCTCAAGTCGATGCTGAAGATGATGCCCGGCATGCAGGGCATGCGTGAGCAGCTCGACGCCTTCGACGACCGCGAGTTCGACCGGGTCGAGGCGATGGTCCGGTCGATGACGCCGTTCGAGCGGACACACCCCAAGCAGATCAACGGCTCGCGCCGGGCCCGGATCGCGAAGGGTTCCGGAGTCACCGTGACCGACGTCAACCAGCTGCTCGAGCGGTTCGGCCAGGTCCAGAAGATGATGAAGTCGCTTGCTCGTGGCGGTGGCGCCGGACTGCCGGGGATGCCCGGTCTGCCCGGTGCAGGCAAACGCGGCAAGGCACAGCAGCAGAAGCGCAAGAAGAGCAAGAGCGGCAACCCCGCGAAGCGCGCCGCCGAGGAGCGCGCGATGGCGGAGCGTGAGGCCGAGAGCCGGCAGAAGTCGGCTGCCTCCGCGTTCGGTATGCCGGGTGCCGGCGGCAACGGCGATGGTGACCTGCCCGACTTCGACCCCGCGCAGCTGCCCAAGGGCTTCGAGAAGTTCCTCGGCGGCCGCTGAGG
>NZ_JBQCCV010000006.1:0-2152 GCF_051961875.1 Intrasporangium sp. | reverse complement strand
TGGGTTTAAAAAATGTAGTGACCCCACCCCCCCTGTTGTGTTGGTACCCCCTCTTGGGGTGGCCCTCCCCACATCAGCGGCCTATCCGGATCAGTTGCCGACGACGCGGAGCGAGAAGGAGCCTTCGCCCTCGCCCGTCGAGCGGACGTTGAGCCCGACCGCACGCAGGGCCTCGACGAGGTCATGCTCCTGCTTGCCGACCTCGGGGAGGTAGTACTTCTCGATCGCGTCGAGGTCGAGGTAGAAGCCCGCGGTCATCTTGCTCGTGTCGCCGAGCGCCGCCTTGAAGGCATCGCTGTCGCCCAGCTTGCCGTTCTGGGCGAGCTTGTCGGCATAGCCCGAGGTCGTGCCCACGTAGAGGCGGTCCCCGTCGGCCTTCTTGTCGAGCGAGAGGGCACCGCCCGATGCGTCCTCGATGGAGGTGAGGACCTGCTCGGCGCGCTTCGCGTCGGTGCCGGTGACCTTGAACCCGAGGGTCGGCATGTCGGAACCGAACGCCTGGTCCGGCACGGCGAGCGTGAAGGACTTGCCGAGCAGGACCTTGAGGTCGTCGGGCAGCTTCACGTTCAGTTCGTCCTCGAGCATGCTCTGCACGTCACCGCCGCCACCGGCGACACTGTCGAGAGCCTTCTTCAGCTCGGGCCACACGCCGTCGATCAGCTGGCCGCCGCCGGAGAGCTGCAGGGCGGCGACGGTGTCAGCGGGGAGCGTGGTGAGCTCGGCGCCGCTGCCGTCGACGTGCTTCGCCGCGTCCACGCCCCGCCCGATGCCGGCCACCTCGATGTAGCTCGGGTCGAAGCGCAGCGTGAGGGCGGTGCGTCCCTTGAGGCTGTCCGTGCCGGGCATTCCCGATGCCGCCGCCGCGGACGGGTCGAGATCACCCATCGCCTTGACGAACTTCTCGTTGTCGAACCACATGGAGGCGACGCCCTGGTCGCCGAGGGCGCTCATGTCACCGGAGAAGGTGGCGTTGCTCGCGAGGCTCCCCTTGTCGAGTGCGGCCAGGGTCGCATCGCCCTGGCCCTTGGGGGTCAGCAGGACGTAGCCGTCACGAGTGCGGATATCGGTCTTGCCCTTGGAGTCCTCGCTGCAGTTGACGAGCTTGCCGAGGGTGTCGCTCGCCCTGCCCTCGTCGGTGGTCTGCAGGGCGATGACCATGTTCTGCTCGTCGCCGGTCTTGTCGGGACGGACCGCCAAGCCGGCCCGCTGGCCGAGCCAGGGCTGGATGTCCTTGCCGAAGTCGAACTTCTGCAGGCAGGCGTTCTTCGACTCCTTGACCGCCTGCTCCCAGAGCTTCTGGCGCATGTCGTCCGAGCTGAAGACATCCTTGGCGGCCGGGAGCTTGCTGAGGAAGCGCACGGCCGCGACCTTCTGCCCGGCGGACGGGTCGATGTCGATCCGGATGTAGCCGATCGCGTCGCCGGGGATGACATCGGCCGGCTGGGCGCCACCGCCGGACAGCTTGGCCACACCGAACGCGATACCTCCACCCACCGCGAGGAGGGCGACGAGGCCGCCGGCGATGACGCCGGTCCGCCGGCCCGAGCCCTTCGCCCGGGAGTCGTCGCTGAAGGACACGCCCTCCGAGGAGCCGTCCGCGAGAACAGCCTGGGGGATGCCTGCTGCCGGTGCTTCCGGTCCGACCGTGGACCCTCCACCGGGATAGCTGTACTGCGCCGGCATCGCCTGCGTGGGCGGGATCGCCCCGGTGGTGGTGGGCCCGGCGTCGCCGGGCAGCTGCTCCGGAGTCGGCTCTGAGGTCGGGTCGTTCGGCTGAGTCATGCGGTCATGCCCCCTGTCATGGCGGAGACCCGGCGTCTGCGCGGGTCCGGGATGGACTGTACTGAAACCGGAGCGGGGAGCGGTCCGGTTTGGGTGGCTTGTGACGAACCCGTTGTGCAGGCCGGTGCCGAGGGCGGCTGCAGGGCCCGGGTGCCGGGGCGTGGCAGACTCGAACGGTGCGGATGAGCCACTTCTGGACCCTCATGCGGGACGAGTTCGGAGAGGCGTATGCCGACTCCCTCGCCCGTGACCACGTGCTCGGCGCCCTGGGCAACCGCACGGTTCGTCAGGCGCTCGAGCAGGGCGTCCCACCCCGCACGGTGTGGGAGGCGCTCTGCACGGACATGGACGTGCCCGAGTCGCGGCGGCA
>NZ_JBQCCV010000005.1:0-10634 GCF_051961875.1 Intrasporangium sp. | reverse complement strand
GAACGGCAGCAGGCTGCTGCAGACGACGAGCACGGCGCCCAGGACCCGGGCGACGGGTCGGGGGAGGCGCGCGATGAGCGCCTGGAGGACCGGGGCGCCGATGAGCCGGAGCAGCACGTTCACCCGGTCACCCTAGAGCCGCGAGAACGGACCGCTCGAGGGCGAACGGTCCGTTTGGGGGGGAGAAGTCAGAGGTACTGGCCGGTCGGGCCGCCCTCGTGTGGGGTGTTCGGTGCGCCGGGGACCGACGGCGCTCCGTAGGGCGAGCCCGGGCGCCCCGGGGGAAGGGCGCGCATCTGGGCGAGCTGCTGCTGCGCGGCCATCTGCTGGGCCACGAGCGCCGTCTGGATGCCGTGGAAGAGCCCCTCGAGCCAGCCGACGAGCTGGGCCTGCGCGATGCGCAGCTCGGCGTCGCTGGGTGACTCGTCCCTGAAGGGGGAGGCGATCCGGTCGAGCTCCTCGACGAGCTCGGGGGCGAGGCCGTCCTTCAGCTCCTCGAGCGACTGGTGGTGGATCTCGGCGAGCCGCCTGCGGCCCGGTTCGTCCAGAGGGGCGCTGCGGACCTCCTCGAGGAGCTGCTTGATCATCGACCCGATCCGCATCACCTTGGCTGGTTCCTCGACGAGGTCCGCCGGATTCTTGCGCTCGCGTTCGGTCTCGCCGTCGCTGGTTCCGGAGTCTGCGACGCCCATGCCCCCGGGTGTCACGACGACGATGCGGGGATCCTGGGTGTCATCGCTGCTCTGGTCGCCCGAGCCTGGCTGCTGCGTCTGGTCGTCACTCATGTCATTCATCCTGCCGCACCCCCTACCCGCCCCCGTTCGAGGTATTCCGATGCGCCGGTGAGTGTCGGGACGACCCCAACCCGCCGAGGGTGACTGCACGAGGGCTGGGTTCACGTCGCCCGCCGGGTGACCGTGGGGGCGCGGCGGATCGAGACGAAGGCGAACACGGCGGCAACGATCGGGACGAGGACGATCGGCGCCGCGATCTGCAGCCACGGGATGACGACGAACGGCCCGACGACCTCCGGCACCGCCGACATGTCGACGAACCCGGCGTGGCTCTGTCCGCCGGTCGTCGTGACGGTCTTGGCCGCGGCGATGCCGGGCAGGAGCCCGATCGCTGCCCCGACGACGGCGCCGAGGCCGGAGAGGAGGAACGCCTGTGCGGCCGCGAGCTTGCGGCGGGTCATCCGCGTCGCGCCGACCGCGGCGAGGGTGCCCATCATCGGCAGCTGTTCCGCCATCGAGAGCGCGGTGGAGACGAACGTCGCTACGAGGATGATCAGGCCGACGATCCCCATGAGCACGAGGATCGCCACGCTGTCGTCGCGCTGGAATCCCCGCTCGACCTGGACCGACGCGTTCTCGGAAGCGGCCTGCAGGGCGCTCGTCAGTTTTGCCTCTGTCGCGGCCGAGATCGGACCGTCGGGATCCACCAGCTGGACGAAGCCGGGCTGGTTTGCCCAGCCGAGCCGGTCAGCGGCCTCCGTGGCGAGGTAGGCGCTGTAGCCACCGATGACCTGCGACTGGCCGAGCGAGAACTGGTCCCACGGGAGCACCAGGGCTGGCCGCGTGACGGTCTGTGGGGCGCCGGCCGGCTTGAAGTCGCCGTTCTCGGCGGACTCGCCATCCATCACCCAGAAGCGAACCGCGCCGCCCTGGACATCGGTGGGCGTCGGGCGCACGGCGTCAAAGGTGCCGGGACGAGCGGGGGTCGGGATGGTCGACACGTCGGGCAGCACGACGGCACCGTCGGCGAGCGCCGTGCGTTGCGCCTCGTCCAGCTGGAGCAGGGTCGCGAGCTGCACCGCCGGTGCCGTGCGGATGGCGCCGGCGCCCATCATCCCGTCGGTGCCGATGGACCAGCAGCGCTGTTCGGGGAAGAACGACTCGGTGGGTCGCGACTGCTCGAAGGTGCAGCCGACGCGCTGGGCCTGGACGAGGCGTCCCGGGCCGGTGGCCCATGGCTGGGGCTGGAACCCGCTGTCGTCCTGGACCGCGCGGGCGAGCGTGGCCGCGCGGACCGTGACGATCCCCGGGTCGACGGACGCGACGATCCGGGCGACCTCCTCCGCGCCGAGCAGGGAGTCGTAGGTGGTGGCAGTGCCCATCGCAACGTTGGGCACGTAGGTGTGTGCCTGCTCAGCCGTGTCGGACGAGATGGCGACAACTGAGGCGGAGAGCAGGGCGGCCCCGGCCATGACCGCTGCGACCGTAGGCCCGGTCCGCGCCCGCTGCCTCGCGGAGTCCCGGGCCGCCATGCGTATAGAGAGCGGCAAGTGGCGCCCAAGCCTCCCGATGACGGTCAACAGGCCCGGCACGACGCAGAGGGCACCGATGGTGAGCAGCGCGCTTCCACCGATGAGACCGAAGCCGGCCTGCTGCATACCGTCCGAGACGTCGACCTGGGTCAGGGTGAGCACTGCACCGATCGCGAGCAGGACGAGCCCGACGATGGTGACCCGGTGCCGTACCGGCCGCGCGACCTCCTGGCCCCGCATTGCCCGGACGATGTCAAGGCGGCCGAGAGCACGGGCCGGCAGGAGCGCCGCGACGACCGCGCTCAGCAGGGCGGAGCCGGCGACCGCGGCGAGGAACACCCATGGCACGTCGAGGCCGAACAGCAGCCTCTCGTCCAGCACCCGGGCGAGCCACGGTCGCAGGGCCGCGACGGCTCCCACGCCGACGGCGGTTCCGACGATGGTGGAGATGCCGCCGAGGACGACGGCTTGGGCCAGGATCGTGCGCCGCACCTGCGTGCGTGTGGCGCCGTTGGCGGCGGAGAGCGCGAGGGTGCGTCGTTGGCGGCTCGCGCTCACGGCGAAGGCCGGCCCGGCCAGGAGCGCGGTCGTGAAGAGCAACCCCGCGGCGGCGGCCGCCATGGCGATGGCCGTCCCCGCGGCAGCGGTGTCGGGAGAGGCGCCAAAGTGGTCGTTGACCGGCAGGGCCTGCGGTGGCAGCGCCCACAAGGATCGTGCCACCGTGACGAGGCCATAGCTGTTGAGGTCCTGGACCTCCTCCCAGCTGACCGGACCTCGATCGATGATGAGCCAGGCAGGGGCGTCGGGGCCGGGCCCAGTCGCCTTCTGCTGCCACGGCACGAGCACGACGGCGGCCGGGGCGACCCCCATGCCCATCGGCGTCCCCGTCACCGCTTCGGCGACGCCCACAACGGTCCGGGATGTGAACACTGCGTCTTTACTGTCGGCGGTCGCGATCGAGAGCCTGCCTGAGGTCGGCAGCCCTTGCCCAGCGCCCCACTTCGTGACCACCACCTCAGCGTCGTTGGCCGGCCACCGACCGCTGATGAGATGCGCTCGGTCACCGAGGTCGGCGTGTGGTTGGAGACTCACTCCCAGTGCGTTGACGGAGACCGTCTTCTCGGCTGATTCGACGCGGAGCGGACCTTGGGACAACGGGATCGCGGTGCCGCCGGTCAACCCAGCAATGGCCCTGGCCGGATCGGTCTCGATGCCTACGATCGGGTTGGCGGGCGGTGCCTTTTCGTCTGAACCCCACCCCCCCCCGAGCGCTTCCTGGTAGATCTGTTTGCCTTCGACCGGCCCGCTGACGATCGCTTGACCGGTGCCGAAGAGATAGGGCTCCTGCTCGCTGTCATCGAGGGTCATCGAGAAGGCGAGCGTCGCGCCGGCGCTGATCAGCAGCACCGGGAGCCCGATCATCAGCAGGATGAGGATGCTGCGACCCCGATGCCGACGTACGTCGCGCCGCGCCATGCGCAGCGCCACCCGCCAGCCCGCCTGCCACTGCTCGAAGCGGCCCGCTCCCTGCTCGGGCCGGCCCGAGCCCCCGTTCACCCGCGCCACCACGTCACCGCGCCTGTGCGAGAAGCGAGTCCGCCGAGTCCGGCCCGCCTGTAGAGTCCACGATCCGGCCGTCCCGGAGGAAGACCACCCGGTCAGCCCACGCCGCGTGCCGCGCCTCGTGCGTGACGAGCAGCCCGGCCGCGCCGGCGTCGCACCGCTGCCGGAGCACGCGCAGCACCTCCTCGCCGGTGTGCGAGTCGAGGGCACCGGTCGGCTCGTCGGCCAGGACCAGCCGGCGCTCACCGACGAGGGCCCGCGCGATCGCGACTCGCTGCTGCTGGCCACCGGACATCTGGTCGGGGTAGCGGTCGGCGAGCTCCCGCAGGCCCAGCTGGTTCAGGGCGTCGAGCGCCTGGGACCGCGCCCGGCGCACCGAGAACCCGTCGAGCTCGAGCGGCAGCCCGATGTTCTCCGCCGCGGTCAGGCTCGGGATGAGATTGAGGTCCTGGAAGACGAACCCGACCGACCGGCGCCGCAACGCGGCAAGCCCTTTTGCGTCAAGGGAGTCCAGTCGTATGCCGCTCACCTCGACGCTGCCCGACGTGGCCTTGTCGAGGCCGCCGGCGAGGTTGAGCAGGGTCGACTTGCCGGACCCGGACGGCCCCATGACCGCCACCAGCTCACCCGGGCTCACCGAGAGCGAGGCGCCCTCGAGTGCGACGACCTCCGTCGCCCCCGAGCCGTGCACACGGGTCACGTCCGTCAGGACGAGCACCGGCTCCGTCCCGGCCTGGTCCGCCGCTCCGTCCACCATCGGCTGCTCCATCGCGCTCATGCCCGGGCCCCCTTCCGCTCGGAGCTGCGCGGCTCGGCCACATCGGAAGACTCCGGTGACGCCGGGGGCGAGGTGAGCGGCATGCGGGCATGGCGGGCAAGCGTCGACTCGACGTGGTCGAGCCAGCGGATCTCCGCCTCCCCGGAGAAGAGCAGGTTCTCGAGGACGAGCTGCCAGGCGAGGTCGGCGCCCCGCGGCTCGTCGGAGCCGGACGCCTTGAGGCGGGTCAGGTCACGCAGGTGCTTCAGGGTCGCGGTGCGTTGGGTCTGCACGACCTGCGCCACGTCGACCCCCGGCGAGGTGACCGCCAGGGCGAGCTTGATGACGAGCTCGTCCCGGGGCGTCTCGTCCCGGGCGACGGGGGTGCGCCACCACGCCTCGGCCGCGACCCGCCCCTGCTCGGTGAGGCGGTAGGTGATCCGGCCCTCGTCGTCGGTGCCCCCGACCGGTTCGACGAGCCCGTCCCGCTCGAGCCGCGCGAGGGTCGTGTAGACCTGCCCGATGTTGAGCGGCCACGTGCCGCCCGTCCGTGCCTCGAACTCGCTGCGGAGCCGGGCGCCATACGTGGCCCCCTCCGCGAGCAGCGCGAGCAGCCCCTGCTTGACCGACATCGATGCCTCCCGGACATACTCGGTATTCCCTCAGGTGAGGAGATGTATACCGGGTATGTCGGGACGGCGCAAGCATGACCCGCGTTGAGGTATTCGCCTGCAGGGAGCGGGTAGTCGAATACCTCAACCCGGGAGCAGGGCCTCGGTCGGGTGGGTCAGCTGCGGGCCGTCTCGAACCAGGGGTGGTGCAGGTCGTGGTAGCTGACGTCGCTCATCAGGTTGCTCATCTGCGACATCTGCTCCTGCATGTCGGAGGGCATCTCCTGGCGCTCGCCCTCGCGCGCCTCCGCCTCCGTCCGGAACGCGACGGTCTGCGTGAAGAAGCCGTTGTCGTCGATCGCCACCGTGCCGCCGATGATCTCGGGACGGGCGGTGTGCAGCATGTCCATCGGCTGGCTCATGAAGTCGCGGAACTTGCCGGCGTCGGTGAGCTGGCCCTGGATGACCTGGACGAACTGTGCGTCGTCGGACCCCCCGTCGAGCATCATCACGACGTCGTTGCAGTCGTGGAAGGTGACCTGCCCGTCGAAGCACTTCTCTGTCTCGGCCCACCACTGACCCTGCTCCGGGCGCTGTGAGTTCCGCTCTGCCGACTCTCTCGAGTCGAAGCGGACCACCCCGATGAACTCGCCGTCGTCGGTGATCCCGTACGTGCCGCCGAGGAATCCCGTGGCACCGCTCTCGAGCCGGTTCCGCCAGTCGTCCATCTGGCGGTGCACCGTGTCGGCGTCACGACACGTTCCCTGGATGACCTGGATGAACACCTCTCGCCTCCGTCGTGTCGGGGACCGCTTCCCCGCGAAGTGGTCCAACGATCGACGGTATTGCGCTGGGTTGCCTGGCGGCGTAGATGTGCCGGTCCCGAGACGGTTTGCTCTCAGGCAGCGCCGATCTGCCCGGATTTGTCCGGTTCATGACCTCAGATGGTGAGGAGGATCTTGCCGATGTGCGTCGAGGCCTCCATCTCGCGGTGCGCGTCCGCCGCCTTCTCGAGGAGGTGGCGCGAGTGGATGACCGGCCGGACCACTCCCGACTCGATGAGCGGCCACACGTGCTCGCGGACGGAGGCGACGATGGTGGCCTTCTCCGTCTCCGGGCGAGCGCGGAGGGTGGTCGCGATGACGGCCGCCCGCTTGGCCAGGAGCGTGCCCAGGTCGAGCTCGGCACGCCGGCCGCCCATGAGGCCGATGATGACGAGCCGGCCGCTGATCGCGAGGGTGTCGACGTTGCGGGCGAGGTACTTCGCGCCCATGTTGTCGAGAATGACGTCGGCGCCATGCCCGCCGGTCGCGGTGCGGATCTTCTCGACGAAGTCCTCCTCCTTGTAGTTGACGAGGACCTCCGCGCCGAGCTGGCCGCAGAAGTCGAGCTTCTCCTGGGTCCCCGCGGTGACGGCGACATGGGCACCGACGGCCTTGCCGAGCTGGATCGCCATGGTGCCGATGCCGGAGCTGCCGCCGTGGACGAGGAGCCACTGGCCGGGCTGGATGTTCGCCGTGAGGAAAACGTTGGACCAGACGGTGCTGGCGACCTCCGGCAGCGCCGCGGCGTCCTCAAGCGAGACGCCGTCGGGGATCGGCAGCAGCTGGCCGGCCGGGACGGCGACCTGCTCGGCGTAGCCCCCGCCGACCAGGAGGGCGCACACCTCGTCGCCTACCTGCCACCCCTCGACGCCCTCGCCGAGGGCCGAGATCCGCCCGCTCACCTCGAGCCCGGGGTAGGGGGAGCCGCCGGGTGGCGGGTCGTAGAAGCCCTTGCGCTGCTGGACATCGGCGCGGTTCACGCCCGCGGCGACGACGTCGACGATGACCTCGCCGGGCCTCGCCGTGGGCGCGTCGACCTCGCAGACGCGGAGGACGTCGGGCTCGCCGGGCTCGGAGATCGTGACTGCGCGCATGCGCCCAGCCTACGGACGGCGGTGAGGATGAGTACCGGGGCTCTTTCCGGTGTGGCCGTCGCTCTCCAGACTCGCGCCATGGGCACCACTTCCGGCCCCGAGGCGGGGCGACCTTCCCTGACCGTGTCGGATCTCGCGCATCTGGACTTCGTCGAGCACGTCTTCCTGCCGGAGGCGGCGAGGCGCCAGTTGGTCGGCGGCCCGCAGGATGCCGCCCTCAAGGGCCTCGTGCGACAGCTCGTCGCCGAGGCCGGCGCTGCTGCTCCGCCCACCGGATCCACGGCGGTGGCGGGACCGGCCTCCCCGACGGGCTACGAGTGGCCGACCGGCGGCTCGCCCGGCTCGGTGCCGGCGCCCCCGGCGTCGGCGCCCGCGGCGTCGGCACCGCCGGCATCGGCGCCACCACCGCCCACGGGCCTCTCGCTGGCAGAGCTCGAGCGTCGGGCCCTCGCGCCCCAGGTTCCGCCCCCTGCCACCATCGCTCCTCCCGCGCCGCAGCGGCCACCCGCGCCTCCCGCACCGCAGCGGCCGCCAGCACCCCCGTCGCCGCTCCGGCAGTGGTGGTCGCGCACCGTTCGCGCTGTCGGCTCGGACCTCGCCGTGCACGGTCTCGCGTACCTCGGCGTGCTCCTGTTCTTCGTCGGCGCCTTCGGCCTCGTCGCGTTCGCCTTCGCCGATGTCGCCAGCGGGCTGCGCCCCGTCGCCGAAGTCGTCATCGCGGTGGCGCCGTTCGCCGCCGGCGCCCTGCTGCGGCGCCGTCGCGCCGATGCGGTCGGCCGGTCGCTCGAGCTGGCGGGCGGTCTCGTCCTGCCCATCATGATCGTCACCTCCGTCCTCGACGGGGTGGCCTTCCCACCGGACCTGTCCGGGGTCCCGCTCGTCGTGACGCTGGCCCTGCTCATGGCGGGCCTCGCCCTCGGGTATGCCGCCTGGTCCCGCCGTCACCCCACCAGCGCCCTCCGCTTCCTGGTGGCCCCGGCCGGCTGGCTCGCGGTCGGGCTCGCGACGATGGGCGTCGGCCGGGCGACCCCCGGCGGCAAGGCGGTCGCGACCCCGAGCGCCGCCCAGGTCGCCGCCATGGCAGTGGCCCTCACCGCGACCCTGCTCGGGGCAAGGCTGCGCCCGAAGGCGCGGCTCGCAGGGCCCACCACGACCGCGGCCCTGCCGGGCCTCGTCGTCCTCGGGGCGCTCGGCGTCCTCACCTGGGCCGCCGAGGGCTGGCCGGCCCTCCCGGTCCTCCTGACCGGCACGGCCCTCGCCGCCGCGCTCGAGGTCCTGGCGCCGCGCCTGCCGGCCCTCACCGTCGGTGTCGTCCAGCCGGCCTGGTGGGTCGTCGTCTGGGTCGCCCTGTCCGGGTCTGCACGCGACTCCCTGGAGAGGACCGCCGTCGCGGCGCTCGTGGCGGGCGGCTTCCTGGCTCTCCTCGAGCTGGCCGGGTCGCGCCGCCGGCCGCCGGCAGCGCTTGTCCTCCCCGCGGTCGGAGCGGTCCTCGCGCTCGGCTCCGCCCTGTCCGGTGACCTCACGTGGGCCGCCGCGGTGCTCGCCGGCGCCGGCGTGTGGGCGATCGCCCGCCGCACCGCGCCCTACCCGGCACCCGGAGCGGCGGGGTTGCTCGACCTGGCGGCCGCCACGCTGCCGCTGGCCGCGCTCGGCGCGCTGACCGCGTCCGGCGGCGACGCCGGCCCGGGCACGGCCGCGGTCGTCGGCGCACTGGTCCTGCTCGTGATCGCGGTCCCGGCGGCTCGCGGATGGCTGGACCGCACCGCCGGTGAGCGGTACTGGCGAGGCTGGTGGGCGGGTGGGGTCGCCGTCGTCGTCCTGCTGACCGTCTCGATCTGGGAGCGCACCGCGGGCATCTTCGAGCCATGGTCGGCTGCCGTCGCCCTGGGCCTGCTCGCAGTCGCGACCCTCGTGGGTCCGCTGCCTCCGGCGTGGCGACCGGTGGTCGCGTCGGCGCTCGGCGTGGGCGGGTGGCTGAGTGCGGCCTCTGTCGCCTCGGTCGGGGAGGACCTCCGCTGGGCCGTCCCCGCGGTCACAGCGCTCGCGCTCGTGGTGCTCGCGCATGTCCCGTCGGCCGGTCCCGTCGCTGCCCAACCCGTCCGGGTCGCCCTCGGTCTGTCGGGGCATGGGCTCGGAGTGCTGGCCGTGGCCGGCGCCCTCGGCACGGAGTGGGGACTCGTCGGCGCGGTCGCCGCCGCGACGGCCGGCTGGTGCCTCACGGGGTGGCGCGACGTGCGCGGCGCGTCCCCGGTCGGCGCCGCCCTCCGGGCCGCGCAACCCTCCCTGGCTGGAGCGCCCCTCGCACTCGGCGCGATCGGCATCCCCGCAACGTTCTCGCTCCTGCTCGACCGGTCCGGCCTCTACCCGCTGGACTCGCCCTGGTCGACGGCCGTGCTGTCCGCCCTCGCCGTCGTGTATGCCGCCGCCAGCGGGCTCGCGGTGCCGGCCCGGGTCGCCCGCACGCTGGCTCGCGTCGGCGTCCTGCTCGCCGTCGTTGCAGCCGTATTCGCGACCCAGCGGATGTCGGCCGTCCTTGCCCTCGTCGCCCTGATGGCGGCCGTGGCCATCGTGCCGAGCGACCATCGGATCCCGCCGATGACCTGGTTCGCGTGGGCCGCGCCCGCACCTGCGGCGCACCTGCTCGGGCTAGAGCTGTGGCCCTGGGCTGCAGGGCTGCCCGGTCCGGAGTGGGACGGTGTCGTGCTCGTTGCGGTCGGCGGGGTCATCCTGCTCGGTGGACTCGCTGCCCGGCGCGTGTCCGGCCTCCCCGGGAGGCGTTGGACGACAGCGGCTCTCACGGTTGGCGGGGTCGAGGTCGCGGCCGGGCTCGCGATCGGCGTGGTCGACCGCGTCGGGCCCGTCGCCGGATGGCTCTGTGCGGCCGTGGCTGTGGTCGTCCTCGTCGCCGGAGCGCTGTCCCGGATCGGCGCGCTCGGCGGGGTCGCCGCGCTCCTGGGCTGGTGGGCGGCCCTCCTCCTCGCCGGCGACGTGATCGCGACTCGCCCCTGGCTCGCGCTCGCCGCGGCCGCGGGGCTGCTCGCCCTTGCGGAGGCTCTGTCGCGGGTGATGCCGACACCGGTCGAGACGAACAGGCCTGCCGAGCGCTTGGGCCCGGGGATGTCGACGGGGGCCGGGACGAACGGGCCTGCCGAGCGTTTGGCCCGGCTGATGTCGACCGGGGCCGGGACCAACGGTCCTGCGGAGCGGCCCGCCCAGGGCTCGATGACAGCGGCTCCCGCTGGATCGAGCCCGGCACGTTCGCGGTGGCGGGGTCGCTGGGATCTGGCGCTCCTCCTCGCTGCCGCCCCGGTGGCCGCGACGGGTGTGCTGCTCGGCGTCGGCACTGCCACCGAGGCGCTCTGCTGGACCCTGGCGGGCCTCGAGTGCCTGGCGGTGGCGGCACGACTGCGGCGCCACCGGTCCGCCGCTGCTGCCCTCGGGGCTCTCGGCGCGGTGCTCGTACTGCTCGGGGCCTCCATCGCCGGGAGCGGCTGGCTCGCCCTCGGCCTCGTCGGCCTC
>NZ_JBQCCV010000004.1:0-2498 GCF_051961875.1 Intrasporangium sp. | reverse complement strand
CGAGCGCCTCGTCCAGGGAACGGGTCTCGCGCAGGTCGACCGCCACCGACTCCTCGGCCAGCCACCCCGTGTGGATGTGTGCGTCGTGGAGGCCGGGGAGGACGGCGGCGCCCGGAAGGTCGACCACGTGCGTCGCACCGGCCTCGAGCGCCTCTGCCCCAACCGCGACGATGCGCCCGTCATCGACGAGCAGCGCCTCGGTCCAAGGGTGTTCCGCGGCGCCGGTCCAGATTCTCTTGTGGCGGAAGAGGGTTCGGCTCATGCTTCGGGTAGGTCAGGGCCGCGGCCAGGGTCGACGTTGGGGGCCTGCGAGGGCGTGCCGGCCCGGTTCGCGATCTGGCTGATGCGACGGGCCAGCTCGACGTCTCGCGAGGTGATGTGCCCGACGTCGTGGCTCGTCGTGCGGATGACGACCTCGCCATAGCGCACGTCGACGTCCGGATGATGGTTCAGCTCGTCGGCGACCCGGGCGATCTCGGGCAGGAGCGCCGCCCCGCGGGAGAAGCCACCCGTCTCGATGATCGTGACGAGCCCCTCGTCGACCTGGCGCCACCCCTCGAGACCCTCCGTGTGCGACAGCTCCTCGGAGCTGATGGGCGCGTTCGGATCACTCATCGCCCCAGCCTGTCACAGCTCAGGCGGTCGGGACGAGGATGACCTTGCCGGTGGTCCGGCGACCCTCGAGCGCGTCGTAGGCCGCCGCGGCCTCGTCATAGGGGTAGCGCGCGCCGATCTCGATCTCGAGGGAGCCGTCGGCGATCGCACCGAGGACCTCCCGCGCCCGCCACTCGAGCTCCTCGCGGGTCTGGACGTAGTGCGCGAGGGTCGGCCGGGTGATGAAGAGGGAGCCGGCCCGGTTGAGCCGCTGCAGGTCGAAGGGCGGCACCTGTCCGCTCGCCCCGCCGAAGAGCACGAGCATGCCCCGGGGCCGGAGCGAGGCGAGCGAGGCGTCGAAGGTCGCCTTCCCGACGCCGTCGTAGACGACGTCGACGCCCCGACCGGCTGCCTCGCGGACTGCGGCCGCGAGGTCGTCGGTGGTCGAGTAGTCGATCGCGTGGGCAGCCCCGCGACGGCGGGCGATGTCGAGCTTCTCCTCTGACCCGGCGGTCGCGATGACGGTGACGCCCTTGCTCGTCAGCAGCTGGACGAGCAGCTGGCCGACCCCGCCGGCCGCGGCGTGGACGAGGGCGATGTCGCCCGACTTGGCCGGGTAGGTCGAGGTGACGAGGTAGTGGGCGGTCAGGCCCTGCAGCATGGCGGCGGCCGCGGTCTCGAGGTCGACGCCGTCGGGCACGTGGACGAGGTCCTCGGCCCTGCGGTTGAGGACCGAGGCCTCGCTGTTGCCGGCCTGCGCCCACGCCACGCGGTCGCCGACGGCGAAGCCCTCGACGCCCTCGCCGACCACGGTCACCGTGCCCGCGCCCTCCTCGCCGAGGACGAACGGGGTCGGTGTCGGGTAGACACCCTGGCGCTTGTAGACGTCGATGAAGTTGACCCCCGCGGCGGCCTCCTCGACCTGCACCTCGCCGGGCCCGGGTGGTGGCACCTCGACGTCCTGCACGGCGAGGACGCTGCCGTCCCCCGGCGTGGTGACGATGACGGCCCGGGCGCTGGTGGTCGTGGTCATGCCCGTCACCCTACGACCGCGCCAGCCGCTCGAGGGCGGGGCCGGCCACCCGGAACGTCGTCCACTCGTCCTGGGCCACCGCCCCCTGCGAGCGGTAGAACTCGATGGACGGCGTGTTCCAGTCGAGCACCGACCACTCGAAGCGGGTCCAGCCGCGTTCGTGGCAGAGCCGGGCGAGCCGGACGAGGAAGGCCTTGCCGATACCGAGCCCGCGCTGCTCCGGCTCGACGAAGAGGTCCTCGAGCCAGAGGCCGTGCCGCCCGGTCCACGTGGAGAAGCTGACGAACCAGATGGCCATCCCGACGACCCGTCCGTCCCGCTCCGCCACGTGGGCGTATGCGGCTGGGTGGCCGTCCGCGGGGAACAGGGCCTCCCGGAAATGGTCGGGGGTGGCTGTCGCCGACTCGGGCTCCTTCTCGTAGGCCGCGAGCTCGCGGACGAGCCGGAGGAGGTCATCGATGTCGTCGGGGGTCGCCTCGCGAATGGTGAAGCCGCGGGCCCGCAGGCCGCCGGCAGGGGCGTCGGGGGTCGGGAGATTCGCCGTCACCCGCCCCATCCTTCCGCGAACGGTCCCCTCGCGGTCGAACGGGTCGGTGGACCGGCCCGCTCGACCACGAACACCGAGTGCGAGAGGGCCACCCGGTCCGCATGGCGCGCAGCTCGCTCCCGCTCGCCGGGGCCGCACCGAGGGGCGCCGGGGCGTGCCAGGAATGTCGCCGGTGGGACGTAGGGTTGGGGCATCATGAGCACGCTGTTCGACGATCTGTTCGGGTCCGACCCGACCGCCCCGACCGGCGCCGGCCACGTCACCGAACGCGGCGTGCCCACCTGGGCCGAGGCGGCCGCGCGTGGGCGCGACGACGGTGCTGAG
>NZ_JBQCCV010000003.1:0-18853 GCF_051961875.1 Intrasporangium sp. | reverse complement strand
CCGAGCCAGGCACCGAGGGCGTTCGCGAGGTTGAGGGTCGAGTGGTTGAGCGCCGCGGCGAGGGACTGGCCCTCGTGCGCGACGTCCATGAGCCGGATCTGCAGCAAGGGCACGAGGATCGAGGGCAGCAGGCCGAGCACGAACACCATGGCGACGCCCAGCCATGCGATGTGCACCGCCCAACCGAAGAGCCCGAGCAGCGTGGCGATCAGCGCGAGCACGATGATGATCCCGCGGAGGACGCCGCGACGAGCGACCCGCCCGGCGAGGACCATCCCCGTCACCATGCCGATGCCGTAGGCGGCGAGGACCCAGGGCACGAACGACTCGGCCAGCCCAGCCAGCTCCGTCATCGTGGGGGCGATGAAGGCGTACATCGCGAACATCCCGCCGAAGCCGACGGTGCCGATCAGCAGGGCGAGCAGAACCTGCGGCCGACGCAACGCCCCCAGCTCTCGCGCGACGGACTCGTCGCCGGTCACCGGCCTCCTCGGCAGCCACACCGCGAGGGCGACGACCGTCACCGCCCCGATGGCGCCCACCGCGACGTAGGCCGCCCGCCAGCCGAGAGCCTGCCCGAGCATCGTGGCGAGCGGCACCCCGACGACGTTGGCGACCCCGAGCCCCTGCAGCAGGGCGGCCACGGCGGCGGTCCGCCGAGCCGGGGACACGAGCGAGGCCGCGACGACGGACCCGATCCCGAAGTACGCCCCGTGCGGAACCCCGGCGAGGAACCGGGCGAGCATGAGGGTCGGGTAGCGGTCGGCGAGCAGGACACCGAGGTGGGCCGCCGCGAAGAAGCCCATGAGGGCGATCAGCAGGCCCTTGCGAGGCAGCCGGGCGGCGAGGAGCGCGACGGCGGGGGCACCGACGACGACGCCGAGGGCATAGGCCGACACGTAGTGGCCCGCCGTGGCGATATCGACGCCCGTACCCGCAGCGAGCTGCGGCAGCAGGCCCATCGTCATGAACTCGGTTGTCCCGATGGCGAATCCGCCCACCGCGAGGGAGCCGATGGCGAGGAAGATGCGCTGGCGATGGGACACGTGGACTCCGGGCGGGGCGTCGAGCGGGTGGGGGGAGCTTGCGGCGGATCGCCGTCGACCCGGGGTCGCGATTCTAGTCGTGGCCGTTACCGTGAGCGCATGTCGAGCGCACTGGCCGCCCTGCGCCGCCGCCTGAGCCGGCTCCTCCGTGCTGGTCGGGCCGACCGAGTCGCCCGCCCCCGGGAGGGCGCGCGGCGAAGGGCTGGCACAGCGGCATACCGCCGCTACCCCGGCGACGCCACGGCGTTGCCCGACATGACGTACGAGGGCGCGGACAACGGCCGGGTCGACCCGGGCGAGATCGTGTGGACGTGGGTCCCCTACGAGGAGGACCACACCCAGGGCAAGGACCGGCCGGTCCTCATCATCGGCCGGGAAGGTCCTTGGCTCGTCGCGCTGCAGCTGACGAGCCAGGAGCACCACCGCGTTGCGGGGCTGCGGCGTCGCGCCGGCCGCGTGTGGGTCAACATCGGCCCGGGCCCCGGGGAGGGGCGGCGCCGCCCGAGCGAGGTGCGCGTCAACCGGCTCATCCGGGTTGACCCCCGGGCCGTCCGCCGGGAGGGTGCGATCCTGCCCCGCGGCCGCTACGAGCAGGTCGTCGCCGCGGTCCGTGCCGCACACCGGCGCCGCTGACGACAAAGGGCCCCGCACCACCTGGTGCGAGACCCTCGGTCAGCTGCGGTGTCGCGTCAGAGCGACGCAGCCTTCTTGGCCATGGCCGACTTCTTGTTGGCCGCCTGGTTCTTGTGGATGACGCCCTTCGAGACCGCCTTGTCCAGCTTCTTGGACGCGAGCTTGAGGGCCTCGGCCGCAGCGTCCTTGTCTCCGGACTCGGCAGCCACGCGGAACTTGCGGACCCAGGTGCGAAGTTCGCTCTTGACCGCCTTGTTGCGCTCGGTGCGCTGGGCGTTGGTCTTGATCCGCTTGATCTGCGACTTGATGTTTGCCACGTGAAGTTCTTCCTTGGTCGGTGTCGTCTGCCGTTAGAGGGCGGCAAAACTGCTCGGGACCGGGCGTGGGGCACCCTGCGTGAGCAGCCTTGGGTGGTGCGTGCATGCGCGCACGACCTGAGCGCGCACGCAAGGAAGAAATCTACCAGCGGTGCGGGTGGCCACCAAAACGGCGCCAAGCGCCGATCACGGCGGGGATGCCGTGAGCTCGCCGTCGCCCGTCGGCGTGCTGCCGCTGCGCCGCCTCCGGGACGAGACGCTCAGGCACTCGAGCGTGCCCGCGTGATGGTGAGGATGGCCCGCTCGACGGCATAGACCGGGTCGCGGCCACCGCCCTTCACGGCGAAGTCGGCCGCGGCGACGGCCTGGAGTGCGGCGGCGAGACCGTCCCCCGTCCAGTGGGTCAGGGCTGCGCGGGCCCGCTTGACCTGCCATGGGGCCATCCCGACGCTGCTCGCGAGCTGCTCGGGGCTCCCCCGGCCGGCCGAGCCGACCTTGATGAGGCCGCGGAGCTGGGAGGCGAGAACCGCGACGATCGGGACGGGGTCGAGCCCCGACGCGATCGCGTGCCGCAGGAGCCGGAGCGCCTCTGGAGTGTTGCCGGCGATTGCCGCGTCGGCGACCCGGAAGCCGGTGGCGTCGACCTTGCCCCCGTGGTAGGTGTCCACCACGGCGTCCGTGACGAGGCCCTCCGTGTCGGCGACGAGCTGGGCACACGCGGCGGCGAGCTCGCTGACGTCGCGGCCGACCGCCTCGACGAGGGCGCGTACCCCGTCGGTCGTGATCTTGCGCCGGGCGCGGGCGAACTCCTGCTGGACGAAGTCGCTCTTCTCGCGGTCGTTCTTGATCGCCGGACAGCTGACCACCCGGACGTGTTGCTTCTTGAGGGCGTCGAGGACCCGCTTGCCCCGCTGCCCGGATCCATGGGTCACGACGAGGTAGACGTCGTCGGTCGGGGCACCGAGGACCGACATGAGGTCGTCCTGCAGCTCGTCGGATGCCTCGTGCAGGTCACGGACGATGATGCAGGTGGAGCCGCCGAACAGCGACGGGCTGGCGTGGATGAGGAGGGAGCCCGGCTCGTAGCCCGCGGCGTCGACGCGGACAACGTCCATCGCAGCCTCGCGGGCCCTCGCGGCGAGGGAGGTCAGCTCGCGCTCGACGAGGACGCCCTCGGGCCCGCTGATGAGTGTCAGGCGCGGGACATCGACTGCGGTCATGGCGACCACTGTGTCACGTGCCACCGACACCGAAGCTCTCGGTCGCAGAGCATCCCTCGGTGGCGCTCGGCGGTGCTCAGTCGAACAGCGCGCCCGAGGCGAGCTTGACCCCCAGCTGCTCGGCTCGCGCGACGATCGCCTCGGCGGGCAGCTCGAAGTGCTCGACGAGCTCGTCGAGGTGCAGGCCGGCGTCCGCAGCGTCGCGCAGCTCCTCGTCCTCCTCGTCGTTCCATGCATGTCCGCTGGTGACCGCCCGGCGGGCGGACTCCGCGACCGGGGGTGTCGGCGCGACCGGCCGGGGGTGCTCCGCACCGTCGTCCGCCCGGGTGCCGGTCAAGGACCGCATCGCCGGCTCCTCGACCGGCAGCGGCTCGGGAGCAGTCTGGTCGAGTCGCGCCAGGGCGCCCAGCACCATCGCCTTGTCCGTGGTGGGCCAGAACGGCGGCAGCGACCGCTGGAGGAAGCCGGCGTACCGCGCGGTCATCATCCGGGAGTCCAGGAACGCAACGACGCCCCGGTCGTCGGCTCGACGGACGAGCCGTCCTGCCCCCTGGGCGAGACGTAGGGCGGCGTGCGTCGCAGAGACGGCCATGAAGCCGTTGCCGCCCATCCTCGCGATCGCCTGTGACCGAGCCGACGCCAGCGGGTCGTCCGGGCGCGGGAAGGGGATCCGGTCGATGATGACGAGCTGGCAGGACGACCCCGGAACGTCGACGCCCTGCCAGAGGGTCAGCGTGCCGAAGAGGCACGTCCGCGGGTCCCGGGCGAACTGCCGCACCAGAGTGGTGATCTGGTCCTCGCCCTGGCACAGCACCGGGAACTCGTCCCCGAGCCGGGCCCGCATGATCTCGGCGGCACTCTGCGCCGCGCGCGTGGAGGAGAAGAGCCCCAGCGTGCGCCCGCCGGCGGCCCGGACCAGCTGCTCGATCTCGTCGAGGCTGTCGTCGCTCGCGCCGTCGCGTCCCGGAGGTGGAAGGTGCGCCGCGACGTAGGCGATCGCCTGCCTGGGGTAGTCGAAGGGGCTGCCCACATCGAGCCCCTGCCAGCCCGGTGCGCCGTCCCCACGCAGGCCGATGGTCCCGGCCACGGCGTCGAAGGTTCCTCCGAGCTCGAGGGTCGCCGAGGTCAGCACGACCGTCCGATCGGCGAAGACCTTGTCCCTCACGAGCATCGCGACACTCATCGGGGCGACGCGCAGGACCGGCCCCCGCCGGGGGTCACGACTCAGCCAGACGACGTCGAGCTCGCGCTCCTCGAGGATCCGCTCCGCGTTCTCCTGGACCTCCTCGACGGCGGCACGCGCCACCTGACGTCCCCCGTCGGCGTCCTCGCCCGGGGCCGGCTTGAGGTCGCTCTGGACGGCCCGAGCGGTGTCACGGACCCGTGAGAGCGCGAGCGCCACGGCGTCAGGGATGCCGAGCAGGCGCCCCTCCTCCACCGGCTCGAGGACGGTGCCGAGCAGCTCGCCGGCCTCCGTCAGGGCAGCGGCGTTCTCCGACATCCGGCCGGCCTTCTTCGCGGCCATGCCCACCATGGCGCCGGTCAGCTCGTCCGTGATCGTCGCCGTGACCCGGTCGACGAGCTCGTGGGCCTCGTCGACGATCAGGACGTCGTGCTCCGGGAGCATCTGGCGGCCCTCGAAGGAGTCGATGGCCATGAAGGAGTGGTTGGTGACGATGACGTCGACGTCGGCCGCTGCGGCTCGCGCCCGCTCCACGAAGCACTCCGCGACGAGCGGACACTTGCTGCCGAGACACTCGTGCGCCGAGACGGACACCTGCCGCCAGGCCCTCTCGGAGACGCCGGGCACGAGCTCGTCGCGGTCGCCCGTCTCTGTGGTGTCTGCCCACTCGCGCAGGCGCACGACCTCCTGTCCCAGCCGGCCCGCCGCTGCATCGACCTGCCCGAGCCCGAGGAGGGCCTCCTCCTCGTCGGGGAACCCGCCCTCGAGCTTGTGGAGGCACACGTAGTTGCGGCGTCCCTTGACGAGCGCGAAGGTCGGCCGCCGGCCGAGGAGGGGCTGGAGTGCATCGGCCACTCGGGGCATGTCTCGGTCGACGATCTGGGCCTGCAGCGCCAGCGTGGCCGTGGCGACGACGGCCGGCTTGCCGGCGTCGAACGCATGCGCGACGGCCGGCACCAGGTAGGCCAGGGACTTGCCCGTCCCCGTGCCGGCCTGGACGAGGAGGTGCTCCTTGCCCTCGACCGCCTGGGCGACGGCCCGGGCCATGGACAGCTGTCCCGGACGCTCGACGCCGCCCAGGCCGGTCACGGCGGCATGGAGCAGGGCATCGAGCGGGGGTCGCGGCATTGCCTCAGGGTACTTCCGACCGGGCGTGGCTCGGCCACCGCGGATCACGCACTGTGGACGGTCGCCGAACATCCGGTGTCCCCAGTGGAGGTCCAGACGACGGCCTGCCGGGCACCAGAGCACAATCCCGACGATCGGGAGCACCATTCCGACGATCGGGAGCACCATTCCGACGATCGAAAGCTCAATCCGCCGAGCCAGATTGCGTTGCGGTGCGGGGTGAGCGTGCCGAGGGTGATCTTGGAGTCACTCCCTCCGATCCCCTGTCACCCCGCACGGAACCGGCGTTGGATCAAGGCATGACCACCACGCACCTGCCCACCGACCTCGACATCGCGCGCGCGGCGACCCTGCGCCCGATGGATGACGTCGCCGCCGACCTCGCCATCGGTCCCGACCACCTCGAGCCATACGGGCGCGACGTCGCGAAGATCGACCTGGCCGTCCTCGACGAGCCGACTGCGCACCATACGGCCCGGTACGTCGTCGTCACGGCCATCACTCCGACACCGCTCGGCGAGGGCAAGACGACGACCGTCGTCGGGTTGGGACAGGCGCTCCAGCGCCTCGGTGAGCGCGCCGTCGTGACGCTGCGGCAGCCCTCCATGGGGCCGACGTTCGGCATCAAGGGCGGCGCGGCGGGAGGCGGCTACAGCCAGGTCATCCCGATGGAACGGCTCAACCTGCACCTCACCGGCGACTTCCACGCGGTGACCGCGGCACACAACCTGCTCGCGGCGATGGTCGACAACCACCTGCACCATGGCAACGCGCTCGGGCTCGACACCCGTAACATCACCTGGCGCCGCGTGCTCGACGTCAACGACCGCTCGCTTCGTCACGTCGTCATCGGCCTCGGCGCCCGCGCGGACGGTGTCCCCCGGGAGACGGGGTTCGACATCACCGCGGCGAGCGAGGTCATGGTGCTGCTCACCCTCGCCACGTCCCTCGAGGACCTGCGGTTGCGGCTCGGGCGCATCGTCGTCGGCTACACCACGGACGGCAAGAGTGTCACCGCGGACGATCTCGGGGCGGCCGGTGCCATGGCGGTCATCCTCAAGGACGCCCTCAAGCCCAACCTGCTCCAGACCCTCGAGGGCGGGCCGGCGATCGTGCACTGTGGACCCTTCGGCAACATCGCCACCGGCACGTCGTCCGTCATGGCGGACCTCGTCGGCATCCGGCGTGCCGACTACGTCATCACCGAGGCCGGCTTCGGGGCGGACATGGGCGCCGAGCGCTTCTTCGACGTCAAGTGCCGGGTCAGCGGGCTCGTCCCGGATGCCGCCGTCATCGTCGCGACGGTGCGTGCCCTCAAGGCCCACTCGGGTCGCTTCCGGATCCGCCCCGGCAAGCCGCTCCCGGAGGACCTGCTGGCCGAGTCGCCCGAAGACGTCATGGCGGGCATCCCGAACCTCGAGCAGCACATCGCGATCATCCGCACCTTCGGCATAGAGCCGGTCGTCGCGATCAACGCGTTCCCGGAGGACCACGCCAGTGAGCACGACGTCGTGCGCGCCGCCTGCGAGCGCCTCGGCGCGCGATGCGCGGTGACCCGTCACGTGGCCGAGGGCGGCGCCGGCGCCGAAGACCTCGCACAGGTTGTCATGGAGGCGTGCGAGCAGGAGAGCGACTTCCGGTTTCTCTACCCGCTCGACCTGCCGCTCGCCGACAAGATCGAGCGGGTCGCCACGCAGGTGTATGGCGCGGACGGCACCGACCTCTCCCCTGCCGCCGCCAAGGCGTTGCGGGAGTACGAGGGCCTCGGCTTCGGCACGCTGCCGGTCGTCATCGCGAAGACGCACCTGTCGCTCTCGTCGGACCCGACCCTGCTCGGCGCCCCGCGAGGCTGGCGGATGCCGGTCCGCGAGGTACGGGCCGCGGTCGGGGCGGGCTATGTGTACGCGATCTGCGGCGACATGAGCACGATGCCAGGCCTGCCGACGTCGCAGAACGCCGAACGGATCGACGTGACCGCGGACGGCGGCGTCATCGGCCTCAGCTGAGGTCCGCCTCCCGAGCCGAGGTGTCGAGGTGCGCCGCGAACCTGCCCCTCCCTCAACCCGGGCCCGGGCGGCGGCTCAGCGGCGTCCGTCGGCGACCAACGCAGACCCGTCGACCCGGCGGGCCATCTCGACGTCGTCGCGGTAGTCGTCCCCGCCGAGCCAGAGCGAGCGCGGCACTCGGCCGACCTCCGTCCAGCCGCACGACTCGTAGAAGTGCCCCACACCGGTCCCGCCGCGGTAATCGAGCCGCAGCACCTCCACGTCGGGCCGCTCCGACCGGACCACCGCGACGAGCCCGCCCAGCAGGACGCGGCCGAGGTTCCGGCCCTGGACCGCCGGGTCGACCATGAAACGCAGGAGGGTTGCCGTCCGCGCGAGCGGGAGCCGGTCGAGGTGGTCCCAGAAACCCATGCCGCGCAGCACCCCTGTGGGGTCGCGCATCAGCCCGAGCACCGACTCGCCGCGCCCGACCCTCGCAAGGTGTCCGTCCAGGCGCGCCCCGACATCGTTGCGAGGAGCGGACCCGACGAAGCCGACGGCTCCCCCGCTGTCGTTGACCGCCACCCACAGGTCGAGCAGCTCCTCCCGCAGGTCGTCGTCCACGTGGCTGACCGGCCGGACGGCGGGCAGCTCGAGGATGACGTCCGGCTCGTCGTCGGGGAAGAGAGGGTGGACGCGGCGACCGATCTCGAACAGGCCCGCAGCCCGACATGTCGCGAGCGATGCCGCGTTGACCGGCGCCACCGTGGCGGTGACGGGCAGGTCCGGGCGGTGCTCGGCGGCCCAGCCCACGAGGGCGCGGGCGAGCTCGCGGCCGTAGCCGAGACCGTGGCTCTCGGGGCCCAACCGAAAGTAGAGGTTGAGGTGCGCCGGCCCGTGCTCCCGCTCGACGCGCAGGCCCGCCCATCCGATGACCCGCCCTGAGTCGCGGGCCAGCACAGCGACATACCCGATCCCCTCGTCCTCCCATCCGGCGACGTCATGCGCCAGGCGCTCCTCGCACTGCGCGGGGCTCGGCATCGCCGCCGGCTTGTGGCGGTAGCCGCGCGGGTCGGTGTGGAGCCGCACGTAGTCGCCCAGATCCGCCTGACGAGGGCGGCGCAGGACGAGACGCGACGTCGTCAGCCAGACGTCACCAGGCTCGCTCACGCCGGCTCGACGCGCTCGACGCGCGCGTCGCGCTCGGGGGCACGAGTCTCGCAGACCGCGAGCGGCGCACCGTCACAACAGGGCTCGATGTAGAGGCACCGGGGGCAGCGGTTGTGCGCCTGCTCGGCGTACATCTGCGTGCCACAGTAGGGACACGGGATCTCCAGGGGCATGGGCCCATCGTGGCCCATGCCACCGACACGCCATCAACGGACATGCCGGTCGCGCACGCCCGGAGTCGTGCAGATCAGGTGCGCGACCAGGGCCGTCCAGCCCGTCTGGTGCGACGCACCCAGCCCCATCCCGTTGTCGCCGTGGAAGTACTCGCTGAACGTCGGCTGGTCATGCCAGAGGGGGCCGTCGCGCATGTCACGGGGATCGCTGGGGCGGTGCCCGTCGGCCCCCGGACGGAACAGCCCGACGAGCCGCTGCTCGATCTCGTCGGCCACCTCGAGGAGGGATCGTTGCTGCCCGGACCCGCTCGGGCACTCCACCGTGAAGTCGTCACCGAGGGCCAGGCCATGTTCCCGGAGCGCGTCGACGAGCAGGGCGTTGACCGGGAACCACACCGGCCCGCGCCAGTTCGAGTTGCCGCCGAAGAGACCGGTGCCCGACTCCCCCGGCTCGTAGTCGATGCGGAACGACTGCCCCTCGACGTCCTGCTCATAGGAGCCGTATGCCGCTGACAGCGACCTGATGCCGTGCGGCGAGAGGAACTCGGACTCGTCGAGCAGGTAGCGGCAGAGCCGGGCCAGGCGGTCGGGGTCGACGACGCGCAGCACCCGATGGCCTTCCGCCGTACCGGCGGCGGGCACCAGCGCCGGTGCGAGCTCGGGGCGGTGCCGGTCGAGCCAGTCCAGGGTGCTCATGACCTCCGGCAGCCGGTCCGGCACCCAGCCGGGGATGGTGGTGACGGCGAGGAGGGGCAGCAGCCCGACGAGGGACCTGACCCGGAGCTGGACGGCTCCCCCGCCCTCCGGGACCAGCGCGTCATAGAAGAAGCCGTCCTCGTCGTTCCAGAGCGTCACGCCGTCCCGGCCCGGGCGCTCGAGTGCGTCGGCGATGGCGCAGAACCGCTCGACGAAGGTCGTCACGAGGTCGCTCCAGGCGGCGTCGTGGTGGGCCAGCTCGAGGCTGATCCGCATGAGCCAGGCGCTGTAGCAGGCCATCCAGCTCGTCGCGTCGGACTGTTCGAGCCGCCACCCCGCCGGCACGTCGCGCGACCGGTCGAACAACGCGATGTTGTCCATTCCGAGGAACCCGCCGGAGAAGAGGTTCGACCCCTCCGGGTCCTTCCGGTTCAGCCACCACGAGAAGTTGAGGAGGAGCTTCGCGAGGATCCGCATGAGGAAGTCCTGGTCGCGGCGCCCGTCGATGACGTAGACCCGCCACGCAGCCCAGGCGTGCACCGGTGGGTTGACGTCCGAGAAGGCCCACTCGTAGGCCGGCAGCGCACCGTCCGGGTGCTGCGCCCACTCCCGGGTGAGCAGGAGCAGCTGCTGCTTGGCGAGCTCTGGGTAGATGTGCGCGAGCGTCACGCAGTGGAAGGCGAGGTCCCACGTCGCGAACCATGGGTACTCCCACTCGTCGGGCATCGAGATGACATCGGCGAGCGCGATGTTGCCCCAGTCGACGTTGCGAGCTCCCGGCTCGCGACGCGCGGCGGGGGGCTGCGGCTCGGCCGGGTCGCCCTCGAGCCATTCCTGCACCGAGTAGCGGTAGTGCTGCTGGCACCACATGAGACCGGCGAAGGCCCGCCTGGCCACCTGCCGGTCCACATCGTCGACGCCGCTGGGAATCACCGAGTCGTAGAACTCGTCGGCCTCCCCGCGCCGGGCCGCGAGCACCGCGTGGAAGGCGTCGCCGAAGGCAGCTCCGGCCGAGCCCGGCCGGCGCAGCCGCAGTCTCATGGAGACCGTCTCCCCGGGGCCGACGGCGGGGTGGGCGAGCTCGATGCCGACCTTCGTGCCGCGCTGGGCGGGGTTGACCCCGCCGAGGTCGCCGTGGACGACGGCACGGTTCACGCCGTCCTTCGGGAACGGCGTTCGGCTCGGGGCGCTCCATAGGGCCTCGGCGTTGGACTCGTTGTCGCAGAAGAGGACTCGCGCCGCCCGGTCTTCAGTCTCGAGCACGAGGTCGCCGAGGAAGTCGTGGTGGGCGACGATCCGTGCCGCGGCATCGTCCGCGCTGTCGAGTCGCAGCGTCGGCGTCCGGTCGTCCCGCCCCCAGGCCCAGGTGTTGCGGAACCACAGCTGGGGCACGAGATGCAGCGGGGCGGGATCCGGGCCATGGTTCGTCGCCGTGATCTCGATGAGGACGTCATCGGGCGCCGCCTTGGCGTGCACGACGCGGACGTCGAAGAACCGGTCCTCGTCGAGCACACCGGTGTCGCGCAGCTCGTACTCGGGCACGTCGCGACCCCGGCGGGCGTTCTCTCCCAGCAGCGCGGCATACGGAAATGCCTGCTGCGGATAGCGATAGAGCATCTCGGCGTACGAGTGGGACGGCGTCGCGTCGACGTGCCACCAGTACTCCTTGACGTCCTCGCCGTGGTTGCCCTGCGGGTTCGTCAGCCCGAACCAGCGCTCCTTGAGGCGGTCGTCGTTGCCGTTCCACAGGCCGAGTCCGAGGCAGAGGAAGCCGTGCCGGTCGCTGAGCCCGGCGATGCCGTCCTCACCCCAGCGGTAGGCGCGCAGGTGGGCGTGGTCGAAGGGCAGGTAGGCCCACGCGTCGCCGTCTGCCGAGTAGTCCTCGCGGACCGTGCCCCACTGTCGGCCGGCGAGGTACGGGCCCCAGAGCCGCCAGTCCGCCCGTCCGGTCTCCGTGTCGTCGAGTCGGTGGTGCTCAGCGGTGTCACCCATGAGCGGACCCTCCCAGCCGTTGCTGGGAGGGTCCTCGGGACACGCCGGTCGGCGTTGCTCACGTCAAGCGATCGCTGTGTCCCATGAGCCGAATTGCCGCTCCGGGCCTCGCTCGTTCCTCGCTCGTGTCCTCACAGCTTGGCTCACGCGACCACATACTCGGACAGGTCCGCCTCGATCGCCGGCGTCACCTTGGCGCGCAACCGCGTCCCGTTGGCGACGTGCTCGCTCTCAAGGATCTCGGCCTCCTCGTGCAGTCGCGAGACGAGGTCACCGCGGTGGTAGGGCACGAGGACGTCGACCTCGATCTCGGGCTTGGGCAGCTCGGCGGCGATCAGCTCGCGCAGCTGCTCGATCCCCTCGCCGGTGCGGGCGGACACCGTGATGCAGTGCTTCTCGTGCCGCCGGATCCGGTCGAGCACCTCGGGGTCGGCGATGTCGGCCTTGTTGACGACGATGACCTCCTTGATGGAGTCACCGCCGACCTCGGCGAGCACCTCGCGGACGGCCGAGATCTGGCCCTCCGGGTCCGGGTGCGAGCCGTCGACGACGTGGAGCAGCAGGTCGGCGTCACCGACCTCCTCGAGGGTGGAGCGGAACGCCTCGACGAGCTGGTGCGGCAGGCTGCGGACGAACCCGACGGTGTCCGAGAGCGTGTAGAGCCGGCCGTCGGGCGTCTCGGCCCGGCGCACAGTGGGGTCGAGGGTCGCGAAGAGCTGGTTCTGCACGAGCACGCCCGCGCCGGTGAGCCGGTTGAGCAGCGAGCTCTTGCCGGCGTTGGTGTAGCCGGCGATGGCGACGCTCGGCACGCCACCGGCGCGTCGCCCGTGGCGCTTGGTGTCGCGCACGGTCTTCATGCCCTTGATGTCGCGGCGCAGCTTGGAGATCTTCGTGTTGATGCGGCGCCGGTCAAGCTCGATCTTCGTCTCACCGGGGCCACGCGAGCCGATCCCCTCACCGCCGGCGACCCGGCCACCGGCCTGTCGGGACATCGACTCACCCCAGCCACGCAGGCGCGGCAGCAGGTACTGCAGCTGGGCGAGCTCGACCTGGGCCTTGCCCTCCCGGCTCTTCGCGTGCTGGGCGAAGATGTCGAGGATCAGCGCGGTCCGGTCGATGACCTTGACCTTGACGACGTCCTCGAGCGCGCGCCGCTGGCTCGGGGCGAGCTCGCCGTCGCAGATGACGGTGTCCGCGCCCTCCGCGAGGACGATGTCGCGCAGCTCCTGCGCCTTGCCCTTGCCGAGGTAGGTCGCCGGGTCCGGTCGCTGCCGTCGCTGGACGACGCCCTCGACCACGGTCGAGCCGGCCGTCTCGGCGAGCGCCGCGAGCTCACGCAGGGAGTTCTCGGCGTCCTCCAGCGTGCCCTCGGACCAGACGCCGGCGAGGACGACGCGCTCGAGGCGCAGCTGCCGGTACTCGACCTCGCTGATGTCCTCGAGCTCGGTCGAGAGGCCGCCGACCCGGCGGAGAGCCGCACGCTCCTCACGTTCGAGCTGGTCGCCGTCGTAGTCGTATGCCGCTGTGCTTGCTTCCAGCGCGTCCTCGGCAAGCGCCTCGGCGCGGGTGGCGAACAGGTCGTTCGTGGTCAGGTGCTGTTTCGTCATGTTCTCCTCAGGGTCCCATGGGCACAACGCCGGCAGCCACCGATTTGTGCCCGTTGCCGTCCCTCTCGGCCATCCCCCGCCCTCTACCCGCGAACCGGCCGTGCGGTGCCCCTCCGGCTGCTGCCCGCTAGCGTTGTCCGCGATGAGCGAGCAGCCGGACCACTACTTCAGCGCCGAGCCGGCGCCGCCCGACGAGCGTCGGCAGGTCCCCGTCACCCTCGACGGCCAGGACCTCGTCCTGACCACGGCGCGGGGCGTCTACTCCCCCGACCGGCTCGATCCGGGCACAGCGGTGCTGCTGCGCGGCGCGCCCGACCCCAGTCCGAGCGGTGACCTGCTCGACATCGGCTGCGGCTGGGGGCCCATCGCGCTGACCATGGCGCTGCGCTCCCCCGATGCCAGGGTCTGGGGTGTCGACGTGAACCGGCGCGCCCTCGACCTGGCCCGGGTCAACGCGGCCACGGCCGGGGTCGGCAACGCCACCTTCTGCGAGCCGGACGACGTGCCGGGTGACGTGCGCTTCGCGACGATCTGGTCGAACCCTCCGATCCATGTCGGCAAGCAGGCGCTCCACGCGATCCTCGAGCGCTGGCTGCCCAGGCTTGCCCATGACGGGCGCGCCCACCTCGTCGTGCAGAAGCACCTCGGCTCGGACTCCCTGCAGAAGTGGATCAACGCCCAGGACTGGGGCCTGGCCTGCACGAGGCTCTCGTCCTCGAAGGCCTTCCGGATCCTCGAGGTCACCCGCGCCTGAGCGCCGGACGGAGGCGCCATCGCCGGGTGTGCGCCGCTGTGGTTGCCCGGGGGACGAAAAGGGCACGCACCCGCGCGACCCGGGTCAGCGGCATACCGGTTCAGGGCAGGTCGGAGGCGACGAGCGAGTAGACGACGAGGTCGACGCGGCCCCCGTGGACGATCCCGGCGTTGCGGGCGACGCCCTCGCGGATGAACCCGGCCGACTCCGCGCCGCGCTGGGAGGCGACGTTTCCGGTCGCGGCCTGTACGACGACACGTTGGAGGCGCTGGTCGCGCAGGGCCCACTCCACGAGCACCCGCGTCGCCCGGCCGGCGAGACCGCGTCCGCGGCCCCAGGGGGCGACCCAGTAGCCGATCTCGGTCGTCCCGGTGAGCCAGTCGGTCGCCTTGAGGTCGATGCACCCGTGAAGGCGCCCCTCCACCGCGATGGCGAAGACCACTCCGCGCCCCGACTCCTGGGCCTCCTTGGCGACCACCTCGACGAAGCCCTCGGCGTGCTCACGCTCGTAGGGCTGGGGCAAGGGCAGCCACTCGAGGGTCGTCTCGTCCTGGCAGGCCAGGGTGATGTCGTCGACGTCGCGCGCCTCGAGCGGACGCAGCAGGAAGCCGTCACCCTCGAGGACGACCTTGGGGAACCGGACCGCGACGGCGCCGATCTCGGTCACAGCGGGAACTCTCCGTCCGCGACCAGCGCTGCGGGGCCGGCGAGCTCGACCCGGCTCCCGGGCAGCGGGGTGACGGTCAAGCTGCCTCCGGGCACGTCGACGCGCCAAGGGCGCTCGTCCTCGAGACCGGACCAGAAGCGGGTCGCGAGGGCCGCCGCGGCTGCACCGGTGCCACACGACCGGGTCTCCCCCACGCCACGCTCGTGGACGCGCATCTCGATGTGGCCCGGCCCCAGGGGGCGGACGAACTCGACGTTGACGCCGTCCGGCTGGGCCGGCTGGGTCTCCGGAGGCTCGGTGAGGTCGAGCGCCGGGAGGTCGATCCCCTCCGGGAGCATCACCACGGCGTGCGGGTTCCCCAGATCGAGCGAGAGGGCCGGGACGGGCTTGCCGTGCCGGGGCCGCACCATGAGGTCGAAGCCGTCACGCCGGGCCGCGGCCTCGTCGACCAGCCGCCACGGTCCGAGGTCGACGGCGAAGCCTTCGGGGGTGACCCGCACCGTCTTGACGCCGGCACGGGTGGCGATGTCGAACCGGTCCCCGCTCGTGAGCCCCTCCCGGACGAGGTAGGCGGCAAAGACCCGGGTCCCGTTGCCGCACATCTCCGCGAGGGACCCGTCCGCGTTCCGGTAGTCCATGAACCACTCCGCGCGGTCCGCCACGGACTGCACTGCCTCCTCGGTCGCGAATCGCGTTGGCACGACACGGATCACCCCGTCGCCGCCAAGACCGGCGTGCCGGTCGGCGAGCCGCTGCACCTGCGCGGGTGTCAGCTCGAGCGTGCCGTCGAGGTCCGGCACGAGGACGAAGTCGTTCTCGGTGCCGTGGCCCTTGGTGAAGCGCGTCATGGCGCCCATTCTCCGGTATGCCGCTCACTGACGTCCGCACTGTCAGCCTCGGTGGGGCGCGTGGCGGCCCTCTCGACGGCCTCTAGGGCAGCCGCGAGGAGGGCGTCGCGGTCGGTCCCGTCGGCCGGCAGCCACATGGTGCGCTGGTCGGGACGGAACCACGACTCCTGGCGGCGGGCGAAGCGCCGCGTCGCCTGGGCCGTGCTCTCGACGGCCTGCTCGAGGGTGCTCTCGCCGTCGAGGACGGCGATGGACTGGGCGTAGCCGATGGCCCGGCTCGCCGTGAACCCGTCACGGAGCCCGTGCCGCAGCAGCTGGCTCACCTCGTCGAGCAGCCCGTCCTCGAACATCCGAGCCGCGCGGGCGTCGATGCGCTCGTCCAACCGGGCCCGGTCGACCGAGAGCCCGAGAATGACAGCGGGAGAGACGAACTCGCGCTTCGGCAGCGACGCGCTGAAGGGGCGGCCGGTCAGCTCGATCACCTCAAGCGCCCGGACGATGCGCCGCGTGTTGTTCGGCTGAATCCTCTGCGCAGCCTCAGGATCGAGGTCGCGCAGGCGCTCGAAGAGGGCTTGGGTGCCGCGTGACGCGGCGTCTGCCTCCAGGGCCTGGCGCACCCCCGAGTCCGTCGGCGGGATCTCGAGACGGTCCAGGGCCGCGCGGACATACAGCCCGGAACCACCGACCAGGATCGGTACCCTCCCCCGGCCCCGGATGGCCGCGAAATCGGCCCGGGCCGCGTGCTGGTAGGCGGCGACGCTCGCCTCCTCGGTGACGTCGAGGACGTCGAGCTGGTGGTGCGGGATGCCGCGTCGTTCGGGGACCGGCAGCTTTGCGGTGCCGATGTCCATGCCCCGGTAGAGCTGCATCGCGTCGGCGTTGACGACCTCACCGTCGAGCCGCTCGGCGAGGTCGAGGCCGAGGTCCGACTTGCCGGTCGCCGTCGCACCGACGAGGGCGATGATCGGTGTCGTCACTCGACCTGTGCCGGCGCGTCGTGGCCGAAGGGGTCGGGGTCGACGCCGGGCATCCAGGTGTTGCCGGGGCCGCCCCAGCCGTTGCGCTTGACCGCCTTGCGTGCCTTCTTCGCATAGCGGTCGTCGAGCCGGTCGACGTACAGCGTCCCGTTGAGGTGGTCGTACTCATGCTGCATGCAGCGGGCGAACCATCCCGTGGCGTCGAACTCCACGGGCTTCTGGTCGACGTCGACACCGACGACGTGGGCCCGGTCGGCGCGCTTGAGGGGGAACGACTCACCGGGCACCGACAGGCAGCCCTCGCTGTCCTCGTGCGGGTCCGGCCGCTCCTGCGGCACCCGGGACGTCGTCACGATCGGGTTGATGATGTGGCCCTCGGCGGGGACGCCGTCCTCGTTGTCCATCTTCCACACGAAGACCCGGAGCCCGACGCCGATCTGCGGGGCGGCGAGTCCGACGCCGTTCGCGGCGTCGTTCGTCTCGTGCATGTCGGTGACGAGCTGGCGCAGGTCGTCACCGAAGTCGGTCACGTGCGCGGCGGTCCGATGCAGCACGGGCTCACCGGTGATGACGACGGGGCGAACGGGCATGCCCGCAATCCAAGCATGCGGCCCCGCGCCGCCCAAAGTTCGAGCCGGGGCCCCGATCAGGGGGCGGGGACGTGGCAGGCCGGCTCGGCGGAACGCGTCGACGGGGCCGGCGCACCGATCGAGGGCATCCCGAGGCTCACCGCTGGCTTGCCCGAGCCGGAGGGCGCGTCCTGCAGCGCGGCCCAGGCGTCGCCGCCGGTGCTGCGCCGCACGGCATACGGGCCGCCCTCGAGGGCCGAGTCCGCGACGAGGTGGTGGGGCGCGCCATACGTGACACCCACCGTGACGAGGTCGCCGGGCCGCGGCACCTCCGCACCCTCCGGGACGGCGAAGTGCACGAGCCGGTTGTCCCGGGCCCGCCCGGACATGCGCCTGGTCTCGGCGTCCTTGCGACCCTCGGACGGGGCGACGAGGACCTCGACCTCACGCCCCTCGAGCCTGCGGTTCTCGGACCAGCTGACCTCTTCCTGCAGGGCGATGAGCCGGTCGAACCGCTCCTGCACGACCTCCTTCGGCACCTGGTCGTCCATGGTCGCCGCGGGGGTGCCGGGGCGGATCGAGTACTGGAAGGTGAAGGCGCTGGAGAACCGCGCCTCGCGGACGACGTCGAGCGTGCCCTGGAAGTCCTCCTCGGTCTCGCCGGGGAAGCCGACGATGATGTCCGTGGTGATCGCGGCGTCGGGGATGTGCTCTCGGACCTGGTCGAGGATCCGGAGGAACTTCGCACTGCGGTAGGAGCGGCGCATCGACTTGAGGACCCGGTCCGAGCCGGACTGCAGCGGCATGTGGAGGCTCGGCATGACGTTGGGCGTCTCGGCCATGGCGAGGATGACGTCCTCGGTGAACGCGGCCGGGTGTGGGCTGGTGAAGCGGACGCGCTCGAGGCCCTCGACCTCACCACAGGAGCGCAGCAGCTTGCCGAAGGCGAGGCGGTCGCCGAACTCGACGCCATACGTGTTGACGTTCTGGCCGAGCAGGGTGATCTCGACGACGCCCTGGGCGACGAGCGCCTCGATCTCGGCGAGGATCTCCCCGGGTCGGCGGTCCTGCTCCTTGCCGCGCAGGCTGGGGACGATGCAGAAGGTGCACGTGTTGTTGCAGCCGACGGAGATCGAGACCCAGCCGCTGTAGGCGGAGTCGCGGCGGGTCGGCAGGGTCGAGGGGAAGACCTCGAGGCTCTCCTTGATCTCGACCTCGGCGCGCTTGTTGTGGCGCGCCCGGTCGAGCAGGGCCGGCAGGGAGCCGATGTTGTGCGTGCCGAAGACGACGTCGACCCACGGCGCGCGCTCGACGATCAGCCCACGGTCCTTCTGGGCCATGCAGCCACCGACGGCGATCTGCATGTCCGGGTTGCGCAGCTTGGCCGGGCGCAGCTGGCCCAGGTTGCCGTAGAGCTTGTTGTCGGCGTTCTCGCGGACCGCACAGGTGTTGAAGACGACCACGTCGGCCACCTCCGGCCGGTCACCCGCGGGCAGGCTCGTGACGTCGACGTAGCCGGCCGTCTCGAGCAGGCCGGCGAGGCGCTCGCTGTCGTGGACGTTCATCTGGCAACCGTGCGTGCGCACGTCGTAGGTCTTCTGCGTCGTCATGGCATCGTCAAGGGTACGGCGTCAGGGACCCGAGCCAGAACTTGACAGTTCAACCATCCAGTGGCAATGTTGACGTTGAAAGTTCAACCGACTACCACGAAGGACTTCACATGGGACTCTTCAACCGCAAGGCCGAGGTCGAGACCGTCGAGACCACCACTGCCGTGACCGACATCGCCGGTGACTACGCGCTCGACCCGACGCACACCCGGATCGGCTTCTCCGCCCGGCACGCCATGGTCACGAAGGTCCGCGGCCAGTTCGACGAGTTCGAGGGC
>NZ_JBQCCV010000002.1:0-2607 GCF_051961875.1 Intrasporangium sp. | reverse complement strand
GTCAGGCGGGTGTTAAGGCGGGGTGGATCGGCACAGCGGGCGCGTAGGAACGTCTCATGGTCGTGAATGTGGTTCTAATGGCGCTTGGTCTGGCGGTGCTGGTGTACCTGGTCTACGTGCTGCTCCACCCGGACCGGTTCTGATGAGCGACACGACGAGCGGTCTGTTGACGATCGCTGTCCTGGTTGCTGCCCTCGCAGTCGTCCATGTGCCGCTCGGCAACTGGATGGCCCGCGTGTTCACCGACGAAGGGCACTGGGGCATCGAGCGGCTCGTGTACCGGCTGTGCCGCGTCGACCCGTCGTCGGAGCAGCGGTGGAGCACCTATGCCGTGGCGCTCCTGGGCTTCTCGGTGGTCGGGATCGTGCTGCTCCTTCTCATCCTCGTGCTCCAGGGCGTGCTGCCGTTTGCCCGAGGCGCCTCGATGCATGTCGACACGGCGCTCAACACGGCGGTGTCGTTCGTGACGAACACCAACTGGCAGGCTTACGTCCCTGAGGTGGGCACGTCGCCGTTCGTGCAGACCCTGGGTTTGGCCGTGCAGAACTTCGTCTCCCCGGCCGTCGGGCTCGCGGTGGCCGCCGCGCTCATCCGCGGTATGGTCCGGTCCACCGGAGCGGTGGTCGGCAACTTCTGGGTCGACCTGGTGCGGGCGACGCTGCGCATCATGCTGCCCCTCGCGATTCTCGGTGCTGTCGTGCTGCTGCTCGGCGGGGTTATCCAGAACCTCACCGCGCCGACGGAGGTCACGACGCTCTCGGGCGGCCACCAGGTGATCCAGGGCGGGCTCGTCGCGTCGCAGGAGTCGATCAAGGAGCTCGGCACCAACGGCGGTGGCTACTTCAACGCCAACTCGGCCCACCCGTTTGAGAACCCGAACCCCTTCACCAACCTCTTCGAGATCTTCCTGCTGCTTGTCATCCCGTTCTCCCTTCCGCGCACCTACGGGGTGATGGTCGCCGATCGGCGGCAGGGATGGACGGTGCTCGCTTTCATGGCCAGCTTGTGGGGCCTCATCGTCGCGACGGTCACCTGGGCGGAGGCCCACGCGGCGGCCGGGCCGCTCGGTGCGCTCGAAGGCAAGGAGCTGCGCTTCGGCGTCTGGCCATCGGCGCTCTTCGCAGCGAGCACGACGAGCACCTCGACGGGAGCGGTGAACTCGGCCCACGAGAGCCTGTCTCCGCTGGGCGGCGGCGGGGCGATCTTCGCGATGATGCTCGGCGAGGTGTCCCCGGGCGGTGTGGGGACTGGCCTGTACGGCGCCCTGCTCATCGCGGTCCTCTCTGTCTTCATCGCCGGGCTCATGGTCGGGCGCACCCCGGAGCTGCTCGGCAAGCAGATCGGCCGGCGCGAGATCACCCTCACCGCCCTGTCCTTGCTGACAATGCCCTCGCTCGTTCTGGCCTTCACCGGGATCGGCATGGTGCTGCCGCTCGTGTCGGCGCAGATGTTCGCGAGCGGACCGCACGGGCTCACGGAGGTGATGTATGCCTATACCTCGGCAGCGAACAACAACGGCAGCGCGTTCGCCGGCCTCTCTGCCGATACGCCGTACCTCAACCTGACGCTGGCCGCGTGCATGTTCCTCGGCCGCTATGTCCCGATCGTCCTCGTGCTCGCCTTGTCGGGATCTTTCGTGGCCCAACGCCGCCGCCCGGCCACGGCAGGCACGCTGGCGACCCACACCCCGACGTTCGCGGGCCTGCTCACTGCAGTTGCCATCATCGTGACCGGTCTGACCTTCTTCCCGGCCCTGGCTCTCGGCCCTCTCGCGGAGGCGCTCTCATGACTCAGTCGTCAACGCCCCGCCCGTCCACACCGGTGTCGTCCACGAGCACGCGCACCTCTGGAGCGAGGACCGGCACCGGGTTGATCCGGTTGGCCAACCGGATCAACCCCAGGTATCGGGACCGCCGCGCCGACCAGCTCATCCGCCCGGGGCGCTCGGCGACCTCGCTGTCGCAGCTGTCCCGACAGCTGCTCACGACGTTCCCTCAGGCCGTCGCCAAGCTCGACCCGCGCCACGTCTGGCGCAGCCCCGTCATGTTCGTCGTCTGGGTCGGTTCGGTCATCACGACCGCATCTGCCATCGTCAGCCCATCGTGGTTCTCGTGGGCGGTCACCGTGTGGCTCTGGGCCACCGTGCTGTTCGCGAACATGGCCGAGGCAGTCGCCGAGGGTCGCGGCAAGGCGCAGGCCGCCTCGCTGCGGGCGAGCCGACGCACAACGACCGCCCGCCGGCGCCGCGCCGATGGGTTCTTCGAGACGGTCGCCGCCTCCGAGCTGGCCATTGGGGACATTGTCACCGTCCGGCCGAACGAGGTCATCCCCGGGGACGGGGACGTCATCGAGGGCATGGCCACGGTCGACGAGTCCGCCATCACCGGCGAGTCCGCACCCGTCATCCGCGAGTCCGGCGGCGACCGTAGCGCTGTCACCGGCGGCACGACGGTGCTGTCCGACGGGATCGCCGTGCGGATCACGACCAGGCCGGGCGAGACGTTCATCGACCGGATGATCGCGCTCGTCGAGGGCGCCGCACGCCAGAAGACCCCGAACGAGCTCGCGCTGACCATCCTGCTGGTCATCCTGACCGTCATCTTCGTG
>NZ_JBQCCV010000001.1:0-4725 GCF_051961875.1 Intrasporangium sp. | reverse complement strand
GGGTGCTCCTTGCACCGGCGATCCCGACACGAGGGCGCGGTGCCGCCAGATCCACCACAGTCCGAGGAACGGCAGGACGAGCGGGACGTAGCCGTAGCCCTGTCCGAAGTGTGACCAGACCGTCTTGTCAGGGAACGCCTGCGGCATCGCGTACGACAGGGACCCGACCACGAGGACCCCGACGAGCTCGATGGCGACAGCGACTGCGGCGACGCGCACCGAGGTCCGGCCCCCGCGGGCCAGACCGACGGTGGCGACGATGTAGATGACCGCGGCGAGGGCCGACAGCAGGTAGGAGACGGGGGCACGGTGGAAGTACTCGACGATCTGCAGGACGGACCGGCCGGTGGCCGCCAGCGCGAGCAGGCCGTAGACGGCGACGAGGAGACGGCCGGCACCGTGCCCGGTGTGGTCGTCGGGCACGCCGGCGGGGCGGGCGTCCGGGGTGGGAGCGTCGGGGGCGGGGCGGGTGGGTTCAGACATTGAGCTGCCAGATCTGCAGGATGCGGGCGACGAGGATGGCGACGACGACGGCGCCGCCGAGGACGACCCCCATGGCCCAGCGCGACCGCTCCTTGATGGCGATGAAGACGGTGACGGGCAGCACGACGAGGACCGTGAACAGGTAGGCGATGTAGGTGGCGCGCTCGGACCCGTCCCTGATCGAGCCCGACTGGGCCAGTCCGATGACGAGCTGGACGATGAGAGCCAGCTCGATGACGGCGCTGAGGACCATGATCGAGTCGTCGATGAGCCGGTCGCGCCACAGGCGGTGCGCGGCCAGCAGGAGCAGCACCGCGCAGGCCACGAGGATCGCGACGGTGAGGGGTAGGAGCACGGGCGCAGCCTACTTGGTGGGTCTCGGACGTCCGCAGACCGAGCCCTCGCCGGCCCCGTGCGAGACACCGGCTACATTCGACGGTGGCCGCGCCTCGGGGACTCCCCTCGATGCCCCGTGCCCCGACGAAGGAGTCACGCTTGTCTGTCCGCCCGATCCCCATCGACCGCGCGGCCGGAGTCCTGCTCGGGCAAGCCTGTGGCGACGCGCTCGGTGTCCCGTACGAGATGGGCACGCCCCCGGTCGGTGACGCGGTCATGGCCGGCGGCGGGCTGGGCCCGTACGAACCGGGCGAGTGGAGCGACGACACCCAGATGACGCTCTGTGTGGCGCGGGTCGCAGCCGAGGGGCTGGACCTCGAGAGCGACGAGGCGCTTGACCGGATCTCCGAGGGCTTCGAGGAATGGCTCGTCGACGGGGCCACCGACGTCGGTACGCAGACCCGGGCCATCCTCACCCGGGCGCGCGAGCTGCAGGGGCCGGCCCATGAGCGGCTCCGCACCGCCAGCCGGGAGCTGCATGCCCGGACCGGCATGACCGCAGGCAACGGCGCCCTCATGCGGACCTCGATGGTCGGCATCGCGAGCCCAGCGGACCGGGACGCGACGGCGCGTGCTGCCCGGGCGGTGGCCGAGCTGACCCACACCGATCCCCTCGCCGGCGATGCGAGCGTGCTCTGGTCCGAGGCGATCCGGGTCGCCGTGACGGAGGGCAGGCTCGACCTACTGGGCGGCCTCGACCTCGTCAGCGCCGAGCACCAGGACGCCTGGAGGGCGTGGATCAAGGAAGCGACCGGCGCTCCCCCGGCACAGTTCGAGAACAACGGCTTCACGGTGACGGCGCTGCAGGCAGCCTGGGCGGCGATCACGTCGACCGACCTCGGGGACGGCTCGGCCCTGCACCTGCAGCGGGGGTTGCAGGCGGCGGTCAGGGCGGGCTGGGACACCGACACGGTCGCCGCCATCGCGGGTGCGCTGCTCGGTGCTCGCTACGGCTCGTCCGCGGTCCCGACCCAGTGGCGCCGGATGGTGCACGGCTGGCCGGGGCTGCGCGCCCACGACATCGTCGAGCTGTCCGTGTCGACCTTCCTCGGCGGCCGCCGTGCAGGGACCTGGCCGTCCGTCGAGTCGATGACCGACCCCTCGATCGCCCCGCTCGGCGTCCCGCACCCGATCGACTCGGAGATCATCCTCGGCACGATCAGCGACCTCGCCCGCCTCGAGGAGCTGCGCGTCGACGCCGTCGTCTCGCTCTGCCCCCTGGGCCTGCGTGACATCCCGGCCCCCGGGATGACCTCGCGCGACCACATCGAGTTCTGGCTCAACGATGAGGACTCGGCGGAGAAGAACCCGCACCTCGACTTTGTCCTCGATGATGCCTCCTCGGCGCTGCGCCAGTTCCGTGCAGAGGGCAAGCGGGTGCTGGTGCACTGCCGCTACGGCACCGTCCGGACCCCCGCGGTCGCGCTGCGCTATGCGGTCGACATCGGCGTGGTGCCGGAGCTCGCGGCACGCCGGCTCCGGGAGGCGCTGCCCATTGCCCGGGGTGAAGGCCGCCTCTGGGAGGTCGCGGCCCGATAACACGGCGCCTGAGCCAAGGCGCGAGGACCCGAGCGAGGAACGAAGCGAGGCCCGGAGCGCCGGTTCGGCTCAGGCGCCCGATAACACGGCGCCTGGGCCCCTGGCGCGCGGTGATGGGTGAGCGCGAGCGATTCTGCGGCGGCGCTACTGACGTGAAGGATGCGGTCCAAGCGAAAGGGGACGCCGCCGATGGTCTGAGCGAGCGCCGCCCGCCACCGCGCGCCGCCCGGCGGCGGACGTCCGGTGGCCTCTCGACGGGAATTGGCCTCTCGACGGGGTGGGTCAGATCTCCTTTGCCTCGTCGACGTAACGGCACAGCGCATTGACCGCGCGCAGGTCGTGCGGCGTCGACACAGCCGCGTCGAGCAGCATTGGGCTGCCGACGACGACGGCCATCGCCTTCGCCCGCGAGATGGCGACGTTGAGCCGGTGCACGTCGTAGAGGAACGACACGCCGCGCGGCGCGTCGACCGCGCTCGTGCTCGCCATCGAGTAGATGACGACCGCCCCCTGCTGGCCCTGGAACTTGTCGACGGTGCCGACCTTCGCGCCGGGCGGCAGCGCGCCTTGCAGCGTCGCCACGTGAGCGTTGTAGGGCGCCACGACGAGGATGTCATCGAGGGTGATCGGCCTGCATCGGCCGTCGGCGCCCATCCAGGTACCGCTGAGGAGGTCGTCGACAAGGCCGCGCACGACGAGGGCTTCCTCTACGCTGCTCTGGGCCGAGGGGACGGTGTGCTGCACGGGGAGCCAGCGCAGGCCCGTGCCCGACAGCAGGCCGCGGGCGGCGATCTCGACCCGCCGCAGGTCATGGCCGTCGTCGGGCTCGGCTGCCTCGAGCCTGCCTTCATAGGCGAGCTCGGAGACGAAGCCGGTCAGGTCGGGGTGCATGCGGTAGGTGCGGTCCAGGAAGACGCCCCGGTCGGGCGGGATGACGTCATGCCCCTCGAGGAGGTGGTCGAGCGCCGAGACGCCGGAGCCGAAGGGATGCACCGCCTTCGTCGGCTGGGTCAGCTGCTGCGGGTCGCCCAGGAGCACGAGCGATCTCGCGCTGGGGGCGACCGCCACCGTGTTGGCGAGGGAGAACTGCCCGGCCTCGTCGACGACGAGGACGTCGACGGCGTCGGTCATCTCGGGACGCGACCACAGCCACGCGGTCCCGCCGACGAGCGTGGCAGTGCCGTCGGCGAGCGCCGCATGGATCTCGTCGTTCGACGTCACGTGCCGGATCAGCGCGGGCCCGTCGTCGACGATGTCCTCATCGACATCCGGATCGGATGCCGCCTTGTCCTTGTGGATCGCCGGCCGACCCACCTCCGCGAGCAGGTTGAGGATGACGGCGTGGGACTGGGCGGTGACGCCCACCCGCAGGCCGTCGTCGAGCAGGGCCCGGATGAGGGCGGAGCCCGACCGCGTCTTGCCGGTGCCGGGGGGACCCTGGACCGCGAGCACCTGCCCGTCGAGTGACCGGCCGATGCGCACGACGGCTTCGCCGGCCGACTCCCCGTCGCGCGGGGTGAGCGCAGTGGCGGGAGGAACAACGCGCTCGAGGAGCCTGGTGGCGAGGTTGGCCCCACCGGCGAGCACGAGCTCACCCGTCCGCGCGATGCTGTCCCGGAGGACCTCGTCGCGGACCGGTCCGGGCTTGCCCAGACCGCGCGGCATCGGGGGCTGCTTCCCTGCCCCCATCGAGAGGGTGACCGAACCGCCCTGCGGGTCGAGGGCGAGTACCTTGCCGACGTTCTCGAGGGTGTCGACGTCGGAGATGTACTGGCCGACTGCGGCTCGGCACTCCTGGGGCGGGAACGAGTAGCGCCAGACGTTGGAACGCTTCACCTTCTCGACGAACTCGACCCCGGTGATGCCGCCGATCGCCGTGCCGTCCTCGATGAGCTCTTCCGTCTCGAGGTACTGGTAGCGGAAGTAGTCCCACCACTCGGGCCGCTGCTCGCGCCGGTGCCACCCGACGCACCCGGCGAGCAGCTCGTGCCCCGACGCGACGAGCCGCTCGGTGAGCTCGATCTCGGCGCGCTCCGCGTCGCCGATCTCCTTCACCTCGCGGGCCCCCGGCCGGGACAGCTCGTGGCCGCGCGCCTCGAGCTCGACGCGCCGCTCCTCCAGCCACTCGTGCAGCGCCAAGGTGGACCTCACGTCGACCTCGTTGTAGTCACGGATCCGGTCGAGGATCGACTGGTCCGGCGCGCCCGCCTCGAGGCCCCTGAGGAAGTCCTCGTACTCGACGACCGACGAGAGCCCGTCGGCGACGGCGTCGCCCTCGGCCTGTCGGATGTGGCCCCAGTAGAACTC